>CBDUWU010000349.1:0-1639 GCA_965371015.1 uncultured bacterium | reverse complement strand
TTGGGCGAGATGGAAGCGTTCCGGGCCAGCTTCGACACGTTGACGGCGTGCGGCTTGATCGTCGCCGCGTCGGTGACAATGGAGATCTCCACTTCGCGGGTTTTCTCCGTGGCCAGGTCCATGAGATGGATGCGGCCTCCCGCTTCGAACACGATGTCCGACGGGCCGATCGCGGGGAAACGAACGTCGAATTTCGTAAATTTGGTGACCTGGCGTACCTCGCCCGTCTCCTGCGACCAGGCCCAGATGTTGTTGCGCTGTTTCGAGTCCCGGTCCGACAAGAAATAAAGCGTTTCGCCGTGCCACATCGGCTGGCCGTCGTTGGCTGCGTTGTCGGTGATGTTTCTGGCCGTACCGCTCTGGAGGTCGAACAGCCAGACGTCGGGGGCCATGCCGCCCCGATACCGCTTCCAGGTCCGGAAATCGCGCGAAATAGGCATGAAGGCGAGTGTTTTTCCATCGGGGGAGACGGCGCCGAACTCTCCGAAGGGGAGCGGAAGCGCCTCGGGCAGACCGCCCGTCACCGGCACGCGATGAAACTGCCGGAATCGCTGGCGCCCGCTCATCATACTCGACGCGAACAGGATGGATCTGCCGTCCGGGTACCAGTCGAGCATCCTGTCGGAGTTGCCGTGGTGCGTGAGCCTCTCCGGCGTGCCGCCCATGGTCGGGATGACGTAGATATCCACGTTCCCGTCGTAGTTGCCGCTGAAGGCGATCTCGGTGCCGTCGGGTGAGAATCTGGGAAAAGACTCCTCTCCCCGGGGCGAGCTGAGTCGATGGGCGATGCCGCCCTCTCTGGCCACGACCCAGATGTCGCCCGCGTAGACGAAGCTGATCTGCGTCGCGGACACGTCGGGGTAGCGCAGCATGCGGGCGTCGACCTGACCGAAAGCCGCGGCGGCGACGGTCAGTAATACCAGCGTGACGAGCAATAACATAGAGATTCGCACTTTGGCCCTCCTGGCAGTAGTTGGGTGTAAACAGGTAAGGAGATATGATGGACGGAATTATATAGAATACGGGTTCGGTCCCCGAAGGTTACCGCCATTCTGGAGTCGATTCAACCCGTTCCAGGATTGTTGACCCAGAACTGGTTTATTGATATCCTGTGTATATCCATTACTTCACAGAGGACCCGCACGAGCCGGATCTGAAATTCGATTTCCGCATTTATCGCCACATCTGAAGGGTATGAGGGGCGGTCGTCAGCCGTTACCAGAACCAAGGAGGAGCGCAGATGTCACACAAGCCAATGTTGTTCGCATGTTTGACCATCCTGGTCATTACGGTTTCGTTCACCGGATCTCGTGCAGGCTGGACGGAGAACGGCGACTCGATCTCGACTCAAACGGATGTATATAGTCCCGCGATCGTCACCGATGGCGCCGGTGGTGCGATCGTGATCTGGCTCGGCGGCGGGGTATCCGCCCAGCGGATAGACCGCTTCGCCAACAAATTGTGGACGGCCGGTGACGCGGCCCTCTCCTCCCGTTCCGGGGGGCAGGGCTCGCTATCTTCAATTTCCGACGGCGCCGGCGGCGCCATCGTCGCGTGGGCCGACGCGCGAAACGGCGGCGGCGACTGGGACATCTACGCCCAGAGGGTCGACGGCGACGGAAACGTCTTGTGGGAAGCC
>CBDUWU010000348.1:0-1769 GCA_965371015.1 uncultured bacterium | reverse complement strand
CGGCCCGAAAAAAAAGCATCGAACTGAACGACAAAAACCGGGCGGCCGCGCCGCGACCGTCCGGTCCTGCTTTTATCTGCTCCCCTGTCAGAAACGGGGAAATTACTTCTTTTTCTTCGCCTCGGCCTTGATATTCGACGAAACGATCTGGGCAACAATGGTGAGCATGTCCTCGTCGAAATCCTCCAGGTCATACCCGGTAACCCGGACGTAGTAAGGTCCCTGGCAGAAGTTCAGGAGCCCGTAGTCGTAGTAAGCGTCCGTTCCGATTTCCATCGTGGTCACCTCGTCCGGCCGCTCCGCCTTGTAGAGACCAAGGGCATCGGCGTCTTCACCGTGCACGAAGATTTCGACGGTCAGCCCCCGCCCCTGGTCGTCGAAATAGCTGAGCGTCCCCATTTCCATGAAACCGTGTTTCATATACAAGTCGGCGGGACCGTCGAGGTATTCCGACAGGGTCTTGGCCGTATAAACCTGAGGGTCGCCTTCGGCCTCCCAGCCCTCCATCTCGGGAAACAAGGTTTTAACATCGGCGCTGCTGCCCGTCGCGGCCAGCGCCAGACACAGGAATACCGCCAGTACTGTCGATACTTTGATTGTCACAAGATACCTTTCTTTCGAGATTCGTTGTTCAGCCGATAAAATCATCCGGCACGTTCCGGAGCCTGGCAACATCCAGCACCCGGTCGCGTACATCGAATCCCATTGTACAATTAACGGCACATCTTTCGCAAGACCCGCAAGCACGTTCCGCCGCGGCTATATCAACCGGCTCCAGAGCCAGTTTGGCGGCGCCGAGGTCGCGGTAGCCGTGTATGTACATGTATCCCCGGACGAGAGTCGGAACTTCGATGTCCTTCGGGCACTGGGCCATGCACACGCGGCACTGGTCGCAGTACAGGCCGCGCGACCCCATATCTTCCCCGAGCTTGAGGTCCTTTCGGTCCTGCCCGGTGAGCGCAATGTCGTGCATGACCTCGAGATCCACTTCGAGCTGCTCGTACGAGCTGAACCCCGGGATCGTGGTATGAACGTTCTCGTTGTTGATTGCCCACTTGAGCGCCGCCTTCATGTTGATCGGCTCTCGACGGTCCTTGTCCCAGAACGCGCCCGCCTGCGTCTTCATCGCGACGATACCCAGCCCCGCGTTTGCCGCCTCCGCCATGGCCTTTTCGACGTCGGCCACGTGGGGCTGGCGGAAGTTGTACGCAGTCAGGACCACCTCGTACACGCCGCTCTTCACCGCCGCGCGGATGACCTCGGGTTCGTTGCTGTGGGTGGAGATTCCGAGGTGCCTGACCCGGCCTTCTTTCTTCAACTTCGTCATCGTCTCGAGATACGGCTCCCACAAGGCGGCCTGCTCGGTGACGATACTGTGCAGATAAAGGATGTCGACGTACTCGACGCCGAGACGCTCCATGCTCGTGTTGAATTTCTCCAGGAACGGCCCCGGCTTCGATTCTTCCGTGCACAGCCCCGTCTTGCGGTCGACGCCCGTCGGCGCAACCTTGGTGCCGAGCACGTACGAATCGCGCGGCCGGTCCTTGATGACCTCGCCGACCTGGGTTTCGTTCCGGCCGTCTCCGTACGAGTTGGCCGTATCGATGTGCGTGATGCCCGAGTCGAGCGCCTTGATGAGCAGCTCGTTGGTGCCCCACCGGGCGCCGGTGCTCACAACGGGGACCTCGATCCCGGTCTTGCCCAGCTTGCGCTTGAGGATCGCGCCCTTCGGCGGCACTTCTCCGGCGCTCGCTCCCAGGGCGCTCGCT
>CBDUWU010000347.1:0-1995 GCA_965371015.1 uncultured bacterium | reverse complement strand
CGGGGCAGGTTGGCATTGACGTACCGAGTTATTTACAATACTTTATGGGAGGTGCAAATTCGATACGTGGGTACGAGTTTGATGAGCTGGGCAGGAAACTGTTCGGCAAGAACCAGATGATACTCACGCTCGAGTACCAGTACCTTGTAACTGACATTCGACCGTTCCCGGTCTGGAAGTGGGCGTTTCCACTCGGTTTGGAGATTGCCGGCTTTACGGACACCGGGATCGCGTGGGACACCGATCCGGGTCTGGAGTTGGACGACAGCTTCAGCTGGGACCGGGCCAAGACAGGGGTGGGAATCGGACTGCGGTTCCTGGTCCCCAGTGTGGACGTGATACGTGTGGATCTTGCCATCGGCGAAGACGGCAAGGTCCGGTTTCACTTTGCGGTATGGCCAAAATTATACGCCCAGCGATATCGCGTTCGTTGATTCATTTCGACACCCCCCTGGGCATCCGAGAGGAGCAATCATGCACAAAACACTTTTGAGGACCCTTCGCGGCTTCGCCGTGGTGGTACTCATCGCGGCTTCGACGGTCGTGATGTATTCGTGCTATCCGAATTCACCGGAAGGCGCGGAAGAGTTCGACGTAGTGGCAACGTTTTACGACCAGGACGCGAACTTTTCCGAGTTCACCACGTTCTACAGCCGAGCGGATTCGATCATACAGATCCAGATCCCGGGCTCGCAGAACCTGGAAATTTCGCACGATTATGACCAGGTACTGTTGAAACAGATCAGCGACAATTTCGCCGCGAGAGGGTACTCGCGCGTCGCGGACCCGCAGGCGACCAAGCCTGACATGGCGGTGCTGGTCAGCGCGGCGGCGACCACCGAGTACGACCCGTACGCGTCGAATCCCTGGTTTGACTTCTGGGGTGGGTGGTTCGCAGACAGCCTCGGCGTCGACGTCGACGTCACCTGGGGGCTGGACTACTCGTGGTACACCGGATCGGTCGTTTACTCGTACGACGTCGGTGCACTCGTCGTCATGCTGCTCGATATCCGCAACATCGATGACACGACGGACCGCGCCGACATACCGGTGCTCTGGATGGGCAGCTTCAACGGTCTGCTCTCGGGAAGCAGCGTCTCTATAGAGAGCCGGGTCTCCGGAGCGATTGACCAGATGTTTGAACAATCCCCGTATTTGATTAAAACGGGCCAATAACGAAGACAATAGCTGGAAGAAGAAGGTGGATTACCAATGAAAAAGATCAGTGTAATCATGATAGCTGCTGTCATCGGGCTCGTTCCGCTTGCCGCCTCGCAGGCGCAGGTGGGCATGGGTGCGGTGACGTGGAACGTTTCGGACGGTCTCGGTGACACAGGCGACTTTATCAGCGATATCAGTTACATCGGTTTCGGCATCGAAGGCCGTTCCTACATTGCCAAGAGCTTTACGATCGGCGTCGAGTTTTCCTGGCAGGTATGGGACGAGCAGAGCACCGATGCGATCGAGATCGAGGGCGGCACCCTCACCGGCAAGCAGTTCCGGTACATCAACGCGTTTCCGATGCTGGCGACATTGGACCTTTACGCGGGTGAGATTCACAACTTCAGGATGTTCCTCGGCGTCGGCGTCGGCGCTTACTACATCATGAAGCGGCTCCAGATAGGGCTGGCCAACCTCGAGGACAAAGACTGGTTCTTCGGCGGCGGGCCGGAGTTCGGTTTTCTCATCCCGTGGAACGAAGTGTATTTCCTCGCCAGCGCGCGCATGAACTACGCGGTACGGAACTTCAGTGATACCGAGGACGCCGAAATGTGGTGGACGGCCAAGATCGGTGTCGCCTACGACCGCTGGTAAGCCGGGGCACAGGAAGTATGAAACGGTTCGAATCGATCAGGCCTTTCGGTATCTTTGCTGCCGCGGTTATCGTGGCGACGGCGTTGTTTCCCGGGTGTTCGGGTATGAGCATCTCGTCGGACTTTGATCCGACGGCCGTCGACAAGATGAAGACGTACAGGACCTACAGCTGGCTGCCGG
>CBDUWU010000346.1:0-2007 GCA_965371015.1 uncultured bacterium | reverse complement strand
TCGTCGCTGAGCGTCCGCAGACCCAAATCGAAGCGCGCGCCGAAGTACTCGGGCGTCCTGTCGGGCGGATTCTGGTGCTCCTCGAACGCGGCGCCGGTGACCATCCGGTTGAATCCGGCGAGCGGCAGAATAAGGAACCCGCCCAGCTCGCGCCACGCGCGCGACGATCCCGTCGCCATGTTGTCCAGCGCCATGGTCTGGAGGCGAAAGAGCGGCTCACCGAGACCGATACCGCCGATGCCGGTGTTGATCCAGTCATTATAGGAAGGGTGGTGCGCCTCGCCCATGTACTCGAAGAGCCACGCGCCGAACATCGACCACATCGACGACTCCCAGAAATCGTAGTGGTTACTCCGCGCGGCGCCGAAGTACTGCGCCCCCTGGTAGGGATGGCGGAAGTTATTGGCCGAAAATGAATTGTCGTCCCACTCGAAGCCGTTCTTGAGGTTCTCCTCGATCGTCTCCAGGCTGACGGCAAACCCGTGTTCGTCCATGAAATACTTGCCGAAGAGCGTCATGATCGCGTTCATCAGGACGATCTCGCCCGTCGTCCGCAGCCCGCGCCACTTCTGTCCGTAGTCCCCGGGGGTTTTGAGGTTGCCCGCCGCGTCGGTCTGCATCGCCGCTCCGTACGCCGCCGAAGACGCGGCCAGTCGCATCCCGACAGGCACCTGGTAGGCCGACACGCGCAGGACGTCGTCGCTGCGCATGAACGTCTCGGCGCTCACTACCGACGGCGCCGTCACGACGACAAGCGCCACGACAGCGGTCCAGAACCATATGCTCGAGCGTTTTATCATTCGTTTACCAGAGCGCCACTCCCGCCAGGAATAACGGATCCGTCTGGGATATCGCGTGCGACGAATACTCGGAGAACCGCGTGCTCACACCAGCGCCCGCGAACACCCGGGCGATACCCGACACGCGGAGCTCGGCCGTGACCAGCGCCTGCAGCACGAAGTGGAGTTCGTTGAGTTCCCCGGGCTCGTTCGACTGCGGCATCACGTGGACGTACCCCAGTTCGGGGGTGATCCACCATTTTTCCGCGTCGCCGAGCGGTATCATGTAACCGTAGTACCAGCTGAGAAACAGGGTATCGTCGCGGTCTTCCTGGATATCGTTCGAACCGACGGCCGCCGTCGCGACCCAGCGGTTGACCGTCGTCCGCAGGCCCGTGTTGATGAGCGCGACGCTGGTGCCGTAGATCGACCAGTCGGCATTACCGTTGGTCTTGTCCCAGTTGATCGCCCCGATGGGCGTGCCATCGAGCTCCCGCGAGTAGTTGATGAGTCCGATCATCATCCCGCGTCCTTTACCGGTGAAGTTGAGCGCACCGATCTGGGCGCCTTCGAACTCGACGGCAAAGTTGGTCGCGCCAATCTGGACACCGTGCATCAGGTCATTGACGTAGTTCACACCGCCGGCGAGCTGTAACCCCTTGAAATTACCGCCCGCAAGATTGGCGAACGACGCGAACTGGACATACCGGGTGTCGCCGTTGCTGAGGTTGAACAGCGATGCTACCTGGACACCGGTGACATCTTCCTGCACGAAGTTGAAAAAGGTGGCGTACTGAATGCCGCGGAACCAGCTGCGGTTGAAGTTCACCAGGCCGGACACCTGGACGCCGCGAGCGCTGCCGCCGACGTACGTGATACCGCCGGTCAGAGCGGCTCCGCGCAGGTTATTACCCGTCTGCGAGTAGATGCCTGTCAGCTGAATCCCCCGCATGTCCTGATCGGTACGATTGACGATCGTGCCGATGTCGACGCCCTTGATATAGCCCACGCGGCCGTACATCAGGTTGAGTCGAAAATACGTAAGAATGGTCGGGTCCTGGTTGGTACCGATCGGATAGAAGAGCGACAGGTTGGCCGGATGGACGGGCACGTCCTGGGCCCGCGCCGGCGTGATGCCGGCCGCCAGGCCGAGAGCACACGCCGCCAGCAGCGCCGCTGCTATAATGATATGTCGTCCGCTGCGCCGCATCGTTCTACCAGTACACGT
>CBDUWU010000345.1:0-2084 GCA_965371015.1 uncultured bacterium | reverse complement strand
TCGATCACCTCCACGGATACCGACTTTTTTGACGACTTCGAGGACGGTGTTCTGGTGGGCTGGGAGGACGGCGGCGGTTCCGGCGTCAAGACGGTGACCTTGGAGTCCGCGGCCGACGGCACGATCTACAGTTACCGCGAGACCGATGCCCAGGCCGGGCATCATAATGGAATATTCCGGAATCTCGGCCCCACGAGACCCGCCGAAGTGAGCTTCTGGATCCGGTCCGGTTCACAATCGACTTTCGATTCATACTTCACGCTGCGCGACCGCTATCTGCGCGAAGTGATCTACTTTCTCACGCTCAATACCGGAATGTTCTACGTCAATGGCAACGTCGGCGGACATACGACATATCCCTACTCGGCCGGGGTCTGGTACCACATCGAGTTTCGCGACATCGACTTCGCGACAAAAACCTTTGACTACGTTGTGAATGACTCGGTGGTTCAGGCCGACATATCGTTCCGGAACGCATCCGTCGTCGTCGACATGTCTCGCGTCGATCTCTACAACCACGAAGCCGGCGCGACCGGCTGGTGGGATGAGATCCTGATATCGCCGGGGCCGATCAGAAGCTGGTTGACCGTGAGCCCCTGGACCGGCGTGGTTGGAGCGGGCCAAAGTGCCGATTTCGACGTTTTTATCGACGCCACCGACCTGGTCCATGGTAACTACGAAGCAACGATCTATTCCAGGATCGACTTATCCGGTCAAAGACCGACGATCGGAACCATACCCGGAACCCTGACGGTGGACTCCACCGTCTCTCTTGGCGTCGACGAATCAGAATCTTCCCCCAGGGCATTCGCGCTGGAACAGAACCACCCGAACCCGTTTAATCCGACCACGACAATTGTCTACGAACTGTCTCGTCATACCAACGTCACACTGACAGTCTATGACGTTACGGGCCGCCGCGTCCGGGAACTGCTGAGCGGCATCCAACCGGCGGGACGGCACGCCGCCGTTTGGAACGGCACGGACGACGTCGGCCGCCCTGTGGCCACAGGAGTTTATTTCTACCGCCTGGTCGCAGGCGATTTCCATCGAATCCGAAAAATGGTGCTCCTGAAATGACATAGAAGCGGCTGGAAACAACTTACTTCCGTGCGAAAAAAAGGAGGGAGCGCCCCGGGATCGCCAGCCCCGCCTTCGGGTTCGCGCGTCCTGGCGGCGTGCGTTACGGGGGAGCAGATCCGGGAAGCGGGGACGAAAATAGGCCCAACTACGGGCTGATTGAGATTCGCACTTTACCAGACTCCCGTTAGTACTATACTCTAACTGCCACCGTTGGAACTAATGATGGACCACGGGCCTTGAGAAATTTATCGAATTATAATATCACCCGCATCAGACTGTTTCAATCCGAAGATACCCTGGTAAGAACGCTCGGGCTCAAAGAAATCGAGAAAATAGGCCTCCCCCAGTAGCGCTCAACTATGCCAACTTGCCGACGAGCGGGCGATATGGAAAAACAAGTGGGTCGACGGTGGCGAGACAATAGGTCCGAATCCGCTGGCGACATCGATCGAACCTGGCGGAGTCTGGAGAGCTTCACGGGCTACTCCAAACATCAACGCATTAAAGTTCGATTCGGGTGTCTATGTAAATTGGTGGGAGCGCCATCCATGCCAACAAGCAACTATCTCGGATTGTGGTAAGTATCCAAGATCAGTCCAACCACCCCAATCCGTTTGCATCGAGCACCACCGTCGCTATTGGCGTTCCCGAGCAGACCGAAGTTTCCGGTATCTTCCGGTGGAGACAGAGCTAAATCGCCCATGCATTATCCGGACTCACCAACGACATCAGCGCGCGCTTTCGCCGCCTTGCTTTCTCTGGCTGTTATCCCCGTCGTCGTTTTAGCGTTCTGCGAACTGCTCGGTGTACAATCGATTGCGAGGCTGGTAGTGGTGGGTCTGGTCGCCGCTGGCTTCGCCGTCGTTTTTGTCGTCTATCCCCGGTACGGCGTTTATTTTATGCTGTTCTATATATACACGGGCCTGGGTGCCGTCATTGGCAGCGGTCTCGTGCCCCTCGCGGTCATGTCGCTGATCCTGGCCGGCGTAACGGTGAATATG
>CBDUWU010000344.1:0-2098 GCA_965371015.1 uncultured bacterium | reverse complement strand
CTCTCTCCGAGTCCACAGAACTTGTCGAACGTCGGCTCGGTATACTCATTGCTGTGGGGGTAGTGGGGGAAGGAAGGGAACAGTTATGTCCGCGAAGACGCCGGAGGGCGTATTCGGTATAAATTCGCGAAGCACCGGCTTCACTTTGATCGAGTTAATGATCGTGGTATCGATCATAGGGCTCCTGCTCGCCATCGCGATTCCCAACTACTCCAACTACCGCCTCAACGCAAAGGTCGCCCGCACCGCCTCCGAGATGCGGAGCCTCTCTGCAGGATTTGTCGCCTTCAAGGCGGGCGACGGCATCTACCCGACGGACAGTCATCTCACCCTCCCGGCGGGGATGGAGGAATTCATTAATCCCGCCATCTGGGCCAACGAGACCCCCCTCGGGGGCCACTACAACTGGGAAGGCCCCGACAACTACCCGTACGCCGGCCTGTCGATCTTCGAACCCACCGCTCCACCCAAAGCCATCATAATGCTCGACCAGATGCTGGACGACGGAGACCTGAATGTGGGAAAATTCCGCTGGGGCACGGACGGACGCCCGACGTTGATCATCGAAGAGTAGTCACAGCTGACGGCACAATAATAATCTATTTTAGAAAAGTCATCTTCTTGACCTGGGTCGTCTTTCCCGCTTTCAGCTTGTAGAAGTACACGCCCGAGACGAGATTGCCGCCCTCGCGCGCGCCTCCGAGT
This sequence comes from uncultured bacterium, assembly GCA_965371015.1. Classification (GTDB taxonomy): domain Bacteria; phylum Krumholzibacteriota; class Krumholzibacteriia; order WVZY01; family JAKEHA01; genus CBDUWU01. The sequence continues at coordinate 1,393 of CBDUWU010000344.1, read as the reverse complement.
TCGAAGGCGGCCTCGTGATACCCGGCCTCCTTCATCCCGCTCACCAGTGTTGCCACCTTTCGTCCGCTCACGTCGTAAACGGTCAGCTCTACTCGCGCCGCCTCGGGGAGTTCGTAACCAATCGTCGTCCGCGGCCGGAACGGATTGGGGTAGTTCTGGTAGAGCGTCAACTTCGCCGCGGGCACGGATGCGGTGACCTCGAAAGACGCCGCCTGCTCGCCGCTATCGGTGATGGTCACGAGGTACGCATAACTCCCACCCCGCTTGACCGACTCATCACGGAAATAATAGCGATCGCCGGACGCTTCCACATGAACCTGGATTCGCCGGTAATCGGCGCCGTCGACCAGCTTGCGATAGACCTCGAAGCCCAGCGATCCTTCGCCGTCGGCCAACCTCCAGGAGACTTCGACGGCCTGCCCGTCCCACGAAGCGCTGTAGCCCGCCACCAGGGTCGGGGTTTCGATGTCGCCGGGCGCCAGGACGGCGAAAAGGCTTTCGTTGCCGTGTACGTCCACCGCCGAGAACTTGAAGTGCCACGGCGACACCGGCGCGTACGGGTGACCCGATGTGACCGTGTCCGTCACTGTCACGATGCGGTTGGCGTCGGAAGGCACGAAGTCGGGTCCGGAGCCGCGGTAAACGTGGTAGACCGCCAGATCCGCGTCCTGGTTCGGGCTCCACCACAACGACATCGTACCCGCTATGTTGTCGTAGTAGCCGGCGACGTTCTGCGGGCTCGGCGGCGCGAGATTGTCTACCGAGTACCCGCTGTCGGGCGCCGACACCCAGAACACATGGGGATCGGCGGAGTGGGTAAGGACCTGGAAGTAATGCGTGGCCGGGTTGGTCGTGACCGAGTCTTGCAGGGTAGGGACGGCGCTGGCGTAACCCGTGAAGTTCTGGGCGCCGGTGTTGGATACCCACTCCCAGTAATAGTTGCCCGCGGCCGTTGCCTGGACGCGCCACGCGGGTCCACTGAAGTTGGCGTGAATATCGGATGGCTCGACAAGTCGCATGCCCGGGCTCAGCGCGGCCGCCGAAGCGCCGTCGACCGCCCGCCACACCGAGTAGTGGGTAACACTCTCGTCGCCGAACACGTCGATCCGGCTCGCGTCCCACTTGAGGAGGACCTTGCCGCCCTGATCGTCGGCGACATCGGCCACCGAGGCGATCTGGCTGGCCACGTCGCCCCAGTTGCCGAGATGGACGTCGATCATCTGGGCGTAGATGTCGGTGCCCGGCTGGTTTCTGAAATCGTACCAGGACACAAAGACACTCCCGGGATCACCGGCCGCGAGCCGGGAGTCCACCTGGTTGTCGCTCGCCGCCGAGATCTGCCGCCCGTTCGCCTCCCAGAGAGGCGTGCCGCCTCCGTCGACGCGCTGAGCAT
>CBDUWU010000343.1:0-2147 GCA_965371015.1 uncultured bacterium | reverse complement strand
AACCGTGGACTACTCGTGCGGCGGCTGGCCGGGACAGACGGTGGTCCCGTACGAGAACGCGCGGGATCAGTTCATCGAGAACGAGATCTGGTCGCCGGACATAGCTGTGATGGGGTCAGGGTCGGTGTGGGAGCTCCGCTTCGACGTATATCGCGATCTGCGCCTGGGATCGTTGGTGTTTTACACGTGGCATGTGCGCGAGGTCATCGACGGGTGTCCGACCGGCTGGGATGACTTCAACTTCGTCTATTACGGCTCCGGCAAAGACTGGTTCCGGACGACATTTGGATTCGGCCAGTTCATGACCGGCGGGGCCACGCACATCAACGTGGCCCTGGGCGTCATCGACATGTGCATATACTGGCAAGGCATCATGGAGTGCCTCTGTCATTCGCACGCCCCGCTGTTCGACAATATCGAGGTGTACCGCGTCGCGTTGGACGGACCGCAGTGGCAGGTTCGCGACATCGACCTGTTCCAGGACAACTTCTCATCCAACGGAACGCTCACGGGCACTGCGCGGGCCGACGCGGCCAACGATATCCTGCCCAGCTCGAGCACCGGCATTCTGCCCGGCGACTCGGTGACGGTGACCGTCAACGACCCTGACTACGGCATCGGCCTCCAGAATGGCGGGGCGGCGGTCTTCTGCTACGTCAGCGTCGATGGGCCGCACTCGGGCGTGGCTGGCGGGGCGCTGGTCGACGATAACCGCTACCACCACGTCGGCGATATCACGGCCGGGGGGCGCACCTGGTCGCAGATCCAGATGGACACGTGTTTTACGAGGGACGGAAACGTTGTATCCGACAAGTACAACATCGACCTCAACGACAATTTGTTCGTGCCGGGTGACACCGTGTGGTTCTTCTTCGGCGCCGAAAACAACAGCTCCGCTGCTACATATTTTTCATTTCCCGTACCCACGCGGAGCGGACAAACCCATGACATCGAACTCGCCGCGCGTAATCCGGATGAGTTTACGATCCTGCCCGCCACGGCCTACGTCGAGGGCGGCGACGTGCTCTACGTAGACGGCATGAACTTCCGCGGCGCCCAGTGGGCGTTCGACACGACGTTCGAGGTTTTCGACGGCGGCTGGACCGCCGACCGATATGACATCCGGGGTCCCTCTTCGGGAGTGGCCAACCACCCCGCGTCCCGTGTCGCAGACGTTTTCCAGCAACTGCTGCCGGTCTACGAGGTGATCATCTGGAATACGGGCAACCTGATGACGGCCTTCGGCGATGGCTCGGGGCGCCCCGACAAGTCCGACGACACCGGAATGCTGCTCACGTTCCTCGATAACCTGACTTCTCCCGGTGGCGTCTATCTCAACGGCGACGACGTTGCCGACGCGTGGCGGTACGATCTTTACAGCAACAGCTCTACGGCGCTGCGGACCGCGTTCATGAATTTCGGGGTCGCTAATAAGAACCACACGTCCCTGGTCGGGATAAACCCGCTGGGAATCGGGCGACCGGGGGGGATCTTCTCGAGTCAATGGGGGCCCGACACACTCGTCGTTTACGGCGGTTGTCCACTGATCAATGACTTCGATGTGCTCTCGCCGCAGGGAACTTCCGAGGTTGAGATGTGGTACGACGGCGCTGCCGCTTCGGCGCCGGCGATTCTCAGCCAGACGACGCGTAATTCGCAGGACGTCGATGTCGGATTCGTTCTGAGTGGTTTCAGCTTTCACTATATTCGCGACCACAAGCCGATCGGATATCCAGCGCGGGCGGAGCACCTGTACCGGATCGTTTCGTGGCTGGGAAACCTCGTCGACACTCCGGTCGGGTCCGACGACGGCGTTGGTTATGTGTACGCGCTGGACCAGAACTACCCCAATCCGTTCAACCCAACGACGACGATTCATTACTCGATCGCGCGGGCGGGGCACGTCTCTCTCCGCGTCTATAATGTGGCGGGGCAGCTGGTGCGGACCCTCGTCGACGAGGTCCAGACGCCCGACGTGGTGAGTCCGGTGACGTGGGACGGCCGCGACGGAGTGGGGCGCGAAGTGTCGAGCGGGGTGTACTTCTATCGGCTTATGACTACAGGATTTACAGAAACGCGCAAAATGGTCCTGCTCAAGTGATATGGAAGCGGCTGGAGTCAACCTCCTTTTTATTAAGTCGAGAGGA
>CBDUWU010000342.1:0-2149 GCA_965371015.1 uncultured bacterium | reverse complement strand
AGAAGGGTGGTCTGCGCTCCGACGGGCAGCCCGGATTCGACACACCAACGGGCAAGTTCGAGATCTGGTCGTCGATCCTGGAAGACCACGGTTACGAGCCGCTGCCGAAGTACACGGAACCGACGGAGGGCCCGGTCGCCGCCCCACGAACGGCGAAGGAATTTCCGCTGGTGTTCAATTCGGGCGCGAGACCGCAGACGGATTTCCGTTCGCAGCACCACGGCATCGAGGGTTTGAACAAGGACCACCCGGAGCCGATCGTGGAGATCAATACGGAAGACGCGAGCGAGCGCGATATCAACGACGGTGACCTGGTCGAGGTCGTGACACCGCGGGGCGGCACGCACTTCCGCGCCGTCGTCCACGGCGACATCGTCCGCGGCGCTGTCGAGTGCAGCATGGGCGGCGGTACTCCGGTCGGCCCCAGAGCGTGGCGCGAGTGGAACGTCAACGAGTTGACGGACATGGAGAACTACGACGAGATCTCGGGATTCCCGGTATACAAGGCGCTGCTTTGCGATGTGCGGCTCGTCGAGGCGGCTGACAGCGCGCGGGAAGTCGCCGGCACGGGCGCCTCGTGCGGCGTTGACCGCGTGAGCAAGTTCGCGATCGTCAAGGAACGGCCCGAACCCGCGCGCCGCGTCTACCTCGACAACAACGCCACCACCCGCGTCGCCGACAGCGTGCGCGAAGCGATGCAACCGTACCTCGACGCCGACCACGGCAATCCGTCGAGCATTTACACGGCCGGGCGCGACGCGCGCGATGCGATCGAAAAAGCACGCCGCCAGGTCGCCCGGCTGATCCACGCGAAGCCGAGGCACGTCATCTTCACGAGTGGCGGCAGCGAATCCGACAACATGGCCATCAAGGGCGTGGTGTTCAGCCGGCCGCCCGACAACCGTCACGTCGTCACCACGCGGATCGAGCACCCGGCCATCCTGGGCGCCTGCAAGTTCCTCGAGCAGATCGGTTGCGACGTCACGTACCTTCCCGTCGACGCCGACGGTCTCGTCTCTCCGGATGACCTGCGCGGCGCGATCGGCGACGACACGTGCCTGGTATCGATCATGGCGGCCAACAACGAAGTCGGCACCATCCAGCCGATCGCAGAACTGTGCGCGATCGCGCACGAACGCGGCGTCCTCTTTCACACCGACGCCGTGCAGGCGGCGGGCAAGATCGACGTAGACGTAGACGCGTGGAACGTCGACCTGCTGAGCCTTTCGGGGCACAAGTTCCACGGGCCCAAGGGCGTCGGCGCCCTCTACGTGCGGAAGGGCGTCAAGCTGGAGCCGGTCGTCCACGGCGGCAATCAGGAGAGGGGCCTGAGGGGCGGCACGGAAAACGTCCCGTCGATCGCCGGCCTGGGCATGGCCGCGGAACTCGGGCTGAGGGACGTCTCGAAGCGCGAAGAGATGGCCGCGATTCGCGACCACCTCGAAGAGGGTATTCGCACCCACATCCCCGCCGCGGTGCTCAACGGACACCGCGAGCACCGACTACCCAACACGCTCAACCTCACGTTGCCCGATCTGCGCGGCGAGTCGCTCGTCGTCGCCCTCGACCAGCACGGAGTTTCATTGTCTTCGGGTTCGGCGTGCAAGTCGGGGAGCCCCGATCCGACGCACGTTCTCATCGCCATGGGGCGGAGCGACGCCGAGGCTCACTGTTCGGTACGGTTCTCGCTATCACACTATACGTCCGGAGAGGACATCGAAGCCGCGCTGGCGGCGCTGGAAACGGTTCTGGAAGAGCTCGAAACAACGGTCCGGTTCATACCCTGTAAATAACAATGGTGGATCCCGAGCAAATAATAGCGTGTCCCTCGTGCAAGAAGCGCCTTCGACGTGAAGCCGTAGTGCTGGTGTGCGAACCGTGCGGGCGCAGCTACCCGGTCACCGCCGGGATCCCGTGCCTCTATCCCCCCGACGATCGTCTCACCATCGACCCTACGATGCTCGGCATCAAGCCCCCGCACGATTCGGCGCGCACGATCCGCGAGATGAACGAACTCGACCACGGTTTCATATCGCGGGCGCGGACCTTTTATTTTTTGTATTTTGTCCTGTTGTTCACCCTCGTCCTCCAGCTCTTGTGGCCGGTGTCGTTGACAGTCGCCATCCTGCTTGGCGACTGGATCCTGTTC
>CBDUWU010000341.1:0-2199 GCA_965371015.1 uncultured bacterium | reverse complement strand
GGATCTCGTACAAGGTGGGCATCGACGGCATATCGCTCCTGCTGGTCATGCTCGTCACGTTCATCATGCCGATTGCCGTGCTCAGTTCGTTCGGCGCTATCAAGAATCGCCTCAAGGAATTCTTCTTCAGTATGCTTATTCTGGAAACGGCGATGACGGGAGCCTTCGTTTCGCTCGACCTGTTCCTCTTCTACATATTCTGGGAAGCGATGCTGATCCCGATGTACTTCCTCATCGGCGTCTGGGGCGGCAAGCGCCGCATTTACGCGGCGGTGAAGTTTTTTATCTATACGATGGTCGGGTCTCTCCTGATGCTGGTTGGCATCATCTACGTGGTTTTCGTGTACAAGGCTCAGACCGGTGTCATGACGTTCGAGTATTCGAAACTCCTCGGCATCCTTCTCAACCCGGAACAACAGTGGATCCTGTTCCTCGCGTTCGGACTGGCCTTCGCCATCAAGGTGCCCATGTTTCCGTTCCACACGTGGCTTCCCGACGCCCACGTCGAGGCGCCCACGGCGGGCAGCGTTATCCTGGCCGGCGTTCTCCTGAAAATGGGGGCGTACGGCTTTATCCGGTATGCCATGCCGATGTTTCCCGTTGCGGCGATCAAGGCGATACCACTCGTTTCGATTCTCGCCATCATCGGCATCATCTACGGAGCCCTCGTGGCGATGGTGCAGACGGATATCAAGAAGCTGGTGGCGTATTCGTCCGTGTCCCACCTCGGATTCGTCATGCTGGGGCTGTTTGCGCTCAATACGCAGGCCGTTGAGGGTGCCATATACCAGATGCTCAATCACGGTATCTCGACGGGTGCGCTGTTCCTCCTCGTGGGGGTGGTGTACGAACGCCGGCATACGCGTCTCATCGCGGATTACGGCGGAGTGACGCGGGTCATGCCGTGGTACGCGGTTTGTTTCATGATCTTTACTCTGTCGTCGATCGGGCTGCCGCCGCTCAACGGTTTCGTGGGCGAATTCATGATCCTGCTCGGAGTGTTTGCGGCGAATCCTGTCTATGGCATTCTGGCGGCGACGGGTGTGGTTCTGGGAGCGATCTACATGCTGTGGATGTATCAGCGTGTATTTTACGGAGAAGTGACGCACGAGGAAAATAAGAGCCTCAAGGACCTCGTGCCGCGCGAGATCGCGGTGTTCGCGCCGTTGATCCTGATGGTTTTTCTGATGGGTGTCTACTCGAAGCCCTTCATCAGCCGCATGGAACCGTCTGTCGAGAAATTCGTGCAAGAAATGAATTACTACCGGGATCTGGTCGATAACGACGCGCCCGCCCCTTTCGATGTGACCCTGCCGGAACCGGGCCCGGGGGGGCCGGACGCCGGGGACGACGCGTCGGACGACGCGTCGGACAACGCGGATGAGCCGGTCAAGCCGCTGAAGCGGGACGACGACCGGCTGGAACCCGCCGCGCGAAGGCAGGATACGACTGACGGGTTCCACCAAGAGGGAGGGGAGCACTGATGTTTCCTGTCTTTGACAGCGACGTGCTCGTCCAGTTATTGCCTTTGATCCTGCTGGTGGCCGCGGGCTGTGTCTTTCTCGTCTGGGGCGCCGTCTCGAACCGGTTCACGCCGGCCCATAGAGTCGTGGCGTCGTTGTTTCTCGTCGGCCTGCTCGCCCTGGTCACGTGGCAGTGGAAAACCCCCTCGTGGCCGCTTCTCGGCGGCATGCTGGTGGTCGACAAGTTTACCTTGTTCTTCACCGGCGTGTTTGCGTTATGCGCTCTTGCCACCGTACAGACGCTGGGCGGTTATATGGACCGCTTTGGATTCGGTCGCTCGGAATGGCTCGCGATGCTGTTTTTTTCCGTCTCGGGCATGTTCGTGCTCGTAAGCGCGGTCAATCTCGTCGCCGCATTCATCGGGATCGAGTTGATGAGTATTCCGATCTATATCCTCGTTGCGTCGCGCCGTAAGGATTACTTCGCCAACGAAGCGGCCATGAAATATTTCATCCTGGGCGCATTTGCGATCGCGTTCTTCCTGTACGGGATGTCCCTGCTGTACGGGATCCTGGGAACGCTCAATTACAAAACCATGGTGCTGGCCATCGGAGAGCGCGGACTGGGCGGCTACCCGCCGCTCCTGCTCGCCATAGCACTGGTGATGATCGGGTTCGTGTTCAAGGTCGCCGCCGTGCCGTTCCATATGTGGGTTCCCGACGTCTATCAGGGCGC
>CBDUWU010000340.1:0-2249 GCA_965371015.1 uncultured bacterium | reverse complement strand
GACAATCCCCTGCTCTCCTGACGGTCCGTGACGTTAAGCGTGGATCCGGACGGCCCGTCGATTATCCCCACCTTCGTTTGTTATTCCACGCTGTCTCAATTCCAGGGAGGGAGCGATGCGTAAATCGCTGATATTGATCGCTATGGCGCTCGTTGTTGCGATCCCGGCGACGGCGTCCGCCCAGTACGGCGTCATCGGTGTGTACACCGACGACGCGGCGGCCGGTTGCGAAATGGTGGACGGCGGCCAGACAGTCGCCACCCTGTACGTCGTCCATACTCTCGGCGTTGGAACGTCGGCTGCGCAGTTCAAACTGCAGCCATCGGCGGGCTTCAACGCGACGCACGTCGCAGATGCGCACCGGTTCGCAACAACTCTCGGCAACTCGCAGACGGGAATCATGATCGCTTACGGCGAGTGCAGAATCGGAACGATCACATTGGTCGAGGTTACCTATCTGTTCTACGGGACATCCGATATCTGCAGCTATATCGACGTCGTCGGTGACCCCGTCGAACCCCACTACCCGGACGATCCCATCGTGGTGGACTGTGAATTTCTGCTGATAGCCAAACACCCGATTCAGGGCGACCGGTTCATGGTCAACCCCGACGAGACCTGCCGGTGCGTGTCTCCGGTTCCGGTACGCGAGAGTACGTGGGGACAGATCAAGTCGCTCTACGGAGAATAGCGAGCCGCCGATACCGCTGTTCGTGTTTCCTGCGGCCGCCGCCGTAGCGATCACATTCCGCGGTGTGGCGTCTCAACTTGCAATATGAGACGTTTCTATCGATAACCGTGTTGACTCCGGTAATGCGTTCTCATAAGTTTTATATAACTCCCCTGACGGGCCGCGTCTGACAAGCGTGGGTCGGAACTACCCGTGACAATCCCCAGCCATTGCCAGCTATTCCACGTTGTATCATTCCAAGGAGGGAGCGATGCGTAAATCGCTAATACTGATTGCCACGGTTCTCGTGGTCGCGATTCCGGCGGCGGCTTCCGCCCAATATGGCGTCATTGGACTGTATACAGATGCTTCGGCGGGCAACTGCGAAGTGAACGACTCAGCCCAGGGCATCTTCGACGTGTGGGTTGTCCACACCATGGGTACCGGCGCGTCGGCGGCCCAGTTCAAGGTGCAGCCGTCGATGGGGTTCACCGCCACATACATCGGTGACTTTTCTCCGTTCGAGCTGTATCTCGGCAGTTCCCAGACAGGGATCTCTATCGCGTACGGCGAATGCCTCAGCGGATCGATCGTGCTGCTCAAGATCACGTATCTGTTTGACGGCTCGTCGGGCACGTGCGGCTGGCTCGAGGTCACCGGTGATCCGGCCGAACGCGAATATCCGAACGACCCGATCGTGGCCGACTGCGGTTCATGGGATACAATGGCAAAGCACGTCGTCCAGGGCGGCAAGCTCTTCGTCAACCCCGACGGGAGTTGCCCGTGTTTTCTGGCTGTTCCGGTGCGGGAAAGCACCTGGGGACAGGTCAAAGCGCTCTACGGGGAATAGCGGGTCCCGGCGCCGAATGCGCCCCGAACGATTTGATTCGAAGGCCTGTTTTCCGTTACCATCGGGCCATGACGAAGAAGAAACGCCTCACCGAAGGCGAACTGATATCTTCATTCGAAAAGGTGATCGAGGCCCACGGCGCGCGTGCCCCGGGCCTGGTCACGGGAGTGGGCGACGACGCCGCGGTATTCCGCGGAGCCGCCGCCCGTGACTTTGTCGTCACCCAGGACGTACAGGTCGAGGGCCGGCACTTCGAGCGCCGGTGGTTCAGCGGCCGCACCCTGGGACGACGCCTCGCCTCGGTCAACCTGAGCGACATCGCCGCCATGGGCGCCCGGCCCCTCTACGGACTCTACTCGCTCGTACTTCCCGCCACCATCGATCACGCTTATCTCCGGCAGATCACGACCGGTATCGTCGGCCGCCTCTCACAGTACGGCGCCTCGCTCATCGGTGGCAACGTCTCCGGCAGCGACGGACCGCTGACCTGCGATCTGACGGTGATCGGCGACTGCGCGCGTGGCAGATCGTGGCACCGGCGATCCCGGCCCGGCGACGCCATCATAGTGGCCGGCGCCCCGGGTGAGGCGGCCGCGGGCCTGGAGTTGTTGCGCGGGGGCGCGCCCCCGCATGGAAACCGACCGCTGATACGGGCCTTTACCCGGCCCGACCCACAGCTCGACGTCGCCCGCGCCCACGACCGACACTCGAGTAAACGCGGCGCGATCG
>CBDUWU010000339.1:0-2290 GCA_965371015.1 uncultured bacterium | reverse complement strand
AGCACGACCTTTGCGTCGATCTCGTCGCCGTTCTCGAGCACGACGCCGGTCGCTTTGCCGTTCTTGACCTTGATCTCGGTCACCCCGGCTTCCGTGCGGATCTCGGCGCCGAAATGCTGCGCCGCGTTGCCGCAGGCGACGCTCAAGCCCCCGGTTCCACCCTTGGAGAATCCCCACGACCGGAAAGCCCCGTCGATCTCTCCCATGTAGTGGTGGAGGAGCACGTAGGCGGTGCCGGGCGACCGAACGCCGAGAAACGTGCCGATGATCCCGCTCACCGACATCGGCGCCATCAGGGTCTCCGACTCGAACCACAGCTTGAGAAAATCAACCGAGCTCATCGTGAGCAGCTGCGTGTGCAGGTGCATCATGTCGGGGCCGAGGTTCTTGAAGTGCTTCGCCAGGTCGAGGAGTTTGAACAATTCCTGCGGGTTGAGCGACGCCGGGTCGGGCGCGGGGTTGTCGATAATCTTTTTGACGAAGAACGCCATCTTGCTCATCGCGAGGCTGAACTCGGGGTAGATCTCGGCGTCTTTCTGGCTGAACCGCGAGATCTCGCGCCGCGTCTTGTGGACATCGGGCCAGCGCACCAGCCCGGGACCCTCGAGGTGCGGCGTGAACGAGCACTCCAGAGGTAATAACTGGAATCCGTGATCGGCCAGCCCGAGTTCGCGGATGATGTGAGGCCGGAACAGGCTCACGACATAAGAATAAACGGAGAATTTGAAGCCGGGGTATATCTCTTCGGTGACGGCGGCGCCGCCGAGGACGTGCCGGCGCTCGAGGACGAGCACCTTGCGCCCCGCCTTGGCGAGGTAGGCCGCGCAGACGAGGCCGTTGTGGCCCCCGCCGACAACGATGGCGTCGTACTTCGCGGCCATTATCCGCGCTCCTTCGTCTGTGGCAGGCGTGTCCCGCAGGTCATTATTTGCGTTTCCATTCCGGGTCGTAAAACGGCTTGTCGACGACGGTCGCCTTGACCATCCGGCGTTCGTATTCCACAGTGACCTCGAACCGCACTTCGTTGCCGGTCTTGCCCTGGTCAGCGACGACCGAAGCCAGGGCGAGGTTTTTTTTCAGCAGCGGCGACCACGCGCCGCTCGTCGCTTGTCCGATGAACTTGCCGTTGAGGTCGTACACCGGGACGCCGTCGCGCCAGCCGCCGTAGTGAACCTCGGGCGGCAGTCCGTGCTCGGCGAACAGGTCCTCGACACCGTCCCAGTCGACGTCGAGTCCGACGAACACGCGCGGCGGACCCGTTTTCTTTTCTCTCTTGAGTTCATCGCTCCCGATGAATGGCGCGCGCTTGAGCTGCACCGCCCACCCCATCGACATTTCATACGGCGAAGACTTGCGTGGTTCGATCATCGAATGCAACGCGTTGAAGTAATCGATACCGTTGAGCATGTAGCCGGCCTCGATCCGCGTGACATCCATCGCGCGGAGCCCCGTCGGCAGCGCGTCGTACGGTTTGCCCGCCGCGAGAACGTTGTCGTAGATCTTTATCGCGTTGTCGTTGTCCACCCATATCTCGTAGCCGAGGTCTCCCGTGTAACCCGTTCGCGACACGAGGACGTCGACACCTTCGATCTTCGCCCGCGTGGAATGAAAAAATTTGAGCTTATCGACGGCGCCCGCCGTCGCGGCGTCCACGACGACGCGTGAAAGCGGGCCCTGCACGGCGAGCGTGGCAATGCGGTGGGTGCTGTCTTCGAGCGTGAGATCGTAGCCGCGCGTGTGGCGGCCGAACCACGAGTAGTTCGAGTCGGTCGACGTGACCCGAAAATAGTCCTCGTCGAGACGCGACACGGTACCGTCGTCGATCATCTTGCCGTCGTCATCGCACCAGCAGAGGTACGCGACCTGCCCCACCTTCAGCTTGCCGATGTTGCGCACCATCATGCGCGAGAGAAACGCGCAAGCATCTTTGCCGCGCACCTCGTACTTGTACAACGGCGTCACGTCGATCAGGCCGGCGGCGTGGCGGATGGCGTTGTACTCTGCGTCGTGGGTGGTCTCGTACGATAGAACGGCGTAGTAGCCCGCCCACTCCATGTAGAACATGCTCGTGCACAGTTCGGATGTGCGGGGATGGAAGGGTGTCGGGATCGGCATTGACAGCGTCTTAATTTGTAAAACAAAAATTTGCGGGCGTCTGATTAAGGGCAGAATACCCGATCTCGGCGGGAATTTCAAGCCGAAAGCACGAGACTTCTGGTAAGTTAACCCGATTATTTACCAATGGTTACGAAAAATACCCGCGAAAAGGCGTCCCCTCCCCCCCCTTCCC
>CBDUWU010000338.1:0-2310 GCA_965371015.1 uncultured bacterium | reverse complement strand
ACCGTTTCTCCAGTCGGGAATCGACATGGTCTAATTGTTCGGGTACGAGTACCCGTGGTGGCACACCGTCGACGATGTGCCGGAGAACTGCTCGCAGGATCGGCTGGGGCAGGTGGGTGCGCTATTGGTCGATTTACTCTACGATTTCCCCTTCTGAGCGCAATTGTGTCTTGCGCGGCACCCGGGAATGTGTTACATATCAGCGAGATAAGAAGTGAGGTAAGGAGTGGGCTGGGTGGCCCACTTTTTTGTTGTCCCGAACAGCCGATTTACAGGCGCCTTTGGCTGTATCAATATGCTACCAAATGAATTAGAGGAAATAGTGGTGCCGGAGCTCGACGCACTCGGGTTCGAGTGTGTCAAGCTGGAGGTAGTGGGAAGCTCCAGGAACCCGGTCGTGAGGTTGTATATCGACAAACCGGGCGGCGTGAGTGTCGGAGATTGTTCGCTGGTCAGCCGGACGGTGAGCATACTGCTCGACAATCAGGATCCGTTTCCGGGCAAGTACCTGCTCGAGGTTTCCTCGCCGGGCAGCAACCGCCCGCTGGTCAAGGAAGAGCATTTCCGTCGCTTCGAAGGCGACGACGCCCGGATCCAGGTCATGCAGGGGCCCGACAAAATAACGTATACAGGCCGTATCGGTTCCTGTATAAATGGGCTACTGACTCTGGTAACCGAAGAGCAAGATACCGTTGAAATCCAGCTCTCGAACATCCTCAAGGCGTCCCTGGTCGGTCAGGAATTCAAAATCGACAAGAAAATGAAACGTCCAAAGCGCGAAAAGCGTGCAGGACGTTCCGTGCGTTCCGGGCGTGCCGGAACAGCCAAGGGTGAAGACCAATGAGTATCCAGTTTGGAGATGCATTCAATCAACTGGCCCGCGAGAAGCGGATCGATAAAGAACTGTTGATGGAAACGCTTGCAGCCGGGTTCACGTCGGCCGTGCGCAAAAAATACGGCCCAAATGCCGAGGTGCGTGTCGAGGAAGACGGCAAGGGTAATATCGAACTGTACCTGGTGATGCTGGTGGTGGACGAAATCGAGGACGACAGCACCCAGATAACCGTCGAAGAAGCGCAGGAATACGTTGAAGGCTCGGAGGCCGGAGATACCATCGAGCTCTACCTGCCGTTCGAGGACTTCGGGCGCAACGCGATCCAGATCACCAAGCAGATTCTCATGCAGAAGATCCGCGAGTTCGAGCGCGACCGGGTCTACGAGGAATACGACGGCCGGGTCGGCGAAATCGTTTCCGGCAGCGTCCAGCAGATCGATCGCAGCGGCATTCTGGTCAACCTCGGCAACGCCGAAGCCCATATGCCGAAAAAGGAGCAGATCCGTCGCGAACGCTACAACCAGGGATCGTCCATCCGCGCCTGTATCACCAAGGTGGACAAGGATGCCAAAGGGCCGATGATCACGCTGTCGCGCACGAGCCCGGAATTTCTCAAGACGCTTTTCACCCAGGAAGTGCCGGAAATCTACGAAGGGCTGATAGAAATCAAGAGCGTGGCGCGCGAGGCCGGCGGGCGTTCCAAGATCGCCGTCTTTTCGCGCGACGATCGTGTCGACGCCGTCGGCGCCTGCGTTGGCATGAAAGGTTCCCGCGTGCAGGCTGTGGTAAATGAATTGAGCGGCGAGCGCATTGACATCGTTCCCTGGAGCGAGGAAATCTCCACGTTCGTGTCGCGCGCCCTGTCGCCGGCCAAGATCGCATCGGTGAGGGTCGACAGCGAGGAGAAACTGGTCCTCGTTATCGTCGAGGATGACCAGCTGTCGCTCGCCATCGGAAAGGACGGCCAGAACGTCCGTCTTGCGTCCCGTCTTACGGGGTGGCAGATCGAGCTGGTGTCGGCGCGTGAACTCGAGCAGCGCGAGCGCTTCGAGGAACAGCTGACAATGCCGATCGAGGACATGGTTGGAGTGTCGGAGAAAATGGCCGAAAAGCTCAAATCAATAGGCGTCAACACGGTTCAGAAACTGTTGAAAACGTCGCGCGATGATCTTGTCGATATCCCCGGATTCGGCCCCAAGTCGGTCGACAAGCTGGTTGCGACGGCGGAGGGGACGGTCAGGGAACTCGAGGCCGCAATGGAAGAGCTCATCGACAAGGAAAACGAAGAGCGGGCCAGGGAAAAGGAGAAGCCTCTGTTCGACGAGAGTGTGATGGAGGCGGAGAGCGAGGAAGAATCGGCAGCCGCCGGCCCGAAGCTCACCGAAGAAACGCTGTTCAAAGAGACGATTGAAGACGAAGAGGCCGAGGCGGAAGCCGAGCCGGAGGCCGAGCCGGAAGCCGAGCCGGAAGCCGAG
>CBDUWU010000337.1:0-2353 GCA_965371015.1 uncultured bacterium | reverse complement strand
CGTCACCGACGCCAACGGCAAGTTTTCGGCGACGTGGACGGGTGCGACGATTCTCTCGACCGGCGGCTGCACCGGAATGATAACGGAGGGGTTCTACGCGGAAACGGCGAATTACTCCGAGTTGTTCAAGTCTTCTGTTATCCCGGTGACGGCGCGCGCGCTGCCGGTCCATTCGTCGATCACGTACAATCACGCCTTCTCTTCCGAAGGATTCACGGTCATCGCGTCCATCATGGGAGCGGGCACCGAATTCTGTACCGGCGGACAGACGTTCGTCTGTACCGATTACTTCGCCCGTACCTACAACAACAACGGCAATGGCTACAGTACCGTCGACGTGATTCCCGACACGCTGTTCATGCCCGCGTGCAAGGCGACAGTGGACTACGAAATGGCGACGGACCAGGCGAGCGGGCTGGCCGTACCGTACGTCGCCAGCATCACCGTCAGGGAAATGTCGAAGATCTTTACCAATCTCGTCGCGACGAGTTGTTCAGATGGGCAAGGGTGTTCGACGGGGGGGTTCTGGATGCCGACATGTAACCCGGAGACGGGTCAATGTTCATGGTATACGGTGTGGCTGCCGGGCATTCCCGGCGACGGACTGACGTTTATGAATAATGGAGGAGGCGCATTCGACGCCTACCTCTGGGAATACTCGAACGGCTACGGGAGCGCCACGCTGGCCGTGACCGTCGGCCTCGACCTGTGACAGGAGACCGGAGATATTCCGGACTAGAGTATCGGCATGTCCAGTATAATTAACTAACTGGTTGACACCGGAGCGTTTTTGCGAGACAATAGACAGGTCGACTGGAACGCCCTGGTGTTGAAAAACTACTTCGCTGCCATTGCAGAAGGGCCGCCGCCCGGCGCGCCCTTTTTCCCAAGCGACAGAAATCCGTCACCAAGAAACCGACGCTCAGGTCGGTTCGTGTTTCTTATGGAGGACCATCATGCCCGGTAGCGGTCGTTCCGTCCCCTTCGATATCACCGGTGATCTGCCGCCGCAATACCAGGAGATACTCTCTCCCGGCGCGCTCGAGTTCGTCGCGAAGCTGGTCCGCGCGTTCGCGCCGACCCGCCTCGAACTGGTGGAGAAACGCGTCGGGCGGCAGCGACGCATCGAGGCCGGAGAGATGCCCGATTTTCTGCCCGAAACCGCGTCTGTACGAGAGGACGACTGGAAAGTCGCCCCGATACCGGCGGACCTCGAGGACCGCCGCGTCGAGATCACGGGCCCCGTCGAACGCAAAATGGTGATCAACGCACTCAATTCGGGCGCCAACGTGTTTATGGCCGACTTCGAAGACTCCAATTCCCCCACCTGGCAAAACTGCATGGACGGCCAGCTCAACCTCCGCGACGCGGTGAGGGGCAACATCACGTTCACGAACCCCGCGGGCAAGCACTACCAGATCGGCGCGGATCCGGCCGTGCTCTTCGTACGCCCGCGCGGGTGGCACCTGGTGGAGAAACACGTATCTCTCGACGGCGAACCCGTTCCGGCGTCGTTGTTCGACTTCGGGCTCTACTTCTATCACAACGCCCGCAATTTAATCGACAAGGGCACCGGCCCGTATTTTTATCTCCCCAAACTACAGAGCCACCTCGAAGCGCGCCTCTGGAACGACGTGTTCGTCATGGCCCAGGACGAACTGGGTATCCCGCAGGGATCGATCCGTGCGACCGTTCTCATCGAGACCATCCTCGCCGCGTTCGAGATGGACGAGATTCTCTACGAGCTCCGCGATCACAGCGGCGGCCTCAACTGCGGGCGCTGGGATTACATTTTCAGCATCATCAAGACTTTCAGAAACAACCCCGATTTTACGATGCCCGACCGTTCGCTGGTGACGATGTCGACGCACTGCATGCACTCGTACTCGCTCCTCGCCATCAAGACGTGCCACCGGCGGGGCATCCACGCGATCGGCGGCATGGCCGCGCAGATCCCGATCAAGAATGACGCGCAGGCCAACGAGGAGGCGCTGGGTAAAGTCCGCGCCGACAAGGAACGCGAGTCTGGCGACGGCCACGACGGCACCTGGGTCGCCCACCCCGGCCTCGTCGCCATCGCAAAGAAGTCGTTCGACGACGAGATGCCGGATCCCAACCAGATCTACCGCCTGCGCGACGACGTCGACATAACGGCGATGGACCTCCTCTCCGTACCGGAGGGCGCGGTCACCGAACAGGGGGTGCGGCACAACGTCAACGTCGGGATCCTCTATATGGCGGCATGGCTCGCCGGCAACGGCTGCGTGCCCATCTACAATCTCATGGAAGACGCCGCGACGGCGGAGATTTCGCGCTCCCAACTCTGGCAGTGGATTCACAACTCCAACGGAGT
>CBDUWU010000336.1:0-2502 GCA_965371015.1 uncultured bacterium | reverse complement strand
AATCCATTTCCCACTGCGGGGGTGGCCGGGCCGGTGCAGCATCAAGCGCTCAGAAGACGTATCCAAGGTCACTGTATCAGTACTTCCACTGTAAACCCCAAATTTAACGTTTTATTGCCGTTATAATCTGGCTATAATAGCCCCTGATGTAAAATCCCTTCTCAGCCGGAGATCCTCTTGCCCTCCATCCGGCATTTACAGGAGAAAAGATGCTCGGACAGACTATTTCTCACTATAATATCCTCGAAGAACTCGGTAGTGGCGGAATGGGCGTGGTTTATCGAGCCCAAGACCTCAAGTTAGGCCGCCTTGTTGCAATTAAATTTCTTCCCGCCCATCTGAAGTAGCAATCAAGACGCCCTTTCCGGGCACTCATTTCATCAAGAGCATTTTTCTCGACAGAACCGTCTTGCCCGCTTCGAGGCGGTACAAATAGAGCCCGCTGCTCACCCGCCGGCCCGCCGCGTCGGTTCCATCCCACGTCACGTCGTTCAGTCCGGCGGGACGGACATCATCGACGAGCGTGGTGACGAGGCGGCCTTCGGGCGTAAACACCGAGAGCCGGACGTTCTCCGCTGTCGCCAGGTTGAACGAAATAGTCGTCGCCGGGTTGAACGGGTTCGGGTGGTTCTGACGGAGTTCTGTGAGCGCGGCCGGTATCGACGCCTCGACCGTCCTCGACAGCTGTTCGGTGCCGTCCTCGAGAACAGCGGCGAGCGTGTAGCGATACACGTGCCCCGCGTCGACGCCCCGGTCCACATACGCCCGTGTGTCGGGCGGCAGCATCCCACCATCCGCCGGGAGCGTGACAGTCCGGCCGGCATCGTCTTCCCTCAACAGGCGAAAGCCCATTACCGGCTCGTCGGCGTAAATGTCCCAGGCGAGTTCCGCCGTCATTCCACCGCCGCTGCGCGCGGAAAAGTCGGAGACGAACACCGGTACCGGCGGCGCTTCGGGGATCACCCAGTGCTTCTGGTATTGCACGCCGTTGAGGTCGAGCCACTCGCCCTCGTACGTCAGCTTTGCCGCGGCGGCGCGGCGCTGGACTTCCTCGATGCCGATCCACGAATCACCGACAAAGAGCGCGAACTGGAATGTCACCGTCTCGCCCGGCGCCAGTTCGGCGAACGGTCCGGCCGTCACGAGGTAGCTCACGTCCCGCGGTACCACCATTCCCGCGCCGATGGTTTCGCTCGCCATCGCTTCGTAACGTTCAAAATCGTTGGTCGGAAAACCGGGCGCCGCGCTGTCGAACGATTTGAAGGTGACCCAGCGGGCCTCGACCGGCGCCGTCACCCCCGTCGGATCCGTCGTGTGGTCGAGCATCAACGCGCCGCAGTAGCCGGTCGTCTGTCCCCCGTCGCCGTCGAGATCGTATACGAATCCGAAGTCCACGTCGGTCGTTCCCCACGGCGTACTCACCGACGGGTAGCTCGCGAAGTCCGTGCCGTCGTCATTATAGTAATTCTGGGCGTCGCGGGGACCGGCGTCGCCGTCGACGTACAGGCCGATATAGACCTCCTCGAGGACCTGGTTTCCGGTGTTGGTGATCGTGTAGTCGAATCCTACAAACTGGTCGAACTCCGTCTCACTCCACTGAAAGCTCTGCTGGCGGACGAGGAGATTCATGGGCCGGTGCTCGGGGTATATCTGGGTGATGCCCGGTTGGTCATCCGTGTACCAGCAGCTCTGCATGTTTTCCGAGATCGCGGCGAAGTCCTCGTCGACAAATCCGTCTCCGTCGTTGTCGTGGCCGTCGAGCCATTCCTCGTCGATCGTTCCGTCGCCGTCGTCGTCGGCATTCGGGTGCGGCACGCGGTTACCGCCGGGGTCGCCCTCGGCGGCGTAATAAACCACGTCGACCGGATCCGGCGTCGGCCGGAATTCAAACTCAATGGCGGCCGTCGATACGGCCGGCAACCCGCCCATGATGGCGCCCACCCACAGGCCGGCGGCGTAAAGATACTCCACGCGGCTCCCGCCGGGCCATTCGGCCGATGGGGCGTGGGAAAACGTGTTGCCGCTGCCCGGCTTGGAGCCGATAAGCCCCCAGTTGGGGACGTGAACGTTGAAATTCCCGATATCGTGTACCGGCGAGCCGTCGAACACGAGGACTCTGTCCGGACGGCCGGTACCCTTGTCGCCTTCCTTCGCTTGCGTGTCGAGCCCCGGCGCAATACACAACACCACGGCCATCACCATCGCGATGACGATCTTCATACGCGTGAACATAGAGAGTCCTCCCTCTGTATACGTGGGGTACTTTTTCGAGGCGCGGGCCAGGGTGGGGCGGTTGCGAAGCTTCTTTAAGTATACAATTGTCGCCCTTTCCCGTCAATCACCAGGTATCGAGGAACGTCTTCGTGTCGACCACGGTGGCGTAGGACCCCTCGAGCGTTCCCAGGGTCGAAGCGTGGACATCGGCGGCCTTGACGGTATTTTCGCCATAATCGAGGTCCCGGGTCGCGCAGGCGTCGCCCACCAGGACGCACTCGAAACCCA
>CBDUWU010000335.1:0-2543 GCA_965371015.1 uncultured bacterium | reverse complement strand
GAGAGCAGGGGGTACCATCTCGTCGGCGCGGCCGCGGGCGCTCCCGAACCGTCACAAGAATCCAATCCGCATACGACAGGAGGAAACTGATATGCCGCGAACACCACGTCCCCGGGCATTCGATCCCACCGCGCTCAACCAGATGCTCAACGACGACAACATGCAGTTGAGCCGGAAATACCAGCTGGTCACGGCCGCTCGGAGGGTATCGGAAGAGGATAGCGCCAGTGTCGATATGACGCTGGTCAACATGATCATCCGGCTTCGCGGACGCCTCTTCGAGGCCCACACGCTCCACAACCAGCTCGAGGAAGTTTACAAGGAGCTCGAGGCGGCGCACAACCGGCTCATCGAACCGCCCCTCTTCCCGGCGACGTTTCTCGAGCGGCGCCAGATCGGGGCGGTTGCGGCGGCGCTCGTCCACTACAACAACGCGCCGCGGTTCGTGACCGTCAGCGACGACTTCGATGCCGGTACGGTGGCCAAGGGTGAGGAGGTCCTGTTGTCGGGTGACCAGAACCTGCTCGTGGGCAAGCTCGATGACTCGCCGCTCAACCACGGGGAGACGGCGATGTTCGAGCGCTACACCGACGACGGGCGCCTCGTCCTGACGCGTCGCGACGAAGAGGTGATCGTCGGCGCCGGCGCCGGGCTCGCCGGGACCGAGCTCGAGCGGGGCGACATCGTCCGCTGGAATCCGTCGGCGTGGATCGCGTACGAGAAAGTCGAACGCTCCAACGGCGACCACTTCTTCCTCGAGGAAACGCTCCCGGTGACGTTCGACGACATCGGAGGACTCGACACTCAGATCGAAGAGCTCAAGAACCTGGTGCTGCTCCACATCGAGCACGCCGACACGACACAGCGCTACGGTCTGCCACCAGATAGAGCAGCGCTCCTCGAGGGGCCGCCGGGGACCGGCAAAACGATGCTCGTCAGGGCGCTGTTCAATTTTCTCAAGGGCCTGTCGAGCACCGGCCGGGCGCGTTTCGTCGACGTCAAGCCCGGAGAGCTGGGGTCGATGTGGTACTCGCGCACCGAGGCCAGGATCCGCGAGGTGTTCCGCGTGGCGCGCGAAGCGGCCGAGGCCGAGCCCGATGTGCCCGTCGTGATGTTCCTCGACGAGCTCGATTCGATCGCGTCCGCGCGCGGGGCCAACGTCCACCGCGTCGACGACCGCGCCGTCGACGCCCTCGCCGTCGAGCTCGACGGACTCCAGGAGCGGGGCAACGTACTCGTCCTGGCGGCGACCAACCGCATGGACATCCTCGATCCCGCGCTGATCCGGCCAGGCCGTTTCGGCGACGTGCCCATCAGGGTGGGGCGGCCGCGGCGGGTGGGAGCGCGCGCGATCCTGTCGAAGTACCTGCGCGACGACATGCCGTACGCGGCACAACCCGGGGCGAACGGCGGTTCGAACGGGAGGGTGCGCGACGAGATCCTCGACGCGACCATGTCGCGGCTCTATTCGCCCAACGGCGAGGGTGACGTGGCGACCTTGACGTTTCGCGACGGCACCCGGCGCACGGTGCGTATCGGCGACCTCGTGAGCGGCGCCGTGCTGGCCAAGATCGCCCGCGGGGCGGCGCGGCGCGCATGCCTGCGCGAGATCGAGACCGGATCGTGCGGGATCGAACTGGCCGACGTGCTCGACGCTGTCGGCGGCGAGATCGAAACCGCCGCGCGCGTGCTCTCGCCCGGCAATTGTTCGCGATACCTCGACGACCTCCCGCAGGACGTCGACGTCGTCCGCGTCGAGCCCGTCGAACGCAAGCCGGCGAATGTCTATCGTTTTACCAATGTCGCGTGATCGCCCGCTGGCGAGCGCGGGAATACGACATCCATATAAAGGAGCGACGATGATGCATAACGACTCACTCAACGAATCACCCGGCCGGGTGCCCGCGCGCCTGCCCAAGGTGATCGGCTACGACGGCGAGGTGGGCAACTACATCAGCGGGCTCGACCTGCGCGACGGCACCGGGCGCGAGGCGTCGCGGGCGCTCATCCGCGAAGTCGCGGGTGTGACCGGCCTGGCGACGAAGCATTTCGAGAACTGTCCGTGCGAGCGCTGCGAGCGCCATCGCGACGAAGAGCGGCGGCGGGAAGAGCGCGAGAACCGCGGGATCGCCGGGCGCGCCGGGCGCGGTTATTACTACAACGCTTTTGCCGGGCTCGAGGGGTTGACCGGACGGAGGAACGACGATCCCCAGGACCACGACCGGCGTTACCTCGCCGAGAACGGCGGGTGCATATACATCGACCTCAACCACGTCGAGGTGTGTGTGCCCGAGACGAGGAGCGTGTACGACCACGTCGCCTGCTGGCACGCGTCGCTCCGGATCCTGCGCCGTGCGATGGATGCGGCCAACGGCAAGATGCCCGACGGCCAGAAGATCCACGTGCTGATCAACAACAGCGACGGCAGCGGCAATTCTTACGGGAGTCACACCAACTTCCTCGTCACGCGGCGGTGCTGGCGGAACATCTTCGAACGCAAGATGCAGTACCTCCTCTACCTCGCCGCCTCCCAGGCGTCGAGC
>CBDUWU010000334.1:0-2553 GCA_965371015.1 uncultured bacterium | reverse complement strand
CGACTTTCCACTCGAACTTCTTGGCCAGGCCGAAATTGGTCAGCAGTCTGCCTTCCCCCCTGACGTAGCTCGACACCTGCCAGGTAAACATGCGCTTGTCGGCCTCTTCCCGGGAGTACTCGTAGGTCACCCCGGCGCTGAACGACGCGTTTTCCCGCGTTCTCGGGCTGGTGACGACCGGGTCGAAGCTGAGTGTATCCTCGAGGCATAACTTGTCGTTGTGGTTGTACTCGAGCTGTCGCTCCCAGGCGTCCCATATCAACGCGTACTCGTCCTCCGACGCCTGGTCTCCCTGGTCGTGGTAATAAGCGATCTTGCTTTCGAGTTCCGGCATGAGAATGTCGGTAATGTGGCGTTCGGTAAAGGCATACGCCGTTTCGATTCCCTGGGGTTCGAAGGCGATCGACGACGTTTGCTCGACGACGCAGCCGTCGGTGACGTCTATCACGCCCACCTCGGTAAACAGAAACGTGAACCCGGCGCCGACATAGATATCCGCTTCACCGCCGACAAAATCCTCTTCGGGTGACGTGAACAGACGCTCTGTTGTCGTCACGCAGATGTCGTGCGTCTGTTCCTGGGAGTAGGTCATTCCGAAGAGCAACTTGCCGTCGAGGATCGTGTGGGCTTCGACTTCCTCGATAATGCCGGCGCCAAAACCGGCCCAGATCTTCGACGTGCCGCCGAACAGAAACTCGAATTCGACGCCCGCGCCGGCGCCGATCTTCCAGTTCGTCCACGAGATCCTCGCGCAGCCCGTAACACCTTTTTCGATGTAGGCGTAAGAGCCGTCTCCCGGAGGGTCGCGCAGCACGAACAGCGGAAAAGGATTCGACGGCGACGTGACGAACTCGGCGCCCTCCGGCGCGATATGACCCTTCACCAGCACCCATTCGGTCTCCAGTTTCGGGGTTCTTCCCTCCACCAGCGTTTTCACCGTCAGCGCCTTCTGGAACGACCGGTCTGTCGTCCCCTCCGTGCGGCCCCGTACCAGGCTGGGCGAAACGGCCCGCGTCGTGTAGGTCGCAACCCCGCCGCTGACCGCCACCGTGTCGGGCTGGTTCTCCCGGTCGGCGATCTCGTCGATGATCACGACCATGCCCGTGTCGAGGGGACACGTCGAGTTGCCGTACGTTTCCTCTACAAGAATTGTCAGTTCGACTTCTGTTACGCTTCCGTCCGGTTGTTCCTGGGGAATCACCGGCAGGCCCGGGGGCAACAACGTTCCGTCTTCGAGCTGGAGTTGCGGACACGCGGGGTCGACATACGGTTCGAAGCCCGTGATCGTCACCTGCAGCGGCGCCCTATATATAAAATCGAGCGTGTCATCGATGATCGTGCTGTCCGTGTCGGCGAACAGGTTGACTTCTCGTTCGCCCAGGTTCTGGAAGAACTCGATCACGTCCGGCCTGACCAGCGACTCGGGTATCGTCTCGCGGTCGATCGTGGCGCTGGCGAAATACTTCATCGGCGGCAGGTCGATCGCGTATCCGGGATTGCCGACAAAGGTGGTGTCGAGACAGTTGTCCTCGCTCCGGAAACGAACGCTCACTTCGCCGATATACCGGTCGCACCCGCCTCCGGCCTTTCCGGATACTGGGTACGTGGTGTCATTGATGAACACGAGGTCCCGGATGTCGTCCGTCACATCGATCGTGATGCTGTCGGTAGCGAGCGTGTCGCCCCGAAAGACGACACGGTAGGCGTAGTCGCGAAACCTCGCACGAAACGTGTGCGTCTCGTGCGTGGCGATGATCGAAAACTTGCCGTTCTTGTCGGTCTTCGAGCCGGCGGCGCTGTTTATCAGGATTTCGACGTCCGGTTGGGAGCAACCGGTGCCGGTGAACTGCACGATGCCGCTGACTTCGTGCGACGAAATATCGCTGAAGACGACCTGGTTTTCGACAGGGTGGCCGCGGTTCAGCGTCACCGTCTGCACGGCGGGGGAGAACTGGCGCTCGCCC
Organism: uncultured bacterium; assembly: GCA_965371015.1. Taxonomy (GTDB): domain Bacteria; phylum Krumholzibacteriota; class Krumholzibacteriia; order WVZY01; family JAKEHA01; genus CBDUWU01. Next base: position 589 of record CBDUWU010000334.1, on the reverse strand, counting down.
AGTGTGGGCCTCACCCGGAAATCGCTCCCGTTCTCCGCGTAACGGATATTGGTCAGGACGAAGTTGCCGTCGCCGTCGGTCCGCCCGCACACGTCGAGCGGGGCGGTATGGTCGGTCCGGTACACGCCGCCGACGAACACCCCGTACTGCGCGTCGTCGGCGAAGTCGGTGACGATCGCGCCGCTGAACGCGTCGAACGGCCAGTACCCGGCCAGCCCGTCTTCATCGCCCTGGAGCGGCGTCGACGACGCGGCGGCCAGCTCGGCCGGCGTCCGCGCCGTGTTCCACACCCGCATTTCGTCGAGCTGGCCGCCGAACCACGAGTTCTCCTCGAAGCCGCCGATATAGATGTCGCGGTTATTTGTAATGTCCCCCAGGCCCGCGGAACTCACCGCGTCCTCTACGACGCCGTCGATATACAGCGTCAACGTCTGCGACGCGGCGTCGTGTACGCAGGCCACGTGGTGCCAGCGGTCGTCGGCCATGTCGTTTCGCTGTGACAACACGCGCGCGACTTCGGTCCCGTCGGACATGGTGAAGAAGAGCCGGCCGCTTCTCTGGAGCCCCAGGTCGAGGGGGCGCTCGTCGG
>CBDUWU010000333.1:0-2566 GCA_965371015.1 uncultured bacterium | reverse complement strand
GTGCGCACGAGCTGGCCGGACACGTTGTAGATCCGCAGTGTCACGGGGCCGGTTCTGGCAACCTGGTACTCGATCGTTGTCACCGGGTTGAACGGGTTGGGGACGTTCTGCGCCAGGCGATTATGGGTGATCCCGGGATTGTCGGTGCCCACGGGGTCATCGATGATTCCTCCGAGTGAAATGATCCGCAACAGGTGCTCGGCCCGGGCGGGTATACCGCCGGGAAACGCGTCGCGGATCTCGTGGAAGCTGAAGCCGCTCAACACGAATCTCACGTCGTTCGCCTGCGGATTGGTTGTCGTCTGGCTGAGGATTGCCGGCGCGGAAACCCCGGAGTGCGTGTTCTCGTAGTTCATCTCCACGGTGGCCGTACCTGTCGCTGAAAGGACGTCGAAGTCGTTGAGCGCCGGACACGCGCCGAAGACACTCAGAGTATCAGGGCCGAAGCCGTCGTAAAAAATCCCGCCCGGAACCCCGATCCCCCAGGGGCTGGTCTGGTCTACGACGTTGCGGTGGTTTCCGTCTATCACAACAAAATTCATGTAGTCATTGCGCAACTGGATCGCGCTCGCCCCGGTAAGTTCATTGAACCACACATCGGCGACGTCATCGCCGCTGAGATAGACTAAAGACAACCCTGTCGGCTGGTTGTCCATAAAGGCGAACAACATACCGGTGTCATCCGACTTGTCGGGATCGCCGGACCCATCGCTGAACGCCCCCCCCAGGTCGCCGGTGTTCCAGATGATGTTCCGGTACACCGGAATCAGTTGCTGGTACACGTCCGTTACCCGGCTGGCGGGGTGGTTCCCTACCGCCGACGACGGCCCCCGGATATCGTAGCGGTCGACCTCGCCCAGAATGCCCACAATGTCGAACGAGGTGTCGAACGCCCGCTGGGCGCCGCGGAAGTTCATCCCGTCGACGTAGAGGAAGTCGCCACCGCGTTGGTACCCGCCCGCAGGGAGGATCGTAAACTCGTCGGCATTTTCGGCTGCGATATTGATATCGTCGGTGAGTCCGCCCGGCATCGGCACGGGGAGCGCCGCATAATTCCATTCGCTCGACGGCGGGGCGCTGCGCGCGCCGTAAAAAAACCACAACGTATCGCCGGGAACGAAGAGGTTGTCGTTGAGGTCAACGTTGAACTTGTCGTGCACGATCCCGCTGCCGCCGGTGAAGCACGTGTCCATCTGGACCTGTGTCCACGTCCTGCCCGCGATCGCCTGCGTGCCGACCACGTTGTAACGCGGGTCGTCGATCAGCCCCAACCCCGACTTGCCGGGCTGCCCCTGTGGGTCAACGCTCACCCAGCAGTACACCGCCGCACCGCTCGACGGGTCGCCGGGCACGTGATGGTCGAGGCCGAACTCCGGGTCGTCCACCATCACCACGGCCGAGTCGCCGGGCAGGATGCCCGCGCTGTACCGCGACAGGATGTCCTGGGCCATGTCGGCGCGCGCCTTTCCCGTAATGGTGCCGTTGGCGGAGAAGTTGTCCTGGAACTGGTGAATATCCCTGACCAGCAGGCGCGGACCGTTGGTGTCGACACGGTATAAGGCCACGTTGTCAAAAAGCGGCGAATGGGAGTGGCATTCTCCCGTGCCGAATGTGCCGCACCAGATGTCGCAGTTGTCACGAACGGCCAGCGCTACCTGGAGGTCGGTCGCGCCGTTTTCGACGAAAGTGCTGAATTCGATGACGCGGTTTTCCCACTCCTTCGAGTCGCCGTAGTAGTCGATGAAGGAATAGTCTTTCCAGTCTCCCGGACAACCGTCGACGATCGAGCGCACGTGGAAGCCGTAAAAGACGAGCGCGTCGAGGGGCAGGTCGAGGTACACATCGAAACTCAGAAGATACTCGCTGCCGCTGCCTGTGATCGGGATCTCGGGCGACCATATCTCGTTGGAGAGGTACTGGCCGCGTTCGTTCTCGTAAGGCACGACTTTCTGTTGCGGCCAGCCGCCGCAGGAGTAGTCGTACGTCGACCCGTTTATGAACGCCCACGTGCACGAGGCGTTATAAGTGCAATAGTCTTCCTGGACGAGCCCGCTGGCCGGGAACAGGGCCGCGAAATCGCCGTAACCAGGCTCAGGGCAAGACGTCCAGTTGCCCGACACCGTTGTCTGGTCACCGGGGCTCTCCAGTTCGAACAACTCTGTCGCCAGACGCACGCCACCGGCGTCACGAACGGTGAGGCTGTCGATTATGGCGGCGCCGTCGGTCGGCCACAGTCCGTCCTCGTCGGAAAACGCACCGTCCGATATGAAGTAGAACCGCAGGCGCGCGGTGCCGGCATGCATGGCGGCCGGCGCCGTAGTCGACGCTGTTTCCTGACCAACGCCGTTATGGTTTGCCAGGGTCTGCCAGTTGTCGTCGCAGTTGTCGATCTGCAGGTAGACGTAGTCGTAGTCGGGCTCGGTATCATACGACACCAGGTAGTCAACCGTCACGTCACCGGACACTGTAATACAATCGACCGTACAGAACCCCTGCCGCCAGCTGTTACCGTAGCCGGGCAGCGCGGCGTACCGACATAGCTCCGGGTCGCCCGCATCGTCGCGGA
>CBDUWU010000332.1:0-2711 GCA_965371015.1 uncultured bacterium | reverse complement strand
TGCGTTCACCTCTCGTATCGACAGATACTGACCCAGACCATCGTCATTTCCACAACACCTGTCCAAACCGGATAATGGCAAAAGAACAGGAACACCTCCAGAAACCAACCACTCCCCGGCACAGCGGGCTCGCTGAAGACCGGCGTCTCGTCGAGAACATCAAGCGGGGCTCGGAAGCTTCCTGGCGCGAGTTTCTCGACCGTTATACCGGGTTGATTTACGGTGTTCTTCGAAGGCACTTGATATCGGAAGACGAAGACGAGATCAGAAACGTCTACGTCGACATTCTCAAATCACTTCATGACGGCGAGTTATTCAAGTACCAGAACCGCTCTCGCCTGGCGACATGGCTCACGGTGCTCTCGCGCGCGAAGGCGTTTGACTACCGTCGCAAGCTACGCGGCCGGAACCGGTTACCCGGTGGGGTCGAGCAACTGACCAGATTCGACCGCCAGGTGCTTCAGCTCTATTTCGTCGAAAGGCTCGGCCTGGAGATAGTGGCGCACACGTTGCACTGGAAAGGTTACCGTGTCGGCACGCGGGATATCGTCTCCGCCATAGAGCGTATCGAAGAGCGGCTCGATAACAGGTTTCTCAAGCGGCTCGATGACGAAGCGGTCGCCAGGGTGAGCGGCGGCGCCTCCGTCAAGGTCCTGCGGTATCTGGCGCACCTGAGTGCGCAGCAGCAGCGCGACATGGTACGCGACGCGCCGGATCAGGCAATCCTCGAGGAGGAAGCGCGCAACGACGCCGACCAGGTCCGTGAGTTGATCGCCGGGCTCCGTCCCGAGGAAAGAAAGGTCGTCAAACTGAGGTTCGAAAAGAAGCTTTCGGCCCGGGCGATCGCCGAGAAACTGGGCATCGAGAACCCGCGGCGGGTCTATACGATACTGGATCGTATTCTGGCAAAATTCAGGGCAACACTTTGATAAGGGCCGAAAATACGTTAAAATTGTCGCGTAAATTTGACAGTAGTTCCGGCTGTTCTCTATAATAAGAACATGTAAAGAGGGAGAAAAGCATCGACACAGCCAACCACATTACCGACGAGCAGATAGCACTTTATCTCGAGTCTGCGCTGGCAAGCGAAGAACGGACGGAGGTTTCGACCCACCTCAAGGAGTGCAATCGCTGCCAGGAGATCATGATCGACGCGGCGCGCCTGAGTGGCCTGTGGATGTCCGACCCCGGAGCCTTCCCGGTTCCCGGGCCGCTTGCGACCGAAGGCGGCAACCCGCGGGAGCCCGGTCGCCGCTGGTGGTCCCTGTGGCCGGTGACGGGCGAAAACAGACGATGGCGAACCGCCCTGGCGGCGGCCTCGGTGACGCTGGTCGCTACGATCGCCTTCCAGCACTTCTACCCTTTCCCGGCCCGTGAATCGGGTGTACCGGCAAGCGTCATCCGCCCGCTCCAGAGCGCGTTGGAAACGGCATCGAGCATCGGGCTCACCGTCATACCCGGCGGTGAAACGGGACTCACCCGCCGGTCGTCCCGTTATCGCTCCGGATTCGGAGAGTCACACGGTGTCCTGAATCAATCGATCGACAAACTCGAAGAGAACCTCGAGAATGACCCTTCGAACCGCGAAGTGTCGTACTGGCTGGCGGCCGCGTACATCGCAACCGGACAAACAGACCTCGCGAGGGACTTTACGCGCGAAACTCGTTCGCGGTTCGCCCAAGATGCCGACATCGCCACACTGTACGCTCTGGTGCTCTACCGCGACGGCGATCTCGCACAAGCGGAACGCGAACTACGCCGGGCGCTGACTCTCGAACCCGATAACGCCGTGGCGGCGCTGAACCTGGGAATCGTACTCATGGAGTCGGATCGAACCCCCGAAGCGACCGATCTCCTACGGCGAGTGGCCGCCGATCACAAAGCCGAACCGATTGGCGAACGTGCCCGCGAAATCCTGGCATCACACACCCGCGACTGATTTTTCCACATCTTTCTTCAAACCGTTCTGGTAATTCCTCCGCTGTCGTCCGGCTCACACAAGTACAAGATCCGGCGACAGACGGGACGTACCGGATCGGATCCAAACGATTGTTGGTGTTTCGAGAAGGAGGGTGATTTGAATGAATCGACCTTTGCATAGGTACGCCGCGGCCATTATCTGGTGCGTGATCGCGTTGTCGATCCTGGCGCCACAGATTTCCCGCGCCGACTGGTCCCAGGACTACCCTGTCAACACGATCAACGGTGACGTCACCTGCATCGCCAGGTACAATGGCGACGTGATCGTCGGCGGGTTCTTCGACAGCATCAATGGCAAGGACCTCGCGAGTATCGCTCGGTGGGAAGGCAGCAGCTGGACCGCGATGGGGACCGGATTTACCTTCCAGGGCGAAACGGCGTATATCAGGGACCTCATCGTGTACGACGGCAACCTGGTCGCCGCCGGCACGTTCGATCTCGTCGACGGCATCCAGACGAGCGGTATCGCGATGTGGACCGGCACGGAGTGGAAAGCCATGGAGGGCGGCATCGGCGCGTCCTTCTCCGGTGGCTTTCCGGCCGTTTCGGCGTTGATGATTTACGACGGCGAGCTCGTCGCCGGCGGGAACTTCATCCAGATTGGCGCCTCGCTCACCGACAACGTCGGCCGGTGGGACGGCGAGCACTGGCACAAATACGGGACCGGCACGCCCCAGATCGTCCACTGCCTGACGGAATTCCAGGGTGGCCTCTACGCGGGCGGCGCCATT
>CBDUWU010000331.1:0-2727 GCA_965371015.1 uncultured bacterium | reverse complement strand
CATAACCAACGCCGTCGTCGGACCCGACCGGAGTGTCGACGAGGTTTCCCAGCCAGGTGATGATCCGGTAGAGGTGTTCGGCGCGCGCAGGGTATCCGCCGGGAGCGTGGTCGCGGATTTCGTGAAAGCTAAAGCCGCTCAGCACGAAGCCGACGTTATTGCCCCGGCTGTTGGTCGTGATCTGGCTGAGTACGGCGATTTTGGCCGCGCCGCCTCCGTGGAACTTCATCTGGACGGTCGACGCGCCCTGCGGTGAGAGAATGTCGAAGTCCTTGAACCACGGACAGCCGCCGTAAACGGTCATCGTGTCGGGCCCGAGTCCGTCGACAAACATGCCGGTGGCCTCGCCGACGGCCAGCGGGCTCACGCCCACATACTGCGCGTGATCCCAGGACTCGACGCTGAAGTTCATGAATGTCGATCGCAGCTGCGAGGCGCTCGCGCTGGTAAACGTTCCTTCCCACTCATAGGCGGCGTCGTCGCCATTGAGATAAACGCCGCCGGTGTTCTCGAGGTTGTCGAGGAATTCGAGGAGCATACCGGTGTCATCCGACTTGTCCGGTGTGCCGCTCCCGTCGCCGAACGCCGTCATAAGATTACCTGTGTTGTAGATGATCTTCTGGTAGACACCTGCCAACTGCTGCTGGACATCCACGACCCGCCCCCCCGGGTGGTTGCCCTCGGTCGACGACGGGCCGCGGATGTCAAAGCGGTCTACCTTGTCGAGGAGTCCGAGATAGTCGAAGGCCCAGTCGAAAAACGGCTGGGCGCCGCGGAAGTTCATCCCGTCAACGTACAGGATATCGCCTCCGCGGCGCCAACCGGCTGCTGGCAGGATGGTGAACTCGTCGGGATTCGCCGCGGCCTCGACGAGGTCGTCCGTCTCGCCGGTGGAGGTCGGAACGGGCTTCGCGTAATACGTCCAGAGATTCGAAGGCGGCGCGCTGCGGGCGCCGAAGAAGAACCACACCGTGTCGCCGGGAACGAAGAGGTTGTCGTTGAGATCGATGTTGTAGTCGTCGGCCACGACCTCGCCGACGGCCGTCCAGGTAGTGTCCATCTGGATCTGCGTCCAGGTGCGCCCGTCGATCATTTGAGTCCCGACGGCACTGTAGCGGGCGTCGTCGACGAGCGGTTCGCCGTTGGTTGACCCGTTGGGCCCGTCGACACTCACGTAGCAGTACGCAGCCGGCCCGCTCGCAGGGTCGCCGGGGATGTGAAAATCCAGTCCGTGCAAGCCGTCACTGACCGTGACGGACACCGAATCGCCGGGGAGAATCCCGGCGCTCGAGCCGGGCAGGATATCGATTGCCCCGTCGGCGCGGGCCGTTCCCGTGATGGTACCGTCGGCAGAGAAGTTGTCCTGGAAGAGGTCGAGGTCGCGGACCTGCCACGACGGCCCCCGCGGCTCCGTCCGGTACACCTCGACATTGTCGAAGAGCGGGCCGTGACCGTGGCATAAACCGTCGCCCCAGCCACCGCAATAGGTCCGGCACAGGTCCATCACACCGAGCGCGACCTGGAAATGGCTTGCCGAGGGATCGACCCAGTGTCCGATGTGGATCGCGTTACGAATCCAGTCCCGGGAGTTGCCGATCTGCCAGGTCATGTTGTTGCTGCCCCACTCTCCCGCGCAGCCACCTGTCATCGACCGCACGTACCACACATAAAAAACCACTGCGTTGAACGGCAGTGCCCTGTAGAGGTCGAATCGGAGTTCCCAATTGCTCCCGCTGCCGGTGACAGGAATCCACGGCGACCAGATCTGATTGGAGATGTACTGGTCGCGCGCGTTTACGTAGGGGACGACTTTCTGTTCCGGGTGGCCGCCGCAAGAGTAGTCGTACGTCGAGCCGTTGAAGAGTCCCCACAACCAGCTCGTGTTCCAGCGGCACGGATCTTCCTGAAGCACAGAGCGCCCCGGAAACAGGCCGGCGAAGTCGCCGTAACCCGGCATGTTGCACGCAGACCAGTTACCCGACACGGTCGCGGTGTCGCCCACCAACTCCGTCTCGAACAATTCGGTAGCGAGGACACCCCCGGCCGCGTCACTCACCGTGAGACTGTCGATAATGATTGCGCCGTCGGTGTCCCTGAAGCCGTCGGCGTCCGACCACGCGCCGTCGGAAACAAACCGCAACCGGAACCGGACCTCTCCCCCGTGGAGTGAGTCGGCGACCACGTGCTGGACGAACCCGCCGCCGATGTCATCGTAGGCGTGGAGTTCGACCCAGTCGTCGTCGCAGCGGTCGTATTCGATATAGGTGTAGTCGTAACCAGGCTCGGAGTCCCATATAGCGAGAAAATCGAGGACCACGTCACCGGCGACGTCGAGACAGCTCGCCGTACAGAACGCCTGGTCCCAGCCGTTGCCGTAGCCGGGCAGTGTGGCGTACCCGCAGAGGATCGAACTACCGGCATCGGGTCTCGCGCCGCACCAGAGCGACTGCGCGCCCTCGAGCGGGAGCAGGCGCCCGAAGTCGCCGCCGCCGAGGCCGGCGAAATCGTCGACATGAAAATACACGCCCGTCTGCTCGGTAACATCGACCGATACCCAGCCCTGCGGGTTGGGTCCGCCTGCGCCTTCGAAATCCCAGTATCCGAGAAAGGTCGTGTCGAATCCCGCCGACGCACGCATCGGCCGGCGTACGAGACCCCGATCGGTCAGCGCCCCGGGTACGGGAGACGCCCCGGATTCGGTGATACGAGCGCTATCGACAACCCGCT
>CBDUWU010000330.1:0-2767 GCA_965371015.1 uncultured bacterium | reverse complement strand
CAATTTCCCCGCCGCGGTCCCCCGCCCCGGGCCCCATGTCGATGACATGGTCCGCTTCCCTTATGATGTCCATGTCGTGCTCGACGACGACCACCGTGTTGCCCCGCGATCGCAGTTCCATCAGGACTTTGACCAGATTGCCCGTATCGCGGGGGTGCAGGCCGATGCTCGGTTCATCGAGCACATAAAGCACGTCGAGGAGGTTTGCACCGAGTGAATTGGCCAGGCTGATCCTCTGCGCCTCTCCCCCGGACAGCGTTTTGGTGAGACGGTCGAGAGAGACATAGTACAGCCCCACGTCCAGCATGAACCGGAGCCGCGACTCGATTTCGACGAGGACATCCCTGGCGATTTTACGCTCGCGTTCATCGAGTTCGAGGGCTTCGACGAACGCGAGCGCACGGTCCGGCGTCATGGAGGCCACCTCTTTGATGTCGGCGCCGCCCAGCTTGATGTAGTACGCCTCTTTTCGCAGCCGACCTCCGCCACACTGCCGGCATTTTCGGAAGATCATGTACTTACGCGTGAAAAACCGCGCGTACTTCTTGTACGTCTTCTCCCTGAGATCTTCGAGAAACGGGATGACGCCCGAGTATTCTCCCTTTCCGTCCATAACCAGGCGCTGCGCCGGCTCGGGAAGTTCAGACCAGGGCTTGTCGAGAGGGATTTTGTGGCGCCGGCAGAAACGGATCAGCTGGTCGTAGAAAAATCCGAATTTCTCCGACGACCACGGCTCCACCGCGTACTGGCGGATTGAACGCCGGGGATCAGAGACTATGAGACTTTCGTCGAATTCCATCCGATTGCCGAAACCGCGGCAGTGGGGGCAGGCCCCGTAGGGCGTGTTGAAAGAAAAAAGTATCGGCCGCGGTTCCTCGAAATCCCGGTCGCACGTCACACAGACGGAGTGCTTTGTATATCTCTCGGCACCGCCGCTGTCATCGCCAGCCGGAACGAACCGGACAAATCCCTCACCGATCTTGTACGCCGCCTCGACGGCTTCGTGTACGCGGCTGAGACGTTCGGGCACGATTTCGATACGGTCGATTACGACATCGATGTTCTTCATACGCCCGAATCGCCGACTCGGCGGTGGATCGAGCTTGACGATGTCGCCGCCGACGAGGATGCGCGAATAGCCGTCGCTCACGAGGCCATCGAATTGGTGCTTGATAGGAACGCCCTTCTCCACAGCGCGGGAGGCGACGACCAGGAAAGACCGGCCCTCATGCCTGCGCAACATGTCGGCGGCCGCTTCGTCGGGTTCGTGCCGCACGACTTCCTGGTCGCACCCCGGGCAGAACGTCCTGCCGACGCGCGCGAAAAGCAACCGCAGGTAGTCGTATATCTCTGTGGATGTGCCGACGGTCGACCTCGAACTGCGGGTCGTGTTTTTCTGTTGAATAGCGATTGACGGGCTGATGCCGAGCACCTCATCGACATCGGGTCGGCCGATCCGCTCGAGAAACTGCTTGGCATAGGTAGAGAGCGACTCTATGTAACGGCGCTGGCCCTCGGCGTACAGGGTGTCGAATGCGAGGGACGATTTGCCGGACCCGGACACTCCGGTAATCACCGTCAACCGCCCGCGCGGGATTTCAAGATCGATGTTCTTGAGGTTGTGCTGTCTAGCGCCGCGGATAATGATACGGTCGAGCATTTTGCGGACCCTTCCCCTGATTTACGCCATAAAACTTTGGCAAACGGTTATGTTAGCCGCATCGACCGCTTTTTTCAAGAACGAAGTTTGGCTTGCGATGGGGGTGGTGCACGATTATCATCGCGCCATGACAGAAACTCGGGATAACGCAACCGATCGTCTGCTGGCGCTGATCGTCCACCTGCGTGGCGAAAACGGGTGTCCGTGGGACCGTGAGCAGAAACTCGAGGATATTTTGTCCGACCTCATCGAAGAAGCGTACGAACTGGAGTGGGCGTGCCGGAAACACCCCGACGAACTGTTCGAGGAACTGGGTGACGTTTTGTTCCTCGTCTGCTTCGCCACCGCCGTCAAACACGAAGCGGACCCGGACTTCACCATCGAACGCCTCGCGTTGCACGCCCACGACAAGATCTACAACCGGCACCCGCACGTGTTCGGAGACGCGAAAGCCGATACGTCTGACGAGAGTCTCGTCCACTGGGAACGAATCAAGGCCGGGGAGCGCGAGCGCAAGAACTCTAACGGCGACTTGTTCGACGGCGTGGCGGGCAACCTGCCGCCGATCCGGCTGGCCGAAAAGATCCAGGAGCGAGCCGCCTCGGTGGGCTTCGACTGGGACGACTACAGGGGTGTCGTCGCCAAGCTGCGCGAAGAGCTCGACGAGCTGGAGGAGTCGCTGGAGCGGAACGACCGCGACTCTATCAAGGAAGAGCTGGGCGATCTGATGTTCTCGGTAATCAACATGACACGCTTTCTCAACATCGACGCAAGCGGCGCACTGAATGGCACGACATCGAAGTTCGTGAATCGGTTCCGGATCATGGAAAAAATGATTCACACCGACGGCAAACGCCTGCCGGACATGACGCTCCCGGAAATGGACGAATACTGGGAACGCGCCAAAGCTGCTTCCTGACCCTCTTTATTATAATTTTCTTCGAACCCGCCGCTCCTTCAGAGTGCCGGCCGCTCACCGGCTCGGGGGGGGGGGGGAAAGAAAAGGGGGATCCGCTCACCCGGAACCCCCCACGATGCGGCGACGCTTCGCAGCCCGGCGTAACGGTGCAGACTGCGGAATTCGATCCGGCGGTTAGGCAGGCGGCC
>CBDUWU010000329.1:0-2779 GCA_965371015.1 uncultured bacterium | reverse complement strand
CGTATCCGGGTCGATGCGCAGCAGCAATAAACTGCCGCTCGTCAAGAAGGCGTTTATGCTTCTCGTCGACAACCTCCGGGCCCAGGACCGTGTCGCCATCGTCGTGTACGCGGGGGCGGCCGGTCTGGTGCTGTCGTCAACCGCGGGAGACGAGAAGGAGGCCATCGTGGCCGCCATCAAGAAGCTCGAAGCGGGCGGGACGACGGCCGGGGGCGCCGGCATCAAGCTCGCGTACAAGGTGGCGGAGGAAAACTTCATCGAAGACGGCAACAATCGGGTGATCCTGGCGACGGACGGTGATTTCAATACAGGTGTCTCGAGCAACGCCGAGATGATCCGTCTGATCGAGGACAAACGCGAGAGCGGCGTGTTCATTACCGCGCTCGGTTTCGGGTACGGCAACCTCAAGGACTCCAAGCTCGAGAAGATTGCCGACCACGGTAACGGCAACTACGCGTACATCGACGATATATTCGAGGCACGCAAGGTCTTCGTCAACGAGCTCGGCGCCACTCTGCTCACGATCGCCAAGGACGTCAAGATCCAGATCGAATTCAATCCGGCCAGGGTTGAGGAGTATCGCCTTATCGGCTACGAAAACCGTATGCTCAAGAAGGAAGACTTCGACGATGACAAGAAAGACGCCGGTGAAATCGGCGCGGGCCACTCCGTGACCGCGCTCTACGAGGTCGTTCCGGCGGATGCCGGGCGGGTGGCGGACAAGAAGGACCACAAGTCCCGGTATATGACCGTCTTGATCGATTCGCAGGCGTACGAAACCGAAGAGCTGCTGACCGTTCGATTCCGCTACAAGGAACCCGACGCTCAAAAAAGCAAACTCATTACCAGCACGCTGGCCGACTCAGACCACGGATTCGATTCCGTGTCGGGAGATTTCCGTTTCGCCGCGGCCGTCGCCCAGTTCGGGCTCCTGCTGCGGGGATCCAACTACGCGGGCGATTCCAGCTTTGAGGACGTACTTGCCACGGCGAAGCAGTCACTCGGTAAAGATGAATACGGCTACCGCCACGAGTTTGTACGGCTCGTCGAGCAGTGCCGGGAACTGGACCGCGATTCCACTCCGTAGTGCCGGCGGCGGACGCTCGAATCATCCTTCTGCCCGGGACCGCTCCGCTGTGACTTAAGGGGAGGAGGCGTCAGTAGTCCCGTGGAACGGCGCGCCGCCGGCACCCACATACGCGGACGCACGTGTGCAGTCGCCGCCCTCATAAAACACCCGCACGCATATATAATAGACCCGCCCCCGCCGCGATCGCGTCGGGGCCTCGAAAGGTCCACTATCGGTGGCGTTGGGTTCCCCCTTGCTCGGGGTGATCCCCTGGCTGGCGCCACGCGCTCGGGGTGATCCCCTGGCTGTTGCCATGCGCTCGTGAGGCCCCTCGCTGCAGGGACGCCAGTGCCGAAGGGCGATTGACGATAAATGTCGAATGACGGCACTCGCCGAAGCCAATCACTTCCCCGGGCTTGTAATTATCTATAATCATTTAGGTTATGGCGTCGTTTGTCCCTGGCGTGCCAGTTGCGTTACGCCGATGTGCGTCTTCACTCGCCGAATGGGGTGGCTGCGGGGGGCAAAGGTTGCCAGACTGGAGCCATCCTTCGTGAAATCTGCGGATTCTTGTAGACCGGGACGGTCTCTCGGACGTCCCAATACATGAGAGCCGAACACGGGCCGACAAACCACATGAAAGACGACGTAACCATTCTTCTCGCCAGGGAGGGAAACGAAGATGCCTTCCGCCGGCTTTACGACGACCATAAAGAGCGTGTTTTCAGCATCGCCTATCGGTACATGCGCTCCGTCCACGACGCAGAGGACGTCATGCAGGAAACGTTCATCAAGGCGTTCAAGCGGATGGGCACTTTCAGCTTCCGTAACGATGCCGCGTTCGGGACGTGGCTCTCGAGCATCTGCATCAACTGCGCGATCGACCACCTGCGCAAGCGAAAGAGGCGGAAGATGAACTCCACGATACCGCTGGATGAGATGATCGTTGACCCGCCGGCCGGCGAGGCGTCGCCGGAAGCGGCTGTGGAGGTGGAGGAGACGGCTCGTCTGGTGCGCGACGCGGCGGAAAAATTGCCCCCGAGGCAACGCGTCGTATTCGACCTCCGCTATAACGGACACCACAGTATTCGTGAGATCGCGAATCTGCTGGACTGCAGCGAAAACGCGGTCAAAACGCACTTGTTCCGATCCACCCGCAAACTCAAAAGCATGCTCGCCCCGCTCTGGAGGGAACGATGAACTGCGAAGAATTCAAAGACGCCCTCGTAGTGCGCATCTACGGCGACATGCCCGAAGACCGGGAAGCGGCGCTGCAAAGCCACGCTGAGCATTGCGCCGGCTGCGCGCGCGCCCTGGCCAGGACCGTCAACATCCAGTCCGTGCTGGAGCCCGGCGCTGGAGCACTGGAGCGTGGCGCGGACTTTCTGGATTCTGGTGAGAGTTTGCTGGAACCCGGTGATGATGTGATGGGCCCTGGCGCCGGCGTTCGGGGCCTTGATGCCGGCGTGCCGGAGCCGGACTGGGAGGCGTCGTGGCGCGTTATCCGCGAGAAATCGCGGAAGCGAAGCCATTTCTTTACTCTACCCGAGTGGTCCGCGGCGAGGTGGGCGACGACGGCGGCTGCGGTCGCCGCGGTGTTCGTTTTCGGCGTGATGGCCTGGTCACCGCGGACTGTATACGCAATATACGGCGCACGCTCTTCGATCTGGACCCACGCCGTCGCTTCATAAACTGGCTCGAATAATGACC
>CBDUWU010000328.1:0-2803 GCA_965371015.1 uncultured bacterium | reverse complement strand
CTTCGTCCGAGTCGACCCAGACCCGCTGGTAGTCCGCGTACGGGATCTCCACCTTCGTCCACCGGCCGCTATCGAATTGAATCCCTGCAGAGTTATCTGCCGGAGAAAACAGGTACCCCGACTCGCCGCCATCGATGTCTCTCGTGCCATAGACAACGGGAACCGTGTTCATGCTCTCCCACACCGGCGCCGCCGGGACGGGGCCGCCACCTCCACCCGGCTCGAATGCGCCGTCCGAACAGGCGGTCACACAGGCGAAGAGTGCGCATATCGGTATCAGCCGTCTCATGGCGACTCCGCCGAATAGCGGATGAGCACGGCGTCGCGACCACCCGCGTAGACGTTTTCCGGGGACGTCCCCCACAGCGCCAGGAAACAGTGGCGCTCCGAGTAGTAGACAACTTCCGACTCCTTGCCGTCGTTCTGGTAGATCCGCGTTCTGCAGTACGCGTCGGTGAAATACAGATTGGTCGGCGATGTCCCCCACACGCGGGTCAGGGCAAAACCGGGCGAGGCGGGGATGAGATTCCAGAAGCCGGCGCGGTTGACATAGATCCCTGTGCCCGTGGCGGCGTAGATCTCGCCGGTGCGAAGCCCGAAGAGGTCGTAGATGTGGCCCATACTGTGTTCTGCCCGCGTCCAGACGTCGCCGTCATAGTGGAGGAGTCCCGCGCCGCTGGCGCCGTACACGTCGGCAGCGGAGCGTCCCCATACGGTTGCATTCGGCAGATTCGTGAGCGTGACCGTCCAGCCGTCGCGATCGCGCATGGCGATACCCCTCTGGCCGGCCACCACGAGGACCTCCCCGGGCATCTCCCACACATCGCGCGGCCAGATGGTTTCGGGGAGCGCAACTTCCCGCCACCGGTCACCATTGTAGAAAAACAGTTCGGCCCGCGTGGTGACGGACCAGATTCTATCCTCGTCCACACCCCAGAGGCTGTGGATCCCGTAGTTGGTAAAGCGTTCGTCTTCGCGCCACGAGTCACCGTCCCAGCGAAAAAGCTCTCCCGCCTCGGTGCCCACAAATACATTGTCGGCCGACTCGGCCCATATCGCCTTGACGTCGGACGTAGAGCCGTTGAGCAGTTCCAGTTCGCCGCGCCGCTCGCGCCAGACGGCGCCGTCCCATCCGACGGCGTACAGTGTCCCCTGCGAGTCAACCCACACGTCATTGAGATTCTGGAGCCCTTTATCCGGCGGCGTACGAAAGTGCTCCGACCAGGTACCGCCGTCGAAATGATAGACGATGGTGTTCGACGTTCCGTAATAGTCGTTCCTGCCCCGGCACCAGATGCCCCTGATCCAGACGGAGTTCTCCTGCGGCGGGACGGTCCAGTTCACCCCGTCGAACCGCGCCGTCCCGCGCCCGGAGAGCACGATATCGTCGGCGGCCGAGCCCGCGATCAAACTGTACTTCCACATGTGTTCCGGGTCTAAACCGGGTGATGTACCCCAGGAAGCGCCGTCGAAGTGATAGAGGCTGTCACTGCCCACGACGTAGACGTCGTCCGGGCCGCTCCCCCACACGTCCTTCAGTTGGGACGTCGTCCCCAGGTCGATGGTCGCAAAACCGGCGCCGTCGTAGTGGATGAGCAGCCCGCCGCCGCCGCAGAACCAGACGTCGGTGACGGACGAACCCCACACACCGTACAGCCACATGTACGGCTCAGAGTAGACCGTCGCCCACTCGTTGCCGTCGTAGCGCTCGATCGTCCTGCCGGCGGCAAATACATTCGAGGACGAGCTGCCCCAGATGTCGTGAAATCCGTCGGGTCGCGGGAAGCTCGTCAGCGTCCACTCGGAGCCGTCGAAGTGGAGCATGTCGGCGTCGCTGTAACTGGCCGCAAATACGTCGCTGGATCCGCTGCCCCAGACGGCTGCCAGCTCGCGAGTCACCGGGATTCGGTTCAGTTCGCGCCACTGGGGTTCTCCGGGAAGATCCCCAGGCGTGAGTGTCCCGTCGCCGGAGCACGACACGATCACCAGTATCGAGGCGACGATAGAGAGGTATCTGTTCAGGACGGCATCAGCCCTTTCCAGGGGAAGGGGAGGCGGACCGCCAGGGGGCATGGCGGCCGGTCCGCGCTCCACTCATTATAGGCGTCGCGCTCACCAATCACAATAAAAGACCCTGCTGTCGGCTATTCTACCGCCCGTCCGCCTTTCTGCTGTTTGCGAAGTTCTTTCTTGTCCCCCCGCGGTGGCGCGAGCTTGGCTCCGCCCGTCTTCGTCTTCGAGAGCGAGGCGGCGAGGAGGTCGTAGCCTTCCGTCTCGCATTCGAGGATCATGATCCCGTATTCCTCGTAGCTTCCCGCGATGGTGATCGCCGACATGTCCCAGCAGCCCTCTTCGAGCATCCACGTCGTACACCACCCGTCGGGCACGAATTCGAGCGGTTCGCCCCAGTCCGCGTCGCCGCACGAAGAGAGGTACAACTCGAGCGTATAGCCGGTCTGGTTGCAGATGTCGATGTAGCCGGCATCGCCGTAGACGTTGTAGACGGTGGTCCGGTCGTGGTCGATCAGAACCATGTCGTTGAAGGGGAACTTGCAGTAGCCTTCGCCGCGAACGGAGACGGCCTTGTCGTCGGGGCCGAATATGAATCCGCGGCCGAGGTCGATCCGCCTGGTGACGGTTTCGCCGTCGTCGAGGAGATAAGACGAGCCGTCGACGGTGACCTCGAGCCAGGGGCCGGAGTCGTTGTGGATGGTCAGGTAGCCCTCGGTCGAACACCCGACGAGCAGCAGACACGCGCACACAAAGAGCAAGGGTCTCATAACACACCACCCCGGAGCCGTGC
>CBDUWU010000327.1:0-2851 GCA_965371015.1 uncultured bacterium | reverse complement strand
GAAAATATCGCCGGGGCCGCTGCCCCAGACGGCGCGTAAGTCGCCGGTGACCGGGATACGATTCAACTCTCGCCACTGCGGCTCACCGGGGGGCTCCGGAGGCGTCAATGTCGTGTCGCCGGAGCACGATGCGATCAGAAGTATCGAGACCAGAATGAAAATATGTTTATTCAGAACGGCATCAGACCTTTCCGAAGGAAGGGGAGGCGGCATGGCGGCCGGTCCGCGCTCCTGTTATTATAGACGTCGCGCACGTCGATCTCAATAGAGGACTCATTGGCCCGCTACTTCGCCGCCCGCAAGCCCTTCGCCTGTTTGCGGAGGTCTTTTTTATCTCCGCGCGGCGGCGCCAGCTTGGCCCCGCCCGTCTTCGTCTTCGAGAGCGAGGCGGCGAGGAGGTCGTATCCTTCCGTCTCGCATTGCATGATCATGATGCCGTATTCCTCGTAGCTCCCCTCGATGGTGACGGCCGACATGTCCCAGCAGCCCTTTTCGAGCATCCACGTCGTACACCACCCGTCGGGCACGAGTTCGAGCGCCTCTCCCCAGTCCGCGTCGCTGCACGAAGAGAGGTACAACTCGAGCGTATAGCCGGTCTCGTTGCAGATGTCGATGTAGCCGGCATCACCGAACACGTTGTAGACGGTGGTCCGGTCGTGGTCGACCAGGACCATGTCGCTGAAGGGGAACTTGCAGTAGCCCTCGCCGCGAACGGAGACGGCCTTTTCGTCGGCACCAACGATGAACCGTCGGCCGAGGTTGATCCGTTTGGTAACGGTTTCGCCGTCGTCGAGGAGATAAGACGAGCCGTCGAAGGTGACCTCGAGCCAGGGGCCGGAGTCGTTGTGGATGGTCAGGTCGCCCTCGGTCGAACACCCGACGAGCAGCAGACACGCGCACACAAAGAGCATGGGTCTCATAACACACCTCCCCGGAGCCGTGCAAAAGTTCGGTCGCGTCCGCGCGTCTATTGAGGTAGAATCGCCGGGGATTCGGGGGTAGAAAAGAAAACGCGACCAACCTTCAGCTCGACTGCCGGATACAGTCTGGTGCGCGCAGAGGGTGATCGCAGAGGTGTTATTAATATAACACACCGGCCGGATCCTCGCTTTGTCGATTTCGAAGAAAAAAGATAACAGTGTCATATTTTTACTTGACACCATTACAGTCATGGTGTAATGTGTAGTCATAGAGGTAACAGCAGATGGCAGAAAAAAAACAACCATCCAAACTCTATAGTATCACTGAACTTGAGCGTTTGGTGGGCCTGTCGCGGCGAACCATCCACTACTACGTGAAAGAGGGGATGATCCCGCCGCCGGAGGGTCCGGGACGAAACGCCCGGTACAGCGAGGAGCACCGATTGAGACTGGCGCTGATACAGGAAATGAAGGCATCGACCCACCTGCGGCTGGCGGGGATCCGCGAGGTCATCGATACGATGAACGAGCGCCAGCTCCGGCAAGAGATCGAGCGGTTTCGCCGGAAAAGGGGAGACGAAACGAGCGAAGACCGCCTCGAGAGCACGTGGGAAGTGATGTCGGCGGGACCTCCCGAGGGCCCCGCCGACCTCGACGGGAGAAATCTGCTTCTGAACCAGGACGCATCGGACGGTGAGTCGGATGATGCGCCGGACGACGAGCCCCGCCGGCTGTTTTGTCAGCCGAGCGAGCCGTCGATCCGTCGTTCGAAGAATCTGTTCTCCTCTCTTCGCGACCGTGCCCGCATGGCGCGGCACGACAGTACCGGTGTATCGCCCCCCGACCCCGACGCCATCGCCGCCGACGCGTGGAATCGCGTCCGCGTGGACGACGACGTCGAGATCCACTACCGATCAACCGGCGACGACGAGTTTGTCGACAAGATCAAAGAGCTCGTCGCACTCGCCCGCAAACTGCTGGGCTGAGCCCCGCAACCAGGCAACATAACGCTCGCTCGTAACCGCCTCACTGAACCCCGACGGAGGTACCAGGATGACTACGCCCAAAAACGACCGTTACAAATGGCCTTCTTTCAAGATCGGTGACCCGTCCACCAGCGGCAATCTCACCGTCTTCCCGGTGTTCCCCGTCAACGGCGGCAACGCCGCGGCGAAATCAGGTGAAGCGCCGGCCGACTACATGCTGCTTTCGACCGCCGTCGAAAAAGGGTTCGCCCGCGTGACCGAACTCCACGACTCGGGCAACGTCCCCGTGATCGTAATCGAGAACGACGGCAAGCTCCCGCTGCTCGGCATCCAGGGCGAGGAGTACGTCGGCGCCAAGCAGAACCGAACCCTCAACATCACCGTGCTCGCCGGACCGGGCAGGACGGAGATCCCCGTGACCTGCGTGGAACGGGGCCGCTGGAGCACGGGCGGCGGCAAGTTCTCGCCCGGCGCGTACGAACCGGTCGCAATGCGCATGATGAAGTCGGAGCAGATCGGACGCACCCGGCGGTCGGTCAAGGACAAGGTCAGGCGTTACTTCGCCGACCAGGGCATGGTGTGGCAGGCCGTCGACGAAGAGAGCGCCCGTCACGGGGTTCATTCCCCTTCGGCTGCCCTGAGCGACGTGTACAACTCGAAGAACGTGAGCGGGTCGGTCGACGACATCATCGAGGGCATCGAGCTGCCCGCCAGCGCCACGGGCGCCGTCGTCGCCATCGGCGGCCGGGTGTGCGCCGCCGACCTGTTCGAACACAACTCGGTGTTCAATTCCATATGGCAGCGCATCCTGAGGAGTTACGCGTTCAGCGCCCTCTCCGCCGGCAAGAAGGGCGCTCCGCCCTCGGCCGAAGCGGCGCATTCGTTCCTGTTGCGTCCGGGTGAGTTGACGTGGAGCGCCACGCCGTCCGTCGGGTTCGGGGAAGA
>CBDUWU010000326.1:0-2897 GCA_965371015.1 uncultured bacterium | reverse complement strand
CACCGCAAGCGGCCCACCGCAAGCGGCCCACCGCAAGCGGCCCACCGTAAGTGACCCACCGCAAGCGACCCGCCGTGAGCGACCCGCCCCAAGTGACCCACCGCAAGCGGCCCGCTTGGGGCGGGCTTGCCGCGACGGCAGAGGTGCAGTATATTCGGCTCGGAGCAGCATATTCAACCGGACGGAGAGGCTTATCAATTGAAGACGGACAAAGTCGAATTCCAGAATGACAAGGGCCACGTGCTCGCGGGCCGCCTGGAGTCGCCCTACGGCGACGAACCGGCCGCTTTCGCGATCTTTGCCCACTGTTTTACCTGTTCGAAGGACTACAAGGCCATCACCTACGTGAGCAGAGCCCTGGCAAAGAACGGAATCGGCGTCCTGCGCTTTGATTTCACGGGACTGGGCGAGAGCGAGGGGGATTTTGTCGACACCAACTTCTCGACGAATGTCGACGACCTGGTGGCGGCGGCGCGTTTCCTGGAGGAGGATTACGAGGCGCCGAAGCTACTCGTCGGCCACTCGCTCGGCGGCGCCGCCGTCCTGCAGGCGGCGGGCGGGATCCCGTCGTCGACGGCGGTCGCCACCATCGCGGCTCCGTGCAGCCCCCGCCACCTCGAACACCTCGTCACCGACCGCCGCGCCGAGCTCGAGGAGAAGGGCGAGATCGAGGTGTCGGTCGCCGGCCGGCCGTTCCGGATCAAGAAGCAGTTCGTCGAGGATCTGGAGGAACTGCGCATGGACGAGACGATCCGCGGTCTCGGCCGGGCGCTCCTGGTGATGCACTCGCCGGCGGATGCGACGGTGGCGATGGAGAACGCGAACCATATCTTCGAGACGGCCGCCGAGCCGAAAAGCTTCGTCACGCTCGACGGGGCCGACCACCTGCTCCTCGACCCGGCCGACGCGCGCTACGCGGGTAACGTGATCGCCGCCTGGGCGGGCCGCTACCTGGGAATCGTCGATACGCGAGAATAATGTCGTAAGCGCTGCCGTATCCCGCTGACCAACCCGGAACCGGCACCACCAAGGAGACACGATGAAACGGATTCTGATACTACTGGCCGTCCTGGGGCTAGCCCCCGCCGCGCCCGCTTCGCTGGCCGCGCAGGATTTCGGCGCGCACTGGCACGACGGACACGCCGAGCTGGACGGGTACCGTCTCACCGTGTCGCGCTACGGCGAAGACCGCGCCGGGTACGCGGTGATGATCTTCGTCACCGAACCTTTCAGCGAGTCGAAGATGGTCAAGCTCAACGACCACACCAAAAATCCCGAAGACACGTTCGACGTGCTCAAGCTCAATTTTATCCGCGATTTCCAGACGGGGATCTATGACTACAACACGATGGTGTCGGTGTTCTCGCGGAGCTCCACCTTTAAGCCGGTCAAGATCTCGTTCACCAGCGCCGAGTGGTGCGGGCACGTGTACACCGAACTGCTGTTCGACAAGTCGAAGATCCAGGCAAAGTCATACAGCTACTTCGAAGACGAATCGGGCACACGGATCGTCCCCCGGCCCGAAAATCTCGTCAGCGAAGACAACCTCTTCATCCTCCTGCGGGGCCTGCGCGGCGACTACCTGGAGCCGGGCGAATCAAAAAAGGTCGACTACCTCCCCGGTGTTTTCTACAGCCGGCTTGCCCACAAGACCACCGGCGTCGTCGATGCGACGATCTCGCGCCGCAAGAATAACGAGCGGGTCACCGTCCCCGCCGGCGAGTTCGATACGATGGTCTACGACGTGTCGGCCGACGGCCGCAACGGCGTGTTCCACATCGAAGCGGCGTACCCGCACCGGATCGTCCGCTGGGAACTCGCGCCCGACGTGCGCGGCGAGCTGACCGGCACGAAGCGCCTCCAGTACTGGAGCCTCAACAAGGAGGGCGGCGAGGAGTACCTGAAAGAGCTTGGACTGCCCGCACCCGTAAAGTAGACTCTGGCCCATCATGGTCTACGTCCTCGCCGTCATACTCGGCCTGATCCAGGCCCTCACCGAATTTCTGCCCGTTTCGTCATCGGCGCACCTGATCCTCGCGCGCGGAGTCCTCGACTTCGGGTTCGCCGACGGGCTGACCTTCGACGTCGGGCTCCACGTCGGCACCCTCATCGCCGTCCTCGTCTACTTCCGGAGCGACATAGCGAACCTGATCCGGGGATTCCTGTCGACGTTTCGCGGCGTCGATTTCAAGGGCAACACCGACCAGCGCCTCGCGTGGTACATCATCTTCGCCAGCGTACCGGCCGCCTTCGTCGGGTTTTTCTTCGAGTCGCAGATCGAGAACTACTTCCGTAACCCCAACGTAATTATTTTTACGCTCGTCATCGGGGGGATCCTGTTCCTCGTCGCCGAGCGGTTCACCCGCCACACGAACGAGATGCCGACGCTGTCGCTGAAAGGGGCGCTCCTCGTGGGCGTCGCCCAGGCGATGGCGCTCATTCCCGGCGTGTCGCGTTCGGGGATCACGATCATCACGGGGATGTCCCAGGGGCTCAGACGGGCCGAAGCGGCGCGGTTCTCGTTTCTGCTGGGGACTCCCGCGCTCGCCGGCGCCGGCCTCAAAAAGGGCCTCGACATGGGCGGTCAGGAGTTCGCCGGTGGCGACTACGCCGTCCTGTTCATCGGCCTGGTCACGGCTGCACTGTCCGGCTGGCTGGTGATCAAGTTCCTCCTCCAGTTTTTACGCAATCACCGCCTCGACGTCTTCGCTTACTACCGCTTCGCACTCGCCGCCGTGATCGTCGCCTGGCTCGCATTCAACCGATAGAAAGCCGTTCACATAAAAAACGCGGGACGTTCCGCAGCCCCGCGTTTAATAACGAATCTGCCTTGCCGGCCGCTGGTCAACCCTCGAGCGATTTCTCCGCCCAGATGTTCGACAACTGGACGATCACGT
>CBDUWU010000325.1:0-2905 GCA_965371015.1 uncultured bacterium | reverse complement strand
TGAGACCGTCGGTGAAGAACAACAGCCCATCCCCGGGTTCCAACTGTACGGCTACCTCATCGCCGGGACGATAGAGCCCGGCGTCGACCACTCCGAGGAGAAGGCCACTGGTGGGCACGGGGTCCGCTTCGCCGCGAGACCTCCGAACGTGAAAGGGATGGGGGCCGCCGCCGTTGGCCACGCGGACCAGACCCGAGTGAGGATCGATCGATGCCACCGTTGCGGCGACGAACACGTCTTCGGGTAACACACGGTGGAGCACGTGGTTCATACGCCGCAGGATGTCATCGGGCCCGACGCTCTGGTTGGCAAAGTCGATAAACACCGACTTGAGCATCGTCGTGCTCAGGGCCGCCTGGATCCCGTGACCGGTCACGTCGGCGATCACGGCGGCGAGGTTGCCGTCGGCCAGGGGGATGACGTCGTAAAAATCGCCGCCCACCTCTAGTGCGGGCTGGTAGCACGCGGAAAATCGCAGTCCCGGGGCGTCCGGAAAACACTGCGGAAGGAGATTCTCCTGGATGCGGCGGGCGATCTGGAGTTCCTCGCGGATCGTTTCGTGTTCCTCGGCCAGGCGGTCTTTCTCCAGCATCGCGCGGTCGAGTTCGAGGACTTTCTGGCCCAGCGTGCGTTCGAGCCGGCGCTGGTTGAGGCCATTGTTGATGACGAGGGTCAACTGGTCGTTGTCCCACGGCTTCTCGATGTACTGGAACAACCCCACTTCGTTGATCGCGCGGATCGCGTTCTCGCGGTCGGCATAACCGGTGAGGAGCACCCGCACGACATCCGGGTGGCGGCGTTTGACTTCGCCGAGAAACTCCAGCCCGTTCATGCCGGGCATGAGGAAGTCGGAGATGACGAGGTCGACGTGCATGTCGCCGAACGCCTGCAATGCTTTCTGGGGGTCGACGAACGTGTGGACGTCATAGTCGGTTTCCAGTCTGAAAAACGAAGACAGCGTCTGCAGGACGATGTCCTCGTCATCGACGATGACGATCACGGGCGCTTTCTTCGTGCGAGCGTCCGATGGGCGTGAGTCTCGGGTTGAAGCTGCCATCCTGCCAGATTCGACGCCGGATTGCACAGGACCTTACCGTCCAGCGATTTCGGGTTGGTGTGTCGGTTCGGCTAATCAATTAAATACTCTATACTTATAACGAAAAAAGTCATTCATTGCCAGCGGATTCCGGGACGTGGCTGCCGGCTCAAACTCTCGCTTGTTTCGACGGGGAGATTCGCGTAAATTGTTGGGACGATGAACGAAACTGCGAAACAACCCGCCGCGGACGAGAACGAGGCCAAACTCCTGGTTCGTCCCGTCGTCCCCGCGCTCGACGGTATACTCGGATTGCCGTTCAAGGTGCTCGACGACGGATTTGTCCGTGTCGTCGACTATATGGGGTCGGACGAATCCATCGTCCAGGCAGCCCGTGTATCCTACGGCAAAGGTACGAAGAAGATTAGCGAAGACAGGGGCCTGATCCGCTACCTGATGCGCAATCGTCACAGCACGCCCTTCGAGATGTGCGAGATCAAATTTCACGTGCGCGTGCCGATGGACTGCTGGCGTCAGTGGATACGCCATCGTACGGCCAATGTGAACGAGTATTCGACGCGTTACTCGGTCGCCATCGCCGCGACGCAGACGACGGCGCCCGACGGCTGGCGTCTGCAGGCCAGAAGTAACCGGCAAGGCAGCTCGGGCTTTGCAACTGACGACCAGGGCCAGACGCTCAGCAAGCAGGAAGCCGATTTCCAGAACCTGGCCCGGAAGATCTACGAGGCCCGTCTGGAAGCCGGAGTGGCGCGCGAACAAGCTCGCAAAGATCTTCCCCTTTCGACGTACACGGAAGCGTACTGGAAGATGGACCTCCACAACCTGCTTCATTTTCTTTCGCTGAGAATGGACGATCACGCGCAGTGGGAAATCCGGCAGTACGCCAGGATCATCGGCGAAGAAATCGTCGCCAAGTGGTGTCCGCTCGCGTGGGACGCGTTCCTCGACTACCGTATGAACGCGATGTCGTTGACCGGTCCCGAGATCGACATCATCGACGCGATCGGCAGGGGAGACCTGGGCACCGCCAGCAAACTGGCGGCCGAACGCGGCTGGCTGGAAGAGGGGAAGAAGGGGCTGAAGCAAAACCGCGAACGCATTGAATTCGAAGTCAAGCTGGATCGGCTCAATCTGACGGTGCCGTGGCGCTGAACCGACCGCGCCCCACGACCGTTACGAGAGCCGCAGCCCCCTGAAAGACCGGGGGCTGTTTCGCGAAGGGTCCTGGACCAAAAGGAGGGTTTGGCCATGTTTTTCGGAATCTGGAACAAAGCAAGGGCGAACAAGGAAAACATATTCTACACGATCCTCACGATCTTTCTGCTCGAGCGCGTTCGGTGGGGCTGGAACCGGATCGAGACGAAGGGGCGGGCGGATAACCACTCGTTCGATGTAATAGAACGCAGGCAGCAGACATTCACGTTCACAGCGGCGGTGCTGTACGCCTTGCCGTTTTTGCTGCCGGCGGTAAAATATATCTACCGGTCGATCGCCGAATTGTCGCAATACGTGCCGGGGCTGTCCGTGCTCAACAACGTGTGGGCTTTTTTCGCGATTGTGATCGCCATGGAAGTCCTGTTGTCGATCCTCATATATAACCTGCTCGGAATCTACGTCGAACGCATGAACGCCGCGCTGGGATTTTTCAGGAAGCTCGGCCGCAGCGTTGTCGACGGCTCCCGGGTGGCCGTCCATGCGGTCAGTGTGGAAGCGCCGGCGAGGTTGTACGGCGGCATCCGCAACCGGATCGTCAGCGCCGGCTCGTCGTTGTCGAGCCGGTCACGCCGTCTGGCGGCGCGTTTGTCGAACCATCGCTATCTCAACGGGAGGCGCGCGGCGTGACCTGAT
>CBDUWU010000324.1:0-2953 GCA_965371015.1 uncultured bacterium | reverse complement strand
CCAGTGGCCTTCTCCTCGGAGTGGTCGACGCCGGGCTCTATCGTCCCGGCGCTGTGGTAGCCGTACAGTTGGAACCCGGGGATGGGGTGTTGTTCATCACCGACGGTATAAGTGAAGTCGAGGATGAGCGGGGTGACCAGTACGGCGAGATCCGGATGCGGCGCACCATCGCTTCGGTTTGCCGGGATCTTTCCGGGCCAGAATTGACCAGCGCGCTACTGGAAGAAGCGAGGGGACATACGACGGCGGACCACCAGTGGGACGATATCACGGTCCTCACGGTGGATCGCGACGGCAACGTCTGAGCCCGTTACATTCCCATCCCGACGACGGTCAACATGACAGTGCCGATCGACAGCGCGACCAGCGTGATGATCGACTTTCGCCTGTCGGTCTGCTGCAGCGCTCTCATTCCGCGATAACATAGCACTATGGTGAACACGTACGCCGCCGTCATGAACATGCCGAAGATTCCCTCTATCGCCAGATTACGTTCCCCTGTGAAATAGTTGTTCTGGTAGATCAACATCTGCACGACTTTGATGAGCAGATTCAGCACGGACGCCGGAAGCAGCGCATAGAGGAGGATATAACGCGAAGTCCTCGCCTCTCCCTGTCCCCCCGAAAGCATGACGACGAGGTGGAAGAGCGAACCGACCAGCCAGTAACGGAACACCCCCATCGCCACCCCACCCACGATGATCCGGATCCAGGCATAGAACCAGTTCGTTACCTCGTACTGTTCGGAGTAGATATAACTGAGTTCGATCCCGCCGGTGACCGTGTCCATGCCGATCAGCCACATCGCGATGAACATGAGGGGCGGGTGAGGCGCGGCCAGGTGCCGCCCGGCGAATCCGGTGAAATCGACGACGATATCCCGGATCAGATCCGGGAGGTTGGGCCGCGGGGTCGGTTCGGGAGGCGGTGTGTAATCTTCTTCCATTGTGCCTGCGATCAGGGAACGTCCGTCGGCGGTGTCAATTCCCTCCGCTCGATCAGAAGGTCTTCGATTATGCGGCCGGCGACAAGGTGCTCCTGGATGATTCTCTCGAGGTTTTCGGGTGTACAATCTGCGTACCAGGTTCCCTCGGGGTACACGACGGCGATCGGTCCGCCTTCACATATCCTCAGGCAGTTCGCCTTGGTTCTGAGAATACCCCCCGCCTCCGAAAGTCCCAGCTCGCGCAGCCTCGACTTGAGGTAGTTCCAGGAGACGAGAGAATTGTCTTTGTCGCAGCACTTGGGACAGGTCTGGTCGCAGCAAAGGAAAATGTGCCTCACCGCCGACGTCACACCGACGGTTTCCGCGATCTTTCTTTGTTTCTCCCTCATGGTTCCTCTCGATGAAGAAGGTACGGGTTTCGTTGCGCCGTCGGCATGATGACCACGTCGGTAATGTTGACGTGCTCGGGCGTTGAGGCGACGTACATTACAGCGTCGGCGACGTCGGCGGCGGATAGCGGGGTGAACCCTTTGTACACGCCGCGGGCCTGTTCCCCGTCGCCGTGGAATCGTACTTTGGAGAATTCTGTGTCGGCCGCGCCGGGGTCGACGGTGCAGACGCGGATCCGCGTGCCGACCAGGTCGATATTCATCGCGTCGTTGAGCGCGCGCACGGCGAATTTGGTGGCGTTGTAGACGTTGCCCTTCGGGTACGCCACGCGACCCGCGATGCTGCCGATATTGACCACGTGCCCCGAGTCGCGTTCCACCATCAGCGGCAGCACCGCCCGCGTCACGTTCAACAGTCCTTTGACGTTTGTGTCGATCATCCGGTCCCAGTCGTCGAAGTCCCCCTCGAAGATCGTGGAGAGACCCGATGCGAGTCCCGCGTTGTTCACGAGGACATCGGGGGACACGCCTGCGTCGGCCATGCTGTTGCCGAGCGCGAGGACCACCGCACGGTCCCGGACGTCCACCCGCGCGACGTCGACCTCGACCCCGTGCTGGCCCGACAGTTCGGCCGCGAGCGTTTTCAGGCGGTCGAGCCGGCGCGCCCACAGTATCAAGTCCGCCCCTTCGGCGGCGAACCCCCTTGCACACGCCTCGCCGAACCCGGAACTCGCGCCGGTGATCAAAACTGTTTTACCTTTGAATCGATCCATTGTCTCCATCCTCATGATGATTTCAAACGAGTGACCCGAAACTTGCCGCCACCCGCCTCGGTGAGGTCTTCCTCTAAACCGGCGACGAATTCTTCGGGGATATCGACGGTGAATGCCACCCGTTCCCCGAACTCCTCCGCGTCCACCACGCCCTCGTGCTTCCCGACCAGGCGCCGGATAGTAGCGACGGCCGCGTAATCCGCCGTCACCTCCATGTGAACGTAAAACACCCTTTCGGTCAGGGGCGCTTCCTTCAGTACGCGCTGCGCGCCGCCGCCGTATGCCCGAACCAGCCCGCCACGCCCCAGCTTGACGCCGCCATAGTAGCGCGTCACCACCACAGCGACGTCTCCGACGCCTGAAAAGAGCAGCACATTGAGAATCGGCATCCCGGCCGTCCCT
The DNA here is from genome assembly GCA_965371015.1 of uncultured bacterium. Classification (GTDB taxonomy): domain Bacteria; phylum Krumholzibacteriota; class Krumholzibacteriia; order WVZY01; family JAKEHA01; genus CBDUWU01. The sequence goes on along the minus strand of CBDUWU010000324.1, from coordinate 443 downwards.
CCCGGCTCCCCGTCGTCGCTCGAACCGTTGGGAGCGGTGCTGCCGGGGGGGCCCACAACCCACGCCCAGCAGTTGTGCGTCGCGTCGGGAAACTCGTCCTTGATTCGTTTGACGAATTCTCCCGCCGCCCCGGCGTCGCCCACGCGCGCCGCCGTCGATATGAACCGGCTCCCCTTGATCGTGACCGTCACCCGCGTCTCGCGGGCCAGCACCGGATACCGCTTGTGGTTCGACATCAGACGGGCTTCCTACGCGGAGAGGGTTTGTGCCAACCAGCCGGCGACGGCGTCGGCGATCTCGTCGAGCACCTCTTCGCGGTCGCGTCCTGAACGCTCGAGCACGTCGAACGAGTGGTCGCCGCCGTCGACGATGTACGTACTCGCCCGCGCGCCGAGTCCGCTCCATACCCCCGACATCAGGTCGAGGTCCGCGAGCCGGTCCCG
>CBDUWU010000323.1:0-3000 GCA_965371015.1 uncultured bacterium | reverse complement strand
AAGGCGAGAACCACCGTCGCGGCCGCCCCCGGCGGGGCGTCGGTCGACGGCGTCGATCCCCCACCCGGCGGCGTCGACGAAATCATGCTGTCGAAGTTGAAAGCACCGTTTTCGTTACGGGTGATATTGATCACTGGATCGTGCAGGACCAGCCGTTTGACTTCGACCTGCTTTCTGATGAGCGGCCACAACTTCACCCGCACGGTCAGGTCGCTCGCCTCGACGAACGGCCCATCGGAAAACCCGGGGTCGTCGGCGATAACAACGCCGCTGAGCTTGACTCCGATCCCGCGGCTCAATGTTACCCCGATCTCGTCGATGGTGACGCTGCGGCCGAGGGCTGTCTCGGCCTGTTCGAGTATATATTCCTTCTTGCTGTCGACGACCTTGTCGAGGTTGGCTATGAGTACCGCAGCGGCGGCAGCCAGCAGGACGGCAACGATACCGATGATGATCAGAAATTTTTTCATGGCAGACCTTTGTACAAAGTTTCAGGTGGCGGGTTACAAGGCAAATGAGAAAACAGGCGGGCGTACTGTGTCAAGCGGGAATACGGAGGTTCAGAGGATGAGCATCGCGTCACCGTAACTGTAAAAACGATAAGACTCTTCAACGGCCAGACGATAACTGGCCATGGTGCGGCCGGGCCCGAGAAACGCGGCAACGAGCAGGAGCAACGAAGACCGGGGCAGATGGAAGTTCGTGATCAGCCGGTCTACGAACCCGAATGGGTAGCCCGGGTAGATGAACAGACTGGTATCCGCCACACGGCCGTGCGGCGGTGGAGACACGTCGAACCACCCCATCGCGCCGGCGGATTCGAGCGCTCGCGTTACCGTCGTACCGACGGCGACGATGCGACCGCCGCCCTCGCGCGTGCGCCGTATCACTTCGATGGTGTCGGCCGGGATCTCGAACGACTCCGGGTGCAGCGTGTTGGCCTCGACCTCGTCGTCGTCCAGGGGGCTGAACGTGCCCGGGCCGACGTGGAGCACCAGCGGCACGATTTCCGTCCCCTGTTCCCGGAGACGTGCCATGAGCCCGTCATCGAAGTGAAGCCCCGCCGTGGGCGCGGCCACCGATCCGCTTTCACGGGCATAAACCGTTTGATAACGATCGCGGTCGCCGGGTTCGTCGGACCGCCGGATGTAAGGCGGCAGCGGAACGTGGCCGATCGACTCGAGCGCCGCCTCCAGTGTGACCTCCGTGCCGGCCATGGCCTCGAACCGGATTATCGCCTCCCGGTCTCCGGGCCGGGCCACGAAACGAAATCCGAACCGGTCGTCGTCGCCGGTCAACAATTCTCCGGGTTTGAGACGGCCGGCGGGCTTTACCCACGCGTCGAACTCGTCGTCGTCGCGGCGGCGCAGGTACAGCAATTCTACGTGCCCACCGCTTTCACGGCGCAGGAGCACCCGGGCCGGAATGACGCGCGACCGGTTGACCACGACGAGATCTCGCACGTCGAGGAAGCGGGGCAGATCGCGGAACACGGCGTGCTCGCCGGCGGCGTCTTCCCCGGCGGCGTCCCGATCGACGACAAGGAGACGGCTGGCCGAGCGATCGGGCAGCGCGTGCTGGGCGATGAGCCTTTCGGGGAGATGGTAGTCGAAATCTTCGAGTCGCATACCGGCGAGCTTAGAGCAGACGCCGGGACTCGTCGTCTCCGGCGGCGGTGAGACCGAGGTGGTTGATCGCCTGCTGAGTGGCCACGCGGCCACGCGACGTACGCTGGAGAAAACCCTCCTGGATGAGGAACGGCTCGTAGACGTCCTCGATGGTTTCGGTCTCCTCGCTCACGGCAACGGCGAGAGAATTGACGCCGACGGGTCCGCCTCCAAACTGCTGAACGATCATGGTGAGAATGCGCCGGTCCATTTCATCGAGGCCGCGGCTGTCGACCTGGAGGCGTCCAAGCGCGTAGTCGGCCTGCTCCCTGTCGATCGTGTTGTTGCCCCGCACCTGTGCGAAATCGCGGGTCCGCTTGAGGAGGCGGTTTGCGACGCGCGGTGTACCGCGGGACCGCCGCGCGATCTCGTCGGCGCCTTCGTCGGATATCTCGATCTCGAGGATGCCGGCGGAACGCTTGACGATGGTGGCGAGATCCGCGCTCGAGTAGTAGTTGAGACGGAAAACAACGCCGAAGCGGTCGCGAAGAGGCGCCGTGATCATGCCGGCGCGTGTCGTCGCGCCGATGAGGGTGAAAGGCTCTATATTGAGCGTGTAGTGCCGCGCGCTGGGCCCCTTGTCGACGATGAGTTCACATTTGAGCGCGTCCATGGCCTGGTACATGTGCTCTTCGAGCACACGGGGCAGACGGTGGATCTCGTCGATGAAAACGGCCTGGTTGGTCTCGATGCGGCTCAACACGCCGAGCAGTTCGGCGGCGTTCTGGAACGCAGGTCCCGACGTCACCTTGATGGGGACATCGAGTTCGTTGGCGACGATGTGCGCCAGTGTCGTTTTGCCGAGTCCGGGAGGGCCGTAGAGCAGGACGTGGTCGAGGGCCTCCCCGCGCTGCCGGGCGGCCTCGATGAATACGGAGAGGTTGTCCTTGAGTTCCTGCTGGCCGATGAACTCGTCGAGCTTGCGTGGACGAAGTACCGCGTCGCTCCTGGCGTCGTCTTCCGCGGGCATAGGATTCGTGATACGTTCGTCCATCTCTTCTCTTTTCTTCTTCCCCGCACCCCGCCGCGGTTAGAAACTTCCCGTGAATTTCAGGGCTTCCTTGACCACATCTTCAACCGGAACAGAGTCGTCGCCGCTCCAGTCCATCTTCTCCAGCACCAACTCCGCCGCGCGCTTCGTCATCCCCAGTGAAGTCAGCGCGAGGATCACCTCGCCGCGGACACCCGTCGGCGTTGCCGCCGCCGGCGCCGTTTCCATGTCGTCCAGCTTGTCCCTGAGTTCCATCGACAACCGTTCCGCCGTTTTCTTCCCCAACCCCGGCAGGCTCTTGAGAAACTCTGTATTCCCCTCCCTGATCGCGGCCGCCACCCG
>CBDUWU010000322.1:0-3012 GCA_965371015.1 uncultured bacterium | reverse complement strand
ACACGCCGCTGCTCACGTCGGCGCCCGCGCTGTTTCGCCCGTCCCATTTGAGGCGGTGGCGTCCCGCCCGGCTGGCGCCGCTGACGAGGGTTCTGACCAGGCGTCCGGAGACGTCATAAATTGCCACACGTACGAAACCCGCCTCGGGAAGCGTGTATGCGATGGTGGTCACCGGATTGAACGGATTGGGATAGTTCGGATCGAGGGCAAGCCGGAGAAGAGGTGCCGATGTTTCCTCGATGCCTGTCGGCGCGCCGCATCCCGGCCCGAGCGCACCGACGTGCTCGCCCCACGTGTTGTTCGAGGGCAGGCAATCCGAGAGGGAAGCGAGCGTAAAATCGCCAGCCGCTGCGTCGCAAAAAAGTGGATTCGTTGAGAAGTTGCCCGTGTTGCCGGCCTGTCCCGCGATGCAGCCGGTCCAGTCCCCGCCCGCGTTTCCGTAGACGTCGCAGTTGGTGAGCGTCGGGCTCGCACTGTTACACGCGACCGCGCCGCCGTCGACGCCGAATGCGATGATCGTGTTCTCGAAATTGACGGGGGAGAAGTTGCAGTAAACCGCACCGCCCAATCCAGCCGAATCGGCGGCAAACGTGCACTGCGTAACGTCGCACTGGTAGAAGCTGGCGTATATGGCGCCGCCGAGGTCTGCGCGATTTCCGGCGAATACACACCCCGAAAAGGTGCCAAAGCCGGAAGTGCTCCACCCCGCACACACGGCACCGCCAACGCCCGCAGCCTCGTTGCCAAAAAACACGCAGTCGTTGAAGGTCGGCGAGCAGACGCCCGTTGCGCCGTACCCACTCAGGAACGCGCCGCCGCTTAAATCGGCCGTGTTCTCGATGAAGCGACAATTGCTGAACACCGGCGTTCCGGTCGCGTCGGCGAAAACCGCCCCGCCATGGCCTTCGGCGTGGTTGTTTCGGAACACGCAGTTGCTCACTAACGGGCCGTTTTTGCAATCGGCGGCCAGGATCGCGCCGCCGAGGTGGGTGAGGGAGCCGCCGACTGCGGCGTATCCATTGGTCACCGTGAACCCGCTCATGACCAGCTTATCCGTTGCGTCGTGACATTGTAATCCGCGCACTACTCCCTCACAATCGATGACGCAGCTGTCCGGGTTTCTACTCTCCGACACCAGCGCGATCGACTTGCAGCCCAGATCGAGGTCACGGTTGCCCGCGCCGGTGAAGGTGCCGTTGGCGAGCATGACCGTGTCTCCCGCCGAGGCGGCGCTCACCGCGTCCTGGATGGTCGGCACGTCGCCCGTCCCGTCCGGCTTGACGTACCACGTCCTGGGCCCCGCCGAAACCCCTGCGTAGATGCCCGTTCCAAACACGGTGCAGTACACGGTTGTACTGGCCGCATCCAGCGCGATATCGCCCACCGAACGGCCGGCCAGCGAGACGAGATCGAAGCACACGCCCTTGTTGTTCGAGAAATAGACGCCGCTGTTCAAGGTGCCAAACTCGAGCTGCGCGCCGAAAAAGCGGTCGGGGTCGTTGGGGTCGATCACCAGGTCGGCCATGAAGAAGTTGTTCATGAACTCCCAGTTATCCCCATAATCCCGCGACTTGTACAGCCCCAGCCCCTCGGTGAGCGCGTACACCTCGTGGGTCACCGGGTGGACCTGGGCTTTGAGGCAGTGCCACGTTATCACACCCGATATCTCATCCCAGGTCGATCCCCCGTCGGACGACCGGAAGAATGGCGGATTGTACGGTGTGGGGTGGGTGGCGATTTCGGTGGTGGCGTAAAGCTTGTTGTTGGTGGTGTCTTCCTGGATGTCCCAGATGATCAAGAACGAGTCGGGCGTGGCAAACGCCTGGTTGGCGAAGCTTACCCCGTGGTCGGTGGACTTAAAAATCCCGTTGTTCCCCGGGGCGGCGCCCCACCACTTAATGCCGACGAAAACAGCACTGTCCGAGGGGCTCACATGAATCACTTCGAGATATCCAGGAAACGTCTCCGCCAGTTTCCAGCTGTGGCCTTTGTCGTCGGACCGGTACAGGTTGTCATCGCTGCTGGCGAACACCAGGTTCGTGTTGGTCGGGTCGACCGTGCATCCCGCGCCGGCGTAGCCGCTCAGGTGGTTCTCCCAGCTCAGGCCAAAGTCGCGGGTGATGTAGACGCCGTTGGCCGCGGACGTCACGTACCAGATGCTGGCCGAGTCAGGATCGACGTCGATGGTGAGGATGTCCCGGTCGCCGAGGGGGAAACCGACGAACTGGAAGCTCCAATCATCGGCCCTGGGTGCGGAGAGAGCGAGCACCGAGATCGCAGCAGCGGCGATGAGACGGATCGTCATGCGGTGAGCGATGGGCACCGGAGCCTCCTTCGCGGATATCGTGTTGGAGATCGGGTGTGGTCCGTGCGCGGGTGCGAGGGTACCGCAAATAGCGTAGCTATGCAACCTGTTAGTTAACAACGAGGTGTGAATATGTTCACGAAGACCGCTGCCGGCCGGGGGAATCTTTGATGGGTCCGTCTATTTCATGAAATACCCGGACACCCGCCACTTTCCGTCCTTATCCATCATGGGCGTGATGGTTTCGATGGCAGACTTCTTGTTCTCGAATGAAGACTCGAACTGGATCAGAACGTATTCACCGTCCGGGGCTCCCGGCAATGTCGTGCTGTAACTCGCGGATTTGAGTTTCCTGGAAATGTTCTTTCCGAAGGGTTTTCTTGCGGTTTCCATTGTCTCTACCCATTGGGCTTGCTGGACAGAGCCCTTGAAGAGCACCGAAGCCTCCACCCAGCTGTCCGCGTAATTTCCGCCGTCAACAATCGACAACCACGCCTTGGCGGCATCGACAGCTTTATTCTCTACTTGAGAATTGCCCGCGGAACTACATCCAACGACGCTGACCATTGCGATCAGCGATAGATAGAGCAGCATTCGTCTCATCTTCATGTCCTTTCTGTCTGTGCCCGGAGCCCCATTGAGTATCTCAATTCCGTATAAGACGCTTGTTCCCCGGAATATGCAACGTATTAAGTCATAAGATTCAG
>CBDUWU010000321.1:0-3017 GCA_965371015.1 uncultured bacterium | reverse complement strand
GGGTTCCGACGAGGCTGCGTTCTCCGCCGACGTTGCGCCTGTAGCTGAGGCCGAAGTCCATGAGGACGACCATGGGCTTTTCGTCGCCGTAGGCGGATGTCCGCTTGACGAGTATGTTGGCGGGCTTGAGGTCGAGGTGCAGGAGATCACGGTCGTGTATAAAGGAGAGCACCTCGCACAGCTCGTAAAGGAGGAGCCAGAGGTCTTGGGGATTGGACTGGAAATATTGGTCTAATTGCAGCCCTTCGACGAGCTCCATCACGATGTAGCGGATACGGTCCTGGGTAAATCCGTAGTCGTAGACTTGGGGGAGGCTGGGGTGGTGGAGGCGGCGGAGGATCTGGTACTCTTCCTCGAATCGTTCGACGATGGATGGCTCGGAGTTGGACTGGGGCTTGAGCGCCTTGATGGCACGAATGGACCCGTCCTTGAGGTCGGTCACCTGGTAGATATGGGCGGCGGCGCCCTCACCTATAAAACGGGTGACCTGGTAGCGGGGCAGGAATGGCTGTTCGATCTGTTTGATGGGCTCATTCATGGTGTCAGGGATTGAACTTTGGACACGCATCCGGGGATCATTCTACCTGTTTTGGGGCTGATGGGCAGCGGAGAACTTGCGCTTGGCTGTAAATTGGGTGCTTGGGGGATAGTAGATGCGGCGTAACTTTTCGCGCGGATTGAGTTTAGAGCTGTTTTCTGGTAGGATGCGAGTCTCTGTTGGACTATCTGTTTAAAGATCACAGGAGGGTTGAAATGAAGCGCTACATTCTATTAGCGGTGGTAATGGCGATCGCGGTCTCGGCGCCGGTTTTTGGCTCGGGAGATGCGGACGTGGAAGCGGTCAAAGGGGTGATCGTGGAATCGTACATAGAGGGGATCCACCGCAACCAGGACCCGGAGGCGATTCTGAAGGGCTTTCACCCGGAATTCGCGATGGTGATGGTCAAGGACGGGGAAGTTTCGAAGATGACCATCCAGGAATGGGTCGCACGCATTGAAGAGGGGAAGAAGAAGCCGAACGACCGCCCGAAGGTGGAGACGACCTACGAATTTGCCACGGTGGAGGTGAGCGGGACGGCTGCCGTCGCCCGGATCGAGCTTTTCAAGGACGGCAAGCTGACGTACACGGATTTCATGTCGCTCTACAAATTTGACGACGGCTGGAAAATCGTTAACAAAATTTACTACCGGCACCCGAAATAGCTTGCCGGTCACGTCTTATAAATAGCTGATTAACATACCGTTTGATCGCCTCTGTGATCTTTGTGGGTTCAGTCGAGGTTTGTCCTGTACGCACGTGGGTTTTCCATTATACTTATTGTCTGCTTTTGTTAAATCCAGAATCGATATCAACATCTGGCGCGCGCTGGGAGGCGATGCCAAGTGATTAAGAAACTAGTAGTATTGGGAATACTCGCGATGTTCGCGGTCGTCTACTTTGGTTGTAGTGACGAAACCGTGGTCCCGACCGAGTACGAACAGTTCAACACCACGGGAGTGGCCCGCGGGGAAATTGACCCGAACGACGTCGCATTCGAATTGGTGATTGAGGGCAGCGGAGCGAATCCGCTGGTGGGCCCGTTTGTCCTTCGGGGCGGCAACATTCATTATGTCGACAGCCTGAGCGCGCTGTCGGTCGACTTTTCCATCGAAAACGATGGCGAGGTATCGCATCCGGAGCCGATCGGATTGACGTTCGTCAGCTTCATGCCGGCCGACGTGACGGTCAAGAACCCGGACAATGGCGAGAACGGCCCGGGCGCCTCAATCGTCTTTGAATTCGCCAATCGCAGCGGTAATAGTGCGTCGGTCGCTACAGACGGCGAGTGGACGCCGGGCGAAGAGAGCCTGCCGCGCACGACGCTCTTCGGCGCCGGCGAGGGCGTTTCGATCGGTTTTATCGCCCACGTCGTTATCCCGGACGACACGACGACGGGTACGATCGGTGGCGTAGTCTGGAACGACATCAATGAAGACGGCATCATGGACAACGACGAGCCGGGTATCGGCGGCCAGGTTGTCTTCCTGATCGCCGGCGACGACCTTGAAGTGCAGCCTGTCAACGACTACACGATGCGCACGGTCTCGGGGCGCGACGGCAGCTACCGTTTCGATGGCCTCGAGGGGGGTTACTACCAGGTGATCAAGGACTTCACGGATCGGGGGTGTCGTCCGACGACGCCTACGGTGATTTCGGTCATTCTGGTCGAGTCGAACGGCACTGTGAGTGACTTCCTGCTGGCCAACTTTGGCTGCGTCCTGCGGGACGTGCCGCCACCGGTGACGATCGAAGTGGGCGACTACGTCCAGGTCAATGGCGATTTCGTGTCGAACGAGAACGACTATCTGATGGCGCGTAGCATCGAGGTCTGCCATTGCGACGATCCGCCGCCGCCGGACAGCACAATGGTGCGGGTCGCGTTGCACGATGATGACGACAACGACGATGACTGCGACGACTGGGACCACGACCACGACTGGGACGTTTGTCGCAAATTGTCGTGCTGGGGTCTCAAGAACGAGCTCCGCGGTCCGGTCACCGACATCGACCGCGACAACTGCAATGTCGAGATCATGGGAACGTGGGTCCACGTCGCGATGTGTGACACCGCGGCGAACGATACGATGCCCGGGCCGTTGCACATGGACGGCGATGGCGATAATGATCGCGACTGGGACAAGCATCACGGGCTCGACCTCGACGACATCGAGGTCGGCGACAGGGTCTGGGTCCGCGTCTTCCGTCACGAAGACGACGATACGCTCTACGTCTACTGGCTCAAGGAGTGGGGCGGAACGCCTGAGAAGGTGTTCGGTATCGTCGATCGTCTCTCGGCTCCGAGCGGGCCCGTCGAGTACATCGAAGTGCTCGGTGTCATGATCATGATTACGGGTGATACGGAAATCGGTCCGCGAGACTGACCCCACGTATCATCCGCAAAGCTTCTGAAAAAGGGCGGCCGGCTATAGCCGGTCGCCCTTTTTGCATTCCCGACATATGTATGAGGGATGACAAA
>CBDUWU010000320.1:0-3028 GCA_965371015.1 uncultured bacterium | reverse complement strand
AGTGTTCGGCGCGCCACAGCCGTCGGACGGCGAGTTGTCGCTCGGCGAACTCATCGGCGTGACATTCAACGAGCCCATTGACTGCGCTACCGTAGAGGATGCAGCGATTTCACTGAGATACGTAGACGGCCCTCTGGCCGGACAGTCCATTCCGATTACGCCGGTCTGTAACGGCGAGACCATCTATCTCGTGCCGCAGGCCGACGCGGCCGACCTCGACGGCCGGCGCCTGGAGGCTTCGGTCGCCGGCATCGCCGACCGCGTGGGCAACACGATGACGTCGCCTGTCACCTGGCAGTTCGACTACCGGCAGAGCCTCTTTACGTGGAGCGAGACCCGGATTACACGGGAAGTGGCGCTGGCCACGCCGGGCAGCGTAGCGGCCGAGCTGGTAAACGGTACGGAGATCCCCGTCGACTACGAGGTCACCGGCAGACCCGGCTTCTTCCCCGTCGCGCCGGCGAACGCGAGCGGCCGGCTCGCCCCAGGCGGTTCGTGCGTGATTGATTTTGACATCGATCCTATGATCGCGGGCGGGATCCACGAGGGACAGGTGACGGTTCAGGCGGTCGACACCTCCGGCGTCGACACCGTCGCCGTCGCCACACTCGACGTCGTACTCGATGTTTCGTGCGCGGCGCCGGTCTGGGCGATCGACGCGGGTGATTTCGAATACAGCATGTCGATTGTGGCCCGCGTCGGGACCGACGACGGAACGCTCGCGGAAGGCAACGACCTCATCGCGGCCTTCGTCGGCAACGAGCTGCGCGGGCTGGCGAGTCCCAGGGACGTCGCCGGCGACACGCTGGTATTTCTCACGGTATTCAGCAACCGCGTCAGCGGCGAGACCGCGCGGTTCGAGGTGTGGGACGACGACAAGTGCAAGCGCTACGGCAGTACCGCCGAGCGCGCGCCATTCCTTGCCGACGACGTGCTGGGAACGACACTGTCGCCGATGATTCTGACGGCATTGAACACGCTGCCGGGGTCGGTGACTTCGTTCCCGCTCTACGCGGGATGGAACTGGTTTTCCACCAACGTCGTGTCGGCCGACATGACGGTAGGCAGCGTGCTCTCGAGCCTCGCGCCCACCGAGGGCGACGTCATCAAGTCGAAGACGGCCTTCGCCGTATTCGACCCCGATACGTCGATCGGCTGGGTCGGCACGCTGGCGGCGCTGGACAACACCTCCGGGTACATGGTCCGGCTGACCGACGCCGGCACGATCCTCCAGGAAGGCAACCCCGCCGACCCGGTGACGACGGGGGTGCCAGTGGACAACGGCTGGAACTGGATCGGTTACCTGCCGAACTCGGCCGGTGGTGTCGGCGGCGCGCTGGCCGACCTCGAGACGCAGGGCCTCTTCAACGGCAACGAGATCGTGAAGAGCCAGACGGAATTCGCCGAATGGAACGCCGGCTGGTTCGGGAGCCTCGAAACGATGCAGCCGGGGGCAGGATACCGGTTGTATCTGCAGGATCCCGCGCTGCCTTCGATGTTCAATTATCCCGCCAACACCGCGGCAGCGGCGGTCCCCGCCCTCGTTGCGGGACGGTCGCCGGGCGGCGCGGAGTCGCCGTCGAACGGACCCGGTTGGGAATTCAACCCCGGTGATTTCGAGTACAATATGACCATGGTCGCGACGGTCCGGGGTGACGGTGTCGACTGGCGCGGCAGCGGCAGGTATGTCGGCGCCTTTGTCGGCGGCCAGTGCCGCGGCGTGGCAGAGCTGATGCCGGTGCCGGGAGCCGACGACTGGCTCGCCTTTGTGATGATTCACGGCAGTGAAGGTTCCGGCGAGACGGTGAAGTTCCGCGCCTTCGATGCGTCCACCGAGGCGGACTGGTCCGTGACCGAGACGATGACGTTCTCGGCCAACGCCACCAACGGCACCGTCCGCGACCCCGTCATACTGACGCCGTCGTCACAGACAGACGGGAAGGTCCCGAGCGAGTACCGTCTCGCGCAGAATCGTCCCAACCCCTTCAATCCCGTGACGACGATTCGATTCGACCTGCCGCAGCCGGGACACGTCGTACTGAGCATCTATAATGTCGCCGGCCAGAGGATCCAGAGGGTCGTCGACCAGGACTATCCGGCAGGGTCACACAGCGTGGTATGGAACGGGAGGACCTCTAGCGGCGGCGACGCCGCCAGCGGCGTCTACTTCTACCATATTAAAGCCGGCAGTTTTACCGACGTGAGAAAGATGGTGTTACTGCGATGAAAAGGCTCAAGAAAGAAACCAGGACTGCGACCGGTTACAGGAGGAATGTCATGAAACAGTGGCTTTGCGGGTGTCTGTTGTTGACCGTGTTGACGGTGCCGTTCGCCGCGCCGGAAACGAGCCGAGCGGCGGTTGCCATCGCCGATTCATCGCTGGCGGAGTTCGACGTTTGCTACGCGACTCTCGGCAACAACGACGCCAACGCCGGCGCACTCGTTAAAATTAACGTCACAACCGGAGCCGGTACGCTCGTCGGGCCCACCGGCATTACCGGGGAATTCGACGACCCCGGTGTACCGGCGCTGGCGGTCACGTTCACCGGCGTTATCCACGCGACGGATATCGGGTCGTCGTCCAATCTCTACATCCTCGATGCGTCCACCGGAATGGCGACACTCGTCGGTCCGACCGGTCTTTCTTCGCCGCCCGCCCTTGCATTCAACGGCAACGACGTCCTGTATGCAGCCGACATCAGCGGAGACCTCTACACGATCGATCACACCACCGGAGTGGCCACATTTGTATCCACCACCGGCATCTACATCAAGGGATTGGCTTTCGACCCCACGACGGCCGTCCTGTGGGCGTGCGATGCAAGCGGCTTCGTGTACACAATTGACGAGGATACCGGCACCACGACACTCATCGGCAACACCATACTGCCCCCGTCGCCCGACATCTGTTTCAACACCGGCGGCGCGCTCTTCGCGTCGAGCGGAGGCGGGATCAGCGTCAACAATCTCATATCGATCGACAAAGCGACCGGAGCCGGTACCGTGATCGGTTCCATCGGGTTTTCGT
>CBDUWU010000319.1:0-3046 GCA_965371015.1 uncultured bacterium | reverse complement strand
ACCACCGCCATGAATTCCGTTCCCACCTTGATCCTGCCGCCGTCGGCGGGCAGATTCTTGGCCTGGAGCGCGTCAAAAATTTCCTGGCGGGTGATGCCGAGGTTGGTCATCTTGATCCGCGACATTTCGACGTAGACGACTTCCTGCTGGACGCCCATGAAGGTGACCTTCTTGACGTCCTGGACGATGGTCAGTTCGCGCTTCAACAATTCGGCGACTTTCTTGAGCTCGGCCATCGAGTAACCGTCGCCGGTGAGAGCCAGGTACACCCCATAGACGTCGCCGAAGTCGTCGTTGACGACCGAGGGCCCGGCACCCGGGGGGAGATACTTCTGGTAGTCGTTCACCTTGCGGCGCAGCTCGTCCCACACCTGGGGCAGCATGTCCATGGTGTAATTGTCCTTGATCTTGACCTTGACCACGGACATTCCGCGCGACGAATACGATTCGACGCGTTTGAGCTGACCCAACTCCTGAGCGGCCTTTTCGATCTGTTCGGTGACTTCCTTTTCGACTTCGGCGGCGGACGCTCCGGGATAAGGGGTGACCACCACCGCGTCCTTGATGGCAAATTCGGGGTCTTCCAGCCGCGGCAGTCCCATATAAGCGTTGTAGCCGATGTACAACAGGACGACCGTGATCGTCCACGTGATGACCTTTTTCTTTATCGATATTTCAGCAATATTCATATTGGGTCCTTATCGGCCTGTTACTCTTGCTCTTCCCAGAACCGCACCTTCATTCCCTCGCTCAAATGGGCCAGGCCCGCGATCACGACGCGTTCGCCGCCCTCGAGACCCTCCAGGATTTCGATCGATTCGGTGCCCCGCATCGATCCGACGGTGATCTTCCTCGCGTGGACGGTCATGTCGTCCGTGTCGACCACCCACACGACCTTGTCGCCCCCGGGGGAAGTCTTGACAGCGATCGCCGGCACCGAGATCGGTATATCAATGGTCGCACCTGGTTTGATCGAGGCGATCAGGCGAACGAGCGCCGTCATCCCGGGCAGGAGGGCGATGTCCCCCGGCTGCGGCATGGTGAACACGACCTCGAAGGTCTGCGTCTGCGGATCGGCGCGCGCGGCGATCTCTTTCAGAGTGAGCTCATAGCGTTTGCCGGGCTGTGCGTCGTATTCCGCGTACACCTTGATATCGAGCTGGGCCTCGAACTGCTGCATCAGCGCGACCATGTTCTCGGACGCGTTGATCTTGACCTCCACGATCGTCGTGTCGTTGAGGTCGACGACCTCCTCCTGCGCCCGGATGTCCATGTGGTTCTCGACGTAACGGTTGCCGATCATGCCGGCGAACGGCGCCCGCAGGTACGTGTAACCCAGATTCTTCTCGGCCTCGTCGAGCCTGGCCCTCGTGACGTCCCTTTCGGAGCGGCGCTGGTCGAGGTCGGCGAGCGGCACGGCGTCGGATTCGTAGAGCCGCTCGTAGCGCTGGAAATCCGCCTCGGCGCGCTGAAACGTCGCCTTGGCTTCCTCGACGGCGATCTCGTAGTCGCGAGGGTCGAGCCGGGCGATCAACTGTCCCTTCTCCACCGCCTCGCCCTTTTTGACGGGGAGTTCGACGATCCGTCCCGGCACGCGGAATGACACCAGCAGTTTGCTGCCGGCGTCGACCCGCCCGGGATATGTCTGCTCACCCTCGGCAAATCCCACGACCACCGCCGTCTTGACCGGGCGTACGATCACCGCCGGTTCACCCTCGTCCTTTTTCCCGCATCCAGACGCGAGAAGCACCGGAATCAGGATGAGAAGAACCGCGGCGGACATGCACATTTTATGAATCTTCATGACTCGTCTCCTTTTTCGGGACGCGGACGGCTACTGGGTCTCGCTGGCCTGTATTCTCTGCCTGATATCCTCGACAAACTGGTCGATCTCGTTCTGGCTCTTGGTTTCGCTGAAGAACGCCACGGCTCGCTGGAAATCGACGGAGTCGATGAGAAACGCGTAAAATGACACCAGTGCGTCCTGCTCGGCCGTGAAGCTGGCCGCCTGGGCGCTGATGAGATCGGTAATATTGACAATACCGTTGGCGTACTGGTCACGAACGACGTCAAAGTTCTTGCGGGCGTTTTCCGCGGCGATCCGCGAGTAGTCGATGTTGGGGAGCGACGCCTGGAGCTGACGCAGCGAGGTGCGAGTGCGCTGCTCGACGAATTGATCGGCGAGCAGCAAACGGCGTTCGAGTTCGACGATCAACGACTGGCTCAACTTCATGTCGTACACCCGCCTGGTTCCCTGGAATATGGGAAGCTCGGCCACGATACGCATATCGAAGAAATCTTCTCCCAGTTGCGGTTCATCGGGTGACTGCCAGAAGTTGTAGTTATAGCCGAAGTTGAAAAACACCTTGGGGACGATGAAGCTCCGCTTGTTGTAACCGAGCTGGATACCTTCCGCTTCGATGTTCTTGACCAGAAACATCCTCTCGGGGGAGTTTTCCAGGGCGATATCGACGGCCACTTCGGTAAACCGGTCGAAGTTCGCCTGCGATTCGAGAGCGAACCCGAGTTTCTCGCGCAGCAATTCAAATGTATGTGAATCCTCGTCCAACGGCTCTGGACGCCAGCGTTTTCGCAATGGGACGCCCAGCAATCTGTTCAACTCGATCCGCTGCGTCTCCATCAACGATTCGACGTCCATGACGCCGGTCCGCTGCTGGTTGAGCTCCGCCGTCCAGCGGTATACCTCGTCGCGGCCCGCGTGCCCCACTTCCACGCGCATCTTTGAGATATCGAGGTTGCCCTCGGTGAGGCGAAGGTTTTCGAGCGCGATCTGGTAGAAGAGCCGCGTCTGGACGTACTCGAGATACGCGGAGCCGGCGCCGACATAAACGTCCAGCCGCTCCGACTGATTCCGGAACATCGCAGCTTCGTACTCGCGCCCCGTAGAGCGGAAGTCGCTGATAAACTGATCGTCAAATATCATCTGGCTCAGGCTGATGTTGGCGCGGGCCCACCGTTGGGGAAAGATACTGCCGACGAGAGGGTTTTCGACGTTGATGTACTCTCCCCCGACGCCGAGCTGGGG
>CBDUWU010000318.1:0-3104 GCA_965371015.1 uncultured bacterium | reverse complement strand
GGGTAACTGCCTGCCTCACGAATGGCCGTACCGATTGATCAGGGCCGGTCACGCGTTTCCGAAATGGTGGCCAGAACCGGGAGATCGAGATGCTCCTCGGCCTCGGACATGTTCTTGACCGAGTGGTCGAGGCTCTCGAGAAAAAATGCCAGACCAAGCGCGACGACGATCGACAGCAGAGGTCCGAGTGCAAGGCGGACGTAATCGCTGGTCTTCTTGCTGTATGGCGGGCTCGCTTGCGAAAGGATTGTGACTTCCCACGTCGACTGTCCCGCAAGCGCGATGTCAGATTCGCTCTGCCTCGTGAGCAATAACTCGTACTTGCTCTTCAGATTTTCAATAGTGATGTCGAACTTTCTCAGTGCGCGGTCTTTGTCGGGCAACGAGTCGAGGCGTGACCTCGTTTCGGAAATTTTCCGGCTGAGCGATGCCTTTTTTGCGTACAGCCCCTGCAACTCCTGGGCCTCGATCTGGTAGGCGTTTTCGATCTCGACCTCGAGGTCTTTCCGCGCTTCCCTGATCTGTTGCTGCACGGACATCACCTCGGGGTGCTTCTCCGTGTACTTCTGGAGCAATTGTTCGTTCTGCATATTCAGCGACTGGAGGTTGAGCTTGATCCTCTGTATGATCTCTCGCTGCATATAATGCTTGGACATCCGCATCGCCAGCTCTGTTTCCAGTTGCTCTCCGGATTTCTCCCGGAGTTCCGCGAGGTTGTCGACGCGCCCCATCTGAATCGATATTTCGGATTCGACGGTGACGAGTTCGCGCTCAAAGGACCCGATCTGCTGGAGGAGATGATAGTTCTCCTCGGCCATCCCGTAGAACTTTTCCTTGTTGAGGAACTCGTTGCGCTTGATCTGCCAGAATTCGAGTTCCTCCCGGACATCGTCGATCTGGCTGAGAAAGAAATCCTCGAGCGCGGGCGGCGCCTTTCGCTCGCGGTAGTAATCCTGGAATGACACCGTCATCGCCTGGCAGCCAAATCGGGACACCTGGGGGTCGAGGTCGACGTAACTGATCGTAAACACGTTTGACTCGCCGAGGACTTTCGCCCTTACGCGCCCCGGCTGGAACTTCCAGACATCGGGCAGCCCGCTGGCGGTAATAGAATCGGCGAACACCTTTTTTGCGCCGTTGAATACAGACTCCGACAGAATCACCTCGATCTGAGAGCTGACCTCTTCCTGCCAGGTTAGATAGCGCACCTGCCCGCTGAACGCGTCATTCCTCTCACCGCGCTGGACGAGGAGGCGCGAAGTGGATTCCCAGAACGCGGGCTTTCTCGCGTTAAGGTAGAATACCGTTACCGTCGCCAGCGCCACCACCGACACAATGATCCACTTGCGCCGGAAAATGACGTTCAGGAAGTCGCGGAGTGTTGTCTCCTGGCTTGTTTCTGCTTTTTCGGGCATGACGTTACTGTAAGTCGATAGACTCTCGAGCCGTCCAGAACTCGTAGTTGGCCTGCAGGGTCCGGATCTGCCAGCCGGTCAATATGATGCCCATCGGAACCCCGATGATCGTGTTGACCTCACTGGCGAAGTCCGCAACGGTGTAGATGGCCGCTTTCGGTATGTAGACGATGTCGTACTTGCGCAGCAACAGATCGTTCTGGATCGATTCGCCGTTGATGATCGACTTGACATCGACTTCGACGCCGACGATTCTGTCGAGCCCCTCGCGACGAATCAGGATCGTGTGCGCCTCCTTGGCGCTCTTCTTCATGCCGCCGGCGGCGGCGATCGCCTGGACCAATGAAATACGGTCGTTATAGGGATACCCGCCCGGATTGTTCACCTCGCCCAGAACGTAGACGAGGCGCTCGGCCTCCTGCTTGATGATCACAGACAGCGTCGGATCCCTGAGGATTTCCGAAAACCGGCTGGTGAGGACCGAATCGAGCGACATCGGCGAGATTCCGGCGGCCAGCACGTCGCCGACATAAGGTACCGAGATACGGCCGTCGTGACGAACGGGCACGGCGCGGGTGTTGAGATTCTGGTGGTACACGAAAACGATATCGAGGACGTCACCAACGCCGATGACGTACTCCCGCGTGCCCGTAGCGGGCTCGCCCGTTTCGGCGGCAAAATCCCCGATATCCTGGCGCGGATACATCTTGGAGGGGTTGCCGGAATCCGCCGGCGCCCCCGAGGAACAGGCCGCCAACAGGGCCGTCACAACGGCCAGGACGCACACTGCGCACCATCGGGCTAACACACCGGTGCCGTGTAATCGACCACTCATTCTCAAACTCCAGATCAAACGGGCGCAGACCGCGCCTGGTCGGGCCCGCGGTCAATGCCAACTTGTTGAATTATTTAACGTTAATCATATTCCCATAGACTGTCAAAGAGATAATTGGCAATTTGCGTGCCAGCCTTCCCTTCCACCGTCAGGGATCGACCGTGGCGGCGGCGGCGTCAATACGCGCCTCTCCGCGCGATAACGGCGGGAATTGTCTTCAGGAATATCAGAAGGTCGGTTTTAAAACTCCTGGTCTTGAGGTACTCCATGTCCAGCCGCATCCACTCGTTGAAGCCGATCTGGCTCCTCCCGGAGATCTGCCACAGGCAGGTAATCCCCGGTTTGACCGAGAGCCTTCCCATGTACCACGGCTGGTAGCTGGCGACCTCTCCGGGGAGAGGCGGCCGCGGGCCGACGATACTCATGTCGCCCTTGAGAACGTTGAACATCTGCGGAATCTCGTCCATGCTCGATCTTCGCAGGAACCGGCCGACGCTGGTGATCCTGGGGTCGGACCGGATCTTGAACACCGGCCCGTCCTGTTCGTTCTGTTGCGTCAGATCCCCGCGGCTTTCGTCGGCCCGGTGGACCATGGACCGGAACTTGTAGAATTTAAATATTCTGCCGTCCCTGCCGACCCGCTCCTGCTTGAAAAACACAGGGCCGCGGGAGTCGAGTTTGATCATGATGGCGACGAGCGGAAGGATCGGAATCAGCATGACCACGACAACCGAGCCCACCACCAGATCGAATGCTCGTTTGGCAATGGCGTACATGGAAGATCCGTTCACTTGGACGGGATTCGTCGTCTCGAAGCCCGCGATGGGCCCGGACGCGTCCCGGGTGCCCTTGTT
>CBDUWU010000317.1:0-3182 GCA_965371015.1 uncultured bacterium | reverse complement strand
GATAACGAACCGTGGATCGCGGCGGCGCGAAAGGCCATGAGCTGACCGCCCGGGACGGGCCGATACCATCGATTTGAAAACGACACTACTCACCACCGAAGACGTCCTCCGGGACCTGGTCGTCGCCATCGACGGCCCCGCCGGGTCGGGCAAGAGCACGACCGCCCGCCGGGTGGCGAGCGCCCTCGGTTTTCGCCACATCGACACGGGGGCGATGTACCGGGCGGTGGCGCTGAAAGCGCTCCGGACCGGGATTGATCCCGAAGATGGCGAAGCGTGCGGTGAGGCGTCGGAACAGATAAGGATCGAGTTTCGCGAGTTACCCGGGGGGCAGTCCGTCCTGGCTGACGGAGAGGATGTAACCAGGGATATCCGCACCCCCGAGGTGACCAGGGCCGTATCCCCCGTGAGCGCCCATCCGTCCGTTCGTTCCGCCATGGTCCGGCAGCAGCGTGTCCTCGCCGGGGAAGGGGGTGCCGTGCTGGAGGGGCGCGATATCGGGACCGTCGTGCTGCCGTCGGCCGAGGTGAAGATTTACCTGGTCGCCTCCCCGCGAGTCCGGGCGGAACGCCGCCTGAAGGAGCTCCAAGCCCAGGGGGTGGAAACGACGGTCGAGGAGGTCGAAGCCGACATCATCCGGCGCGACGAATACGACTCGGGACGCGAGGCCAGCCCTCTGAGGCGGGCCGTGGGGTCCGTTCTCGTCGACACCTCGGGACTCACCATCGACGAGCAGGTCGGCCGGGTCGTGGCGGCCGCGCACGATACGGCAACGCGTCTGGCCGCCCTCGAGCCGATCAGGGGCTCTGACGTATCCGGCCCTTTCAGACCTCTTTACAACTTCGGTCGGGGGCTGTCTCGAGTGATCTCTCGAGTATTTTTCGGTCTGAAAGACGATACCGTTACCAATGTAACCTACAAGGAACATTACATATACGCCTGCAATCACAAGTCTAACGTCGATCCGCCGTTCGTCGGCTCGTGCATTCATCACGAGATCCATTTCATGGCCAAGGCGACGCTGTTCCGCAACCCCGTATTCGGCGGAATCATCCGGGCGGTCAACGCCATCCCGCTCAAGCGGGGAGTATTCGACCGGGAGGCCATGAATCAGGTCCTCGAACTGCTCCTTGAAAACCGCTCGCTGATGATCTTCCCGGAGGGGGGACGCGTTTTTACCGACGATCTCGGGAGGGCCAGAAGCGGTGTCGGCTATCTCGCCGTCAATTCGGAGACGGCGGTAATCCCCGTATTCGTTTCCGGGACGAATCGTCTCTGGCGCTGCCTGTTCCGGCGCGAACACGTCCACGTGTCCATCGGGCGCCCGATACGGCTTGCCCCCGGGACCGCCGGGGATTTCGCCGACGGCGACGGCTACCGGGCCTTCGCCGAGATGGTCCTGGAGGCCATCCGGGCGCTGAAGGACGAGTACGAATCCCGCCCCGACACCGTGGAGGGCTGAGAGCGACCCTGCCCCGGGGCGGCTTCTACAACTCTTTCTAATTTTTCCACTTGCATTGACGGCCCGCGATTATTATTATCTTCAAATCCGGTTTTTCCGGAAATTTACGTTTCAAGGAGGCGGTTTGTTTATGGTTGATGAATCACTCGGGGCGAACACCACGCCCGAAATGAATGAAATCCCCGAGGGGGGAGGTGAAACGAAACCCGTGAAGGGAGCGGCCCACGTGCTCCGTTCACCGGCATATGCGTCGTTCGAGGTGCTCGAATCGGCGGATGTCGACGTCGACCTGGATGGCGACGGCGAGGCTCCACCGGCGGAATTTCTGGAAGCATACGAAAAGACGATCATGAGCTTTGAAGAAGGCTCGATCGTCATGGGCACCATTTCCGAGATCAGGGAAAACGAAATCATCGTCGACGTCGGATTCAAGAGCGAGGGAACAATCGCGGTCAGTGAATTCCGCAACGAGGAAGCGATCAACATCGGCGACAAGTTCGATGTTTACCTGGAAAAACTCGAAAACCAGGACGGTCTCGTTGTCCTGTCCAAGGAGAAGGCTGACTTCTTCAAGGTATGGGGAATCATCAAGGACTCGCACGAGTCGGGCAACATCATGGAAGGCACCGTCAAGCGCCGTATCAAGGGAGGCCTCGTGGTCGACCTGCTCGGCGTCGATGCGTTCCTGCCCGGCAGCCAGATTGCGCTTCGGCAGGTACCCAACCTGGACGAGTTGATAGGAGCAAAGCTCGAATTCAAGATCATCAAGATCAACAAGAGACGGCGCAATATCGTAGTTTCGCGCCGTGTGGTTCTCGAAGAGCAGCGCGAGGAACAGAAGCGCGCCCTGCTCAGTGAACTCGAAGTAGCCCAGGTTCGTACCGGCACGGTCAAGAACATCACCGACTTCGGCGCCTTCGTCGATCTCGGTGGCGTCGACGGACTGTTGCACCTCACCGACATCACGTGGGGCCGCATCAGCCACCCGTCCGAGATCGTCCAGATCGGAGACGACCTCGAAGTCAAGGTGCTGGATTTCGACAAAGAGCGTGAGAAGATCTCGCTCGGCCTCAAGCAGCTCACCCCGTACCCGTGGGATGGAGTGGAAGATCGTTATCCTCTCAGCGAACGCATCCAGGGTCGTGTGGTCAGCATCACCGACTACGGCGCCTTCATCGAGCTCGAAAAAGGCGTCGAGGGGCTTATCCACATCTCCGAGATGTCGTGGACGAAGCACGTCAAACACCCCTCGAAGATCCTCAGCGTGGGGCAGAATATCGAAGCCGTCGTGCTCAAGGTCGACAAGGACAACCAGAAGATCTCGCTCGGCCTCAAGCAGACCGAGCCCGATCCGTGGACGACGATCGAGCAGAAATACCCGATCGGCACGCGCCTCACGGGCACCGTACGGAACCTCACCAATTTCGGCGCGTTCGTCGAAATCGAAGAGGGCATCGACGGGTTGTTGCACATCTCCGACATGTCCTGGGCCAAACGAGTCCGTCACCCGAGCGAAGTCGTCAAGAAAAGCGACGTCATCGACGTGATGGTCCTCGATATCAGCCAGGAAAAGAAGCGCATCAGTCTGGGTATGAAGCAACTCACGGATAACCCGTGGGACAGCCTCGCCGATGAATTCGCCGTCGACACCGACACGGAAGGCAAGGTGACCCGCATACTCGACCGCGGCGCCGTGGTCGAGCTTCGGTCTGACGTTGAA
>CBDUWU010000316.1:0-3193 GCA_965371015.1 uncultured bacterium | reverse complement strand
TCGAGCCCCTGACCCTCTAGTCCCGCCCCGTCTTCGGCGGATACCACCAATTTCACGTCTACTCCCCTCGACATAGCCCTTCGATCGACGTAAATTAAAGAGACCGAGAGGTGTTTAACGAATCATGAAGAAAAAGAAGCCACCGAAGTTCAATTCCGGGGACGAGGAACGCGAGTTCTGGGCGAAGGAAGACTCTACCAGATACGTCGACTGGTCGCGTGCGAAACGGGTCATCCTGCCCAACCTCAAACCGTCGCTGAAGACGATATCGATCCGTCTGCCCGAGCCGATGCTGGCGGAACTGAAGGTCTTGGCCAACAAGCGGGACGTCCCGTATCAGTCGCTGATCAAGATCTTTCTCGCGGAGCGCCTCGACCAGGAGCTCGATTCGAAAGAGAATTAGGGAGTTACATGGCCGCCGTCGACGGTTCTGGCCCCTTCAACCGGTTGCCCCGACACCCTCCACACCTGTATACTGTCTCCACTCCATTACTGACCCCGGTCCAACATAAGAGAGGAACCCATGGTGAACGCACGAGCCTTGATCGTTATTCTTGCGCTCCTGACTATCATACCCGCGCACTCGCTCGCAAAGACCATCATCCACGCCGGTACACTGATCGACGGCGTGAGCGATCGAGCCCGTTCCGAGGTGTCGATCGTGATCGAGGACGGCCGCATCAGCGACGTAAAAGACGGCTTCGTCGAGGGCACCGGGGACGACGACGTGATCGACCTCTCCGGCCACACGGTGATGCCGGGCCTGATGGACATGCACACCCACCTCATGTTCGAGTTCTCGCGCGATTCGTACTCGGAGGGGTTCTTCCTCAACCCGACGGACTACGCGATCGCCTCGACCGTGTACGCGGAGCGCACGCTCATGGCGGGTTTTACGACGGTGCGCGACGTCGGCGACGACGGCACGGTGATCGTCGCGCTGCGAAACGCGATCAACGGCGGGCTGGTGCCGGGGCCGCGCATTTTTACCGCCGGCAAGGCGATCGCCACGACGGGCGGCCACGCCGACCCGACCAACGGGTGGAACGAGGAACTACGCGGCGACCCGGGCCCGAAAGAGGGTGTGATCAACGGTCCCGACGAGGCGCGCAAGGCGGTACGCCAGCGCTACAAGGAGGGCGCCGACCTGATCAAGATCACGGCGACGGGCGGTGTGCTGAGCCTGGCCAAAAGCGGCCATAACCCCCAGTTCACCGTAGAAGAGCTCGCCGCGATCGTCGAGACGGCCAACGACTACGGATTCACGGTGGCGGTGCACGCCCACGGCACCGAGGGGATGAAGCGCGCCGTCGAAGCAGGGGTCACCTCGATCGAGCACGGCACCTACATGTCGGACGAGGTGATGGAGCTGATGAAGCAGCGCGGGACGTACTACGTGCCCACGATCCTCGCCGGGGTGACGGTGGCCGAGCGTGCGGAGGAAGACGGCTACCTCCCCGAAATCGTCCGCCCCAAGGCGGCCGCGATCGGCCCCGCCATCAACGCCACGTTCGCCCGCGCTTACACGACTGGGGTCAAGATCGCCTTCGGCACCGACAGCGGAGTGTCGGCCCACGGTGAGAACTGGCGGGAATTCGTACTGATGACGAAGGCGGGGATGCCGCCGATGGAAGCGATACAGTCGGCGACGATGGAGACGGCGAAACTGTTACGGATCGACGATCGGCTGGGGAGCGTCGAAATCGGCAAGGTCGCCGACCTGGTAGCCGTCGAGGGCGACCCGCTCGAGAACATTTCGATCATGGGCGACATCCGGTTTGTCATGAAGGACGGGGTCGTCTACAAGTCGAAATAGCGCCGTCACGAATTGACGCGGCAACTCATTGTTATTATATTGATTGCAGGACACCGCCCGCGGCACAGACCCACTACCCCGACGGGCCGGGCCACCCGGACACCACCAACGCAGAGGTTCAACCTTGTCGACCAGAAAAATAACGCTCGCCCTGGTCGCCGTCGCGGCGATCGCCTTCACGTCCCCCGACCGCCTGGATTCGCAGCGGATCGACGGCCCGGCCGGCCCGTCTTTCGAATGCGGCTCGAACGTCACGCCGGATGAGGCGCGCCGTTATCTCGAACTGGTCGCCGGCGGCCCCGGCCTCGTCCCCCCCCCTCCGGGGCTGCTCCCGCAGGCGGGGCCCTACTGCGTGCCGATCGTCGGGCATATCGTGCGCCGATCCGACGGCACCGGAGGGATGTCGCTGTCGCAGTACCAGCAGTCGATCGTCGACGCCAACTCGTACTTCGCCGGCACCGACATCGCTTTCTACACGCTCGACATCGACTACATCGACTCCGACTTCTATTACTTCAACATCGTCGACCTCAACGACATCAACGCACTCCGGGGCGAAAATGTGATCCCCGCCGCGATCAACGTCTATTATAGCCCCAACCTCCCGGGGCTATGCGGGATCTCATCTTTCACTTTTTCGCCGGTACAGGGGATCGTGATGAACAACAGCTGCTCCGGCGTTCCCAGTAATCCTTCGACGATGCCGCACGAGATCGGCCACTACTTCGACCTGTTCCATACGCACGAAACCGCCTTCGGCGTCGAATACGTCAACGGCGCCAACTGCGGCACGGCGGGAGACCGGCTGTGCGACACGCCGGCCGACCCGAGGCTCGGCAGTCATAATATCAACGCGGTATGTTTGTACTTCGGCGCGGAGACCGACCCCCTCGGCGCCCCCTACGCGCCCGACCCCCGGCAGATCATGTCGTATTCGAGGTCTCTCTGCCGCGACGTGTTCTCACCCGCTTCGCAGACCAAGATGGTCACAACGATCCTCAACGTGAGGCCGGAACTCCTCCAGCGCGGGTGCTCCGCCGTCGCACCGCCGGCACTGACCGAAGTCGCCCCCGGTGACGGCTTTGCCGACCAGACGCTCGACATCCTGCTCGTCGGCACCAACTTCCGCCCGTTCACCTACATCGACCTCGGCCCCGGTGTGACGGTCAACACCGCCGACACGCTGTCTTCGGACGATTCTCTCCTCGTCAACATCACCGTCGACGCCGACGCCCCGGAAAGCCTCCGCGACGTCATCGTCGAAAACGCGTTCGCCCCCGACACTCTCTTCGGCGGCTTCGAGATTCTGGGGACTCCGCGCCACTACGTCTCGCCAGCCGGCGCCAACGTCTATCCCTTCGGCCGGCCCGCCGACGC
>CBDUWU010000315.1:0-3249 GCA_965371015.1 uncultured bacterium | reverse complement strand
CTACAATGGTCGGGCGATAGCGTTCGAGATCCTGGGCAAAACGTTTAATAGATGAATATACGAGGCAGCAGCCTCCAGACAGGGCAACATACTCCTGAGTCCGTTCAAAGATATGCCAGCTTGGAAGAATGGAGAGCCATCGGTCGGCGGAAGTAAGTTTGATTATATCGGGAATACAATCCAGGTTATGCATTACATTGGCGTGAGTCAGCTTCACGCCCTTTGGCAATCCTGTGGTTCCGGATGTATAAATAACGGTCAGCAGGTCGGATCCTTTGATCATATTGCCGCGATCGATGAATTTCTGCACGGCATGTTCGTTGAAAGTACGTTCCTTGAGCAGGTCCTCGTATGAATAGGTCTTTCCAAACAGGGAATGAACGGCAGGACCTTCCATCACAAAAATGGTCTTCAGGCCTTTGGCCCCTTTGATGATATCTTTGTGGCGTTCGAGCAGCTCCCTGGTTTCGACAACAAGATGCGAGCAGCTGCTGTTTTCTATTATGTAAATCAACTCCTGCGATGGGGTGTCGCTTCCTCGGGGAACAGTGACTGCCCCAAGCGACATAATCGCGAGATCAGTGACTATCCAGGCATAACAATTGTCCGAGAGAAACATTACCCGGTCGTCGGCTGATACGCCTTTGTCAGCAAGAGCCCTCGCCAACAGCAGAACATCTTCGAAGACCTTGGAATACTTTACCCGGACCTCGTCTCCGTCTGCCTGGTAGATATAGGCAATATTATCGCGGAACTTTTCGCTGCTTCTCAGGAGGACATGAAAGAGCGTCTCCTTTCCCGGCAGTACATCATTGTCTTCTGATCCTGGTCCTGTTATCGCCATATACTTATCCCCTCAGTGGATAAATGGGTACTTAACTCCCGCCACCATCGCTGGAGCTTCCTGACTTCGATAATACATCTCTTCGTATCCCACATGTGGAATATTTCCGATCATCTTGAGTATAAACGACCTCCCGTGTGGCGGTGGCAATGTGGGACCGCCAGAATACCTGTAATCAACGCGCGCCCTTCCGCGACCACCGTCGATATACCGGAAGTCTCTTTCTGGATATCGTCGCCCATGCGAAGGATTACAAAGTGCCAGTCCTGACATATCTTGTGGGATCGCTGCTCGCGTTCGCCAACGGAGCCAACGACAATTTCAAGGGCGTGGCGACGTTACTGGGAACCGGTACGACGTCGTATCGCGGGGCTTTGCTGTGGGCCACGTTTACAACGGTTCTTGGGTCGGCGGCCGCGCTGGTTCTCGCACGCGGTTTACTCGCCGCGTTCTCCGGCAAGGGCCTGGTGCCGCCCGAGGTTGTTTCCAACCCGGCGTTCCCTCTCGCCGTGGCGGCGTCGGCGGGAGCGACGGTGATGATCGCCACACGATTCGGCTTCCCCGTTTCGACCACGCACGCTTTGATCGGCGCCCTGGTGGGCGCCGGATTAATCGCTTCACCCGATGGCGTTGATTTTCACCGCCTGGGCCGTGGCTTTCTGCTGCCGCTCCTGACCAGCCCCTTCATCGCCATCCTGCTTTCTGCGGGTCTCTATCCACCTCTGAGATTTTTACGGTCCCGACTGGGCGTCGAACAGGAAACCTGTATCTGCATCGACAACGAGGTGGCGGGCGTCGTCCCCGGCAATCCCGGCCCCGAACTCGCCCTGCAGACAATCGGGTTGCCGACGTTGAAAGTCGGGCCCGGGGTGACGTGCAACGTCCGGTATCGCGGTCGAGTCGCCGGAATCAGTGCGCGCTCTTTGCTCGACGCATCCCACTTCCTGAGCGCCGGAGTGGTGAGCTTCGCGCGGGGACTCAACGACACGCCCAAGATCGCCGCGTTACTCGTGGTCGGCGGGTTGTTTTCACCGTCGGCCGCGATCGTCGCGGTCGGTGTTGCCATCGCGATCGGTGGTCTTACCAGCGCCCGCAGGGTGGCGGACACCATGGCGTACCGGGTGACAGACATGAATCCCGGGCAGGGCTTTACCGCCAACGTGGTAACGGGTGTTCTGGTGGTCGGTGCCTCGGTGCTCGGCGTACCGGTGTCGACCACCCATGTTTCGTGCGGTTCTCTGTTCGGAATCGGGACAGTTACACGGAGGGCGCACGGAAATACCATTGGCCAGATCCTTCTCGCCTGGGTGACGACACTCCCCGTCGCCGCCGTACTTGCCAGCCTGTTCGTAATCGTTTTTCAGATATGGGTCTGATCGCCCGGCATCGGGGACCACCGATCAGTAGTCGGCTATTTGCTGAAGGAATCCCGGTTCGCCCACAATCCGACGAGCCCCAGTAGCGACGGTACCATCCAGAGACAAATCGCAGCGATCGCCGTGCCCCGAAATGTCGACCACCTCTGGAACGCAAAGAAGAGCGGGAAATAGACTCCGATCGCCAGTTCCATCGAGCCCGCGACGAGTCCGTAGAGCTTTTTTCGGAATATTCCGACGAGTGCCACGAGACCGACCGGCAGCGGCCAGAGCATGTCGGCGGCTGCCAGCCCACGGCTCTCCTGCGCCCAGGCTCGCTCGGCGGTGTCGCCGGAGAATCGTTCGTTTTGAATTCCGAGCTCCACGGCACGATCCCAGTTCAACAGTGAATATGCCTGTATCCCCCACGCCATGAACAGCAGCAGGATCGCTGCGACGGCGAACCACACACCCAGCGGAAACCGGCCGATAAATTTGTTCATTACGCTCATTTTGTCATCTTCGGTTTCTCGAATCTTCAGCTGGCATTCGAAAAAGAGGAGAGACCTTCCACTAACGAAGTCCTCGCTTGAGATAAATCAGAGCAGTTCCGATGAAGATCAGTCGACCGTCCATTGCGGTTGATCAACGGGCCTTAACGGTAAAACCACCCGGAAGCGGGGAGAGCCTTTTTCCTCCAGCCGGAAGCGCCCTCCAAGACTGGGCCCTTCTCCCTGCCCCCCCAGAAACTTCAATGATTCCGTGATTACTTCGCCCGCCGCCCCTCGATTTTCGTCGAGCATCCATCGTGCGGTACCGAGGACGGGTTGAGGATCGTAACGTACCTCGAGCTCAAGTCGAAGCCGCTCGCCGGTTTCCAACTTGAGATCGACTGAGACCCGCGTAACAGCTCCGTCGCGTTTCCCGGAAATTTCATACGTGTCTACCACCGCCGGATGGTAGACGCCGTCCTCCCACACCTCCACCTCTGGCTCGGCCCGTCCGGAGCATCCACCCGTAAGGACCTGTGGTGTAACCAGAAGTACAAAC
>CBDUWU010000314.1:0-3305 GCA_965371015.1 uncultured bacterium | reverse complement strand
TCGAAGTTCGCCGTATCGATCGGCGATGTGGAATATCGGATGTCGTATCGCCACGCGGTGCCTGCGGAACTGTCGTCGCCGGTGGCCGTCCACGCGAGCGTGACCGCGCTCGACCCCATCTCGAGTACGGCGAGATCGGCGACCGGGTCCGGGGGAATGCTGTCGAGCATGCCCAGCGCCCTGTCCGCGTTGAGGCGGCCGCCCGCCACCGTCTTGCCCATGAGCGCGCCCGTCGGGTCGACCGCCGCCATGATCGTTTCCTTGACCTCGTCGTGCGAGAGCCCCGGCGCCGCCGACCAGATCAGCGCCGCCGATCCGGCGACGTGCGGACTCGCCATGGAGGTTCCCGACTTGAGGCCATATCTGTTGCCGGGAAGAGAGCTGAAGATCGAAGACCCCGGCGCGCCGAGGTCGACCGACGTAAGGCCCCAGTTGGACAGCGAGCTGAGATTGTCGCTGGAGGTGATGTTCGCCACCGAGATGATGTTGTCGAGTGGATAATTCGAGGGATAGTGGGGCCGGCTGTCGTTGTCGGTCCCGTCGTTACCCGCCGCGGCGATAAAGAGGATCCCCGCCGCGTCGGCGCGCGCTATCGCGTCCCTGAGCGCCGTCGAGTACGGGCCGCCGCCCCAGCTGTTGTTGGTCAAGCGCACGCCGACCATCGTGGCGTAGTCGAGACACCCGATCGCATCGGCCGAGCTGCCGCCACCGCTGTCGCTGAGAAACTTCAGCGCGACGATGCGGACGTTCCAGCACACACCGGTGATTCCGATTCCGTTGTTACCCACGCCGCCGATGGTGCCGGAGACGTGGGTGCCGTGGCCGTGGCCGTCCATCGGGTCGTTGTCGTTGTTGGCGAAGTCCCAGCCGTGCACGTCGTCGACATAGCCGTTGCCGTCGTCGTCGATTCCGTTGCCCGGAATTTCGCCGGGGTTGACCCACATGTTGGCGACCAGGTCTTCGTGGTTGTAGTCGACGCCGGTATCGATGACGCCGACGAGCACCGTCGAGTCGCCGGTACTGATGTCCCACGCTTCCGGCGCGTCGATGTCGACGTCAGGCACGCCGCCCGTCTGGCCCGTGTTGTGCATTCCCCACAACTGGTTAAACGACGGGTCGTCGGGAAACGTGCCGTCGACGTACCACATGTAGTTGGGCTCGATGTACTCGACGCGCGGGTCGCCGCTGTAACGGGCGACCGCTTCCTCGACGCTGATCCCCGAGAGCGTCCATAACTGCGCGCCGATGAACCGAAGCTCTTTCTTGACGGCCGCGTTCATTTCGCCGGCCAGAGCCGACGCCTGCGAGGGTCCGGTGGTTTTGCTAAACTTGATGATGACTTCGCCGTCGACGTACTCCGGCCTCGGCGGGTCGGGCGCCGGGTTGGTCTGTGCGATCGTCGAGGTGGTCAGGAGCAGGATGGCGACAAACAGGATTGAGAAGGGTGCTACCGAAGACGGGCGCTTCATCGTGTTTCCCCCTGGTTGGGCTTTTGATACCGTCAACCACGTGCCGGCAGCTCACCGTGCCGGTCGGGAGTGGGACCCCGGAGAGTGTATTGTCGTGTGGTTGCTTTAAATATACCATATATACGCCCGTGGTCCGGCGGCAGAATACCGGCGGGTCCGAATAAAAGCGATTTACAGCGCGCGTCCCCCG
This sequence comes from uncultured bacterium, assembly GCA_965371015.1. Taxonomy (GTDB): domain Bacteria; phylum Krumholzibacteriota; class Krumholzibacteriia; order WVZY01; family JAKEHA01; genus CBDUWU01. Next base: position 1,646 of record CBDUWU010000314.1, on the reverse strand, counting down.
GGCTATTATAAGTGGCTTCAAAATAGTGATTTGCAGACGAACGAAGAAACCCGGACCCACAGGTGACGACGATGGACAAACTGCTGATAGGGCACAGCCCCGACGCCGACGACGCATTCATGTTCTACGCGCTGGCCGGCGGCCAGATCCGCATCGGCGACTACGAAATAGACCACGTGATGGAGGACATCGAAAGCCTCAACCGCCGCGCCCGCACGGGCGAGCTGCCGGTCACGGCGATTTCCGCCGCCGTCTACCCCGAGGTCGCGGACAAGTACCGCATCATGTCGTGCGGGTCGTCGATCGGGCGCAACTACGGCCCCCTCGTGCTGGCGAAAAACCCGATCCCGGACGGCGTCAAGGGACTCGGCGGCCTCCGTGTCGCCATCCCCGGCACCTTCACGACCGCGTACATGTTACTGCGCCTCTACGCCGGCACCGGTTTCGAACCGGTCTCGATCGACTTCGACCGGATCATGGACGCCATCGCCGCCGGCGAAGTCGACGCAGGCGTGATCATCCACGAAGGCCAGATCACGTGGCGGGACTCGGGGCTCCACAAGGTACTCGACCTCGGAGAGGCGTGGATGGAGGATACCGGATTGCCGATCCCGCTCGGGCTCGACGTGATCAACCGCTCTCTCGGCGACGACAACATGAAGATCATCGCGTCCGGGTTGAAAGACAGCATCGTCCACGCGCGCGAAAACGAAGACGACGCGATCGACTACGCGATGCAGTTCGGCCGCGGTATCGACCGCGAGACCTGCGTCCGGTTCGTGAGGATGTACGTGAACGAAGACACGGTGGACATGGGTGACGAGGGACGGCGCGCGCTGGAAACACTGTACAATCGCGCCGCCGCGATGGGGTTGATAAAAGAGGCGCCGCCTCTCGATATCATCCAGGTGTAACGGGACCACAATGAGAGAGGATGTGACATGGATCTGAAGAACGCAAAGATTCTGCTGACGGGCGGCAGCCTGGGGATCGGCAAAGAGGCGGCGAAGCTCCTCGTCGACGCCGGCGCGAAGGTCGCCATCACCGGCCGCGACCGCGATCGCCTGGCCGCCGCGGCCAGGGACACGGGCGCGTTTCCGATCGTCGCCGACGTGGCCCGCATAGAGGACGTCGACCGCACGTACGAGGTGTTCCTCGGCGAGTTTGGCCGACTCGACTGTCTGATCAATAACGCCGGCATCGGCCGCTTTCGTAAGTCGCACGAAGTCACCCTCGACGACTTCGACACCGTGTTCAGCGTCAACGTCTACGGCGCCGCGATGATGGCGGCGCGCGCGATCCCGCTCTTTCAGGAGCACAACAGCGGCAACATAGTCAACATCGGGTCGACGGCGGGGCTCAAGGGATTCGAAGGCGGCACCGTGTATTCGGCGACGAAGTTCGCGTTGCGCGGGATGACGCAGTGCTGGCAGGCGGAGCTGCGCAAGTACAACATCCGCGTGTTCCTGATCAGCCCCAGCGAAGTGGCGACGGCCTTCGGCAGCGCCGACCACGTCGAACGCGAAGCGGCGCCCAACAAACTGCGCTCGATCGAGATCGCCCACGCGATCAAGTCTGTACTGGAGATGGACGACCGGGGCTTCATCCCCGAGCTGGCCGTATGGGCGACCAATCCGTGGTAGCCC
>CBDUWU010000313.1:0-3323 GCA_965371015.1 uncultured bacterium | reverse complement strand
CGCCGGGTGACGTTTTCGACCACGCTGACCGGCGGCGCCTCTCATTACTGGACGGCGTCGGACGGCGGATTCCTCGAGGTCAACACGATGCGGCGCATCGACGCGAGAGACCTGCGCAACGTGACCGTTGCGCCGCGGATGCTCATCGTGACGCCGCCGACTTCTTCATTCCGGGATCCCGCCTCCCGTCTGGCTGCGTTTCGGCGCAACAACCTTGCCCGGTTCGGCACCGGCGCCGTCGAGGTTGTAACCACCGAGGAAATCTACGACAACTTTTCCGGCGGCCAGATCGATCCGTTTGCCATTCGCAACTACATCAAGTTTCTATATGAACTCGATGGCGGCGGCGTCCCGACGCTCGCCTACGTGCTGCTGTTTGGCGACGCGACGATGGACTTCAAGAATCACGCGAGCTCCACGATCGACCGGGTGCCGACTTTTCTCCACGATCTCCCCTCGAGATACGAGGAGACATTCGCGACCGACGAGTGGTACGCGCACATGGACACCGCCGACCAGACCCCTGGATACGGGGTCGGGGACCTTGGAATCGGCCGGCTGCCCGCAGGGTCGTCGAGCGAAGCCAACGCGATCGTCGACAAGGTCATCGGCTACGAGACCGAGGCGCCCTGGGGGTACTGGCGCAACCAGATAGTCCTGGTCGCGGACGACGAGGGATCCGCCAACAAGAACTGCGAGCCGTGGTTCACCAACCAGTCGGAGTTCATCACGCTGCAGCACGCACCACAGTACGCCGACGTGCAGAAGATCTACCTCACCGATTACCCGTCGCTCGCCGGGCCCAAGCCGGGCAGCCGCCGCGACCTGCTCGCCCGGTGGAACGCCGGTTCGGTCATCATTCACTACGTCGGTCACGGCAGCTCGGTCCAGTTGGCCGACGAAATCGTGTTTGTAGACGACGACGTTCCCAAATTGAACAACGGCTACAAGCTCCCCATATTCATGGCGCTGAGTTGTACGGTGGGGGACTTTGCCAACCCCTCGAAGAAGAGCCTTTCGGAAGAGCTGGTGTTGCGCGAAGGCGGAGGGGCCATCGGTACGGTGACGGCGTCGGCTTTGTCGGGGGTCTTCACCAACGAGTACATGTCGTACGCGCTGTTCAAGAACCTTCTGCCGAAGAAACCGGGAGACCCGGTTGCACTGGGTTTCGACGTGATGCGTGCCAAGATGGACGCCTTGACGTGGCGCTGCACCCCGGACACGGATCCCTGCGGCAACGTGAACCAGGAATTGAATGACTGGAAGTATAACCTGCTTTCCGACCCATCCCTCAGGATCAAGGCGCCGAAGCGCGAGATCGTTCTCATGCCGTCGGGGCCCGACACGCTGGTAGCGGGTGTGCGCAAGACCCTTCACGGGCGTGTCTTGAAAAACGGCGCTGTCGACACGAGCTTCGATGGAATCGTTACCGTGCGGATGCACGAACCGGATGTTCGCAAGACGAGCCTGCGCTGCGCTCTGGTCTACCGGCTGCGTGGAGGCACGATATTCAGGGGGACCGCCGACGTAGTCGATGGTGAGTTCTCGGTCGAGTTCCGGGTGCCTCGCTACGCGAAGCCCGGCAAACGGGCGTTTTTTACCGCCTACGCCGATGACAATTCGGGGATCGACGCGGGGGGCTCTTACGACTCGACGTATACCCTGGCGCTCCCGACGCTGGCGGATTCGCTCGCGCTCATCCCCATCGACGGTCCGCCGCGGGTCCAGTTCGGTTTCAAGAGCGGCCTGAAGGTCGTCAAGCCGGGAGAGAGCCTGCAGGCCATCATTCACGACCGCGACGGAGTGAACATACTCAATACCACCACCGACGGCCGGCACGCGCTCCTGATCGACAATTCGCCGGTGCCGTTCGACGTAACGAAATTCTTCGAATTCGACCACGGCGGTACCGATACCTCCGGTGTCCTGACGTATCCGCTCCCGGAACTACCCGTGGGCAACCACCGGGCCATACTGAGGGTATCGGACAGCTTCGCGCAGACCACCCTGGATACGCTCGAATTCTCCGTGACCGATCCGATGGACTACTTCGCCGAAGTCGTCCTGAACTACCCCAATCCCTTTGCCACGACCACCCAGTTTCTCGTCCGGCTCTCCGACAGGGCAACCATACGTCTGGATATCTTTACCGTGTCGGGCAAGCGGATCCGGCGGCTCGAGGAGGAGCGAAGTGGCGGGGAAGAGTGGATTTTCTGGGATGGAAGGGACTTCACCGGCGACGAAATCGCCAACGGCACCTATCTTTACGTGGCAACGGTCGATTTTGCCGATGTGGACCGGGCTCCGCTGGTGATGAGGGGGAAAATTGCCAAAATACAGTAATTTATTTGACGTAAACCGTTTACCGCTTGACCCTGGGGGGAGCAAGCATTACTATTTTATCAGTAGAGGAGTACTACATGCGTAAGCGACTTTCTGCCGCCCTCGTATTCGTATTTCTGTTATTGCCGACATCGCAGGCATTTGCAGTGGCGGAAGCGGGCGTCCCCTCTCTCATTATTCCCCCTGGTGCCCGTCCCAACGGGATGGGTGAAGCATTTGTAGCCATTTCCGACGACGCGACCGCGTCGTGGTGGAACCCTGCCGGGCTGGCGTTTCTGCCCGGGCGCAATATTGCCCTCATGCACAGCCAGCTGGTTCCGGACCTGGCTTCGGACGTTTATTACGAGTTCATCGGTTATTCGAACGAGATCCGTAACGTGGGTACGTTGAGTTTTTCTCTCGTTTACCTGACCTACGGAACCAGTGTGGCGACGAACGTCGCGGGCGAAGTCCAGGGCGAGTTCAAGAGCTGGGAGGCGTCCGGGCTGGTGTCTTTTGCCATGCCGATCCGGAAAAACCTCGGCCTGGGGTTTTCCATGAAGTTCATCCACGCCGACTACGCACCGGATGATTTCACACTGGAACGGCTGGACGGTACCGGCTCGTCCTTTGCTGTGGACGCGGGGGTGCTGTGGAAACTCCCGTCACAGAAACTCAACTTTGGTATGGCATTAACCAACCTCGGTCCGGACATCGCGTTCATCGACCAAGAACAGAGCGACCCGCTGCCAGTGACACTCCGCGGCGGTGTGGCGTTCTTTCCAATCCAAGACGAGATCAGCGACTTGGTCCTGACGTTTGAGCTGGAGCAGAGTCTCGTGTGGCTGATCGACGACAAAACCAAGACTCGGCGAAGTGAGATTTATCACGTTGGTACAGAGTACACATACGTCGATTTGCTCGCGGGCCGCGTCGGATACGTCTACGATCAGGACGGGGACTTCAAAATGCCCTTCGATACTCGCGAGCGTCGCCTCGTC
>CBDUWU010000312.1:0-3437 GCA_965371015.1 uncultured bacterium | reverse complement strand
CGGGGCTTTTTTTTATTCTATCTCTGCGAAATGACTACCGGGTATATGGCGACTTCGTCGGCGGATACTGCTCGAGGATTTTCCTGACCGCACGGTCCGTGTTCTTGCGGATCATGTCCTCGGTCGGGTCACGGTTGACCGCTCCGTGGCCCGAACCGCTCCACACGACTGTCTTCGTCTGCGTGTCGACCAGGTCGATTCTCATCGAACCGTCCTGGACCGTCTCCACGGCGGCCATACTCGACAGGTCATTGTAATCGAAGCCGAACTGGGCGACGAATATCTCTCTCCGCACGCCTGCGTAGTAGGCAACCAGGATGTCGGGGTTCTCCTCGTCGAGTTCGAAACCATCCTCCTGCATGTACTTGTGCAACGATTTGACGAGCTCTTCCTCCATCACCTTCCGCCTGCCGGCGAACTCGGCCGCCGCGGACGGGGTCAGGTCGAACGCTTCGTTGTCCATCAGGTCGTAGGTCACGTAGGCCTTGAAGTTGGCCTCGGGATCACTCGTGAAGCTCACGTCGAACATCGGCGAACACGCCGCCGCCAGCACCGACAGGCACACGACTGTTATCAGTGTCTTGGTCATTCCGTCGTCCCTTCCTGGTCCTGTTTTTTCTTGGGCAGCTCAGCGAGCATTTCCGTGACTGCCCGTTTGACGAGTGCTTTCCGCTTGTCCATCGGTGCCGACTGGTCGACGAGCGCCTCGGCGGCGGATTGCCATATCATCTGGCCCGATTTGGTTTCGAATACGAAAAGGAGCAGCGATCCCTGCACCCACTCGTCCGACATCGCGCCGCGATAGGTGGGCAGGTCCCAGTCTCCCCTGTCGTACCACTCCTGCAGATCTTCCTCGGAGACCAGATCGGACGCGAGGTGAAACCCGACTTCCAGGTCGGGGTTCTCGAACACACGGACGAAATCGTACTGCTTGAGGGCTTCCTCGACCATATTTCCGATTTCCAGCCTGAACGACGCGTCGGCGAAGGCGCCTTCCGTCGGCAGGTTCTGGTAGGTCGCAAAGTTCCACGTCTTGTACTCTCCGTAGGCCGCATCCGGGTTGAACTGAGAGGTGACGTTGATGGGGACGTCGTAGAAATTCGACGCGCAGCCCGCGGCGGTGAGCGCCAGTACGACAATTATTGTTCTTTTTACGGTCATTTTCAGACTCCCTCCTTGTCGCGACATTGTCGTACAAATGCCGGGGACCGTCAACCTAAAACGCTATTATATTTAGTGGTTACGCGGTATCTCCCTATTTTATGACCAGCATTTTTCTCGACAAAACCGTCTTGCCCGCCTCGAGGCGGTACAGATAGAGCCCGCTGCTCACCCGCCGGCCCGACGCGTCGGTACCGTCCCACGTCACGTCGTTCAGCCCGGCGGGACGGGTCTCGTCGACGAGCGTGGTGACGAGCCGGCCTTCGGGGGTAAACACCGAGAGCCGGACGTTCTCCGGTTTCGCCAGAGTGAACGAGATGGTCGTCGCCGGGTTGAAAGGGTTCGGGTGGTTCTGGTGGAGTGCGGTGAGCGCGGCCGGAATCGACGCCTCGACCGTCCGCGAGAGCTGTTGGGTGCCGTCGGCGAGAACGGCGGCGAGCGTATAACGATACACGCGCCCCGCTTCGACACCCCGGTCCACATACGTCCGTGTGTCGGGCGGCAGCAACCCGCCGTTCGGCGGCAGCGTGACCATCCGGCCGCCGTCGTCTTCCCGCAACAGGCGAAAGCCTTTTACCGGCTCGTCGGCGTAGATGTCCCAGGAGAGTTCCGCCGTCATTCCACCGCCGCTTCGCGCGGAAAAGTCGGAGACGAATACCGGTACCAGCGACGTGTCGGGGATAACCCAGTGCTTCTGGTATTCCCTGCCGCCAACCCCCGTACCCGGGTCACCGTCGAGGTCGAGCCATTCTCCCTCGTACGTCAGCTTCGCCGCGGCGGCGCGTTGCTTGACTTCTTCGATGCCGCTCCCCGCGTCGCCGACGAAGAGCGCGAATTGGAACGTCACCGTCTTCCCCGGGGCCAGTTCGGCGAACGGTCCGGCCGTTACCAGGTAGCTGACGTCGCGGGGCACCACGTTCCCGGCGCCGATGGTTTCGCTCGACATCACATCGTAGCGTTCGAAGTCGTTGGACGGCAATCCGGGTCCCGCGTTGTCGAATGATTTGAAGGTGACCCAGTGAGCCTCGACCGGCGCCGCCGTTCCCGCCGGATCCGTCGTGTGGTCGAGCATCAACGCGCCGCAGTAGCCGGTGGTCTGTCCCGCGTCGCCGTCCAGGTCGTACCCGTATCCGAATTCCACGTCGGCCATTCCCCACGGGGTGCTCACCGCCGGATAGCTCGCGAAGTCCGTCCCGTCGTCGTCGTAGTAGCCCAGCGTGTCGCGATGACCGGCGTCGCCGTCGACGAACAACCCGATATAGACGTCTTCGAGAATCTGCTCTCCGGTGTTGGTAATCGTGTAGTCGAATCCGACGAACTGGTCGAACCCGGGCTCACTCCACTGGAAACTCCGCTGGCGCACGAGGAGCCCCATGGGCCGGTGTTCGGGATACAGCCCGATGGCGACGGGCTGGTCGTCGGTGTACCAGCAGCTCTGCATGTTTTCCGATATCGCGGCGAAATCCTCGTCGATCAAGCCGTCGCCGTCATTGTCGAGGCCGTCGAGCCATTCCTCGTCTATCGTGCCGTCGCCGTCGTCGTCGGCGTTCGGGTGGGGCACGCGGTTACCGCCGGGGTCGCCCTCGGCGGCGTAGTACACGACATCGACCGGGTCCGGCGTCGGCCGGAACTCGAACTCATATGATGCGAGCCACGATGCGCCCCACGCTACGGCCGTCGATACGGCCGGTATGCCCCCCATTATGGCCCCGACCCACAAGCCGGCGGCAAACACATATTCCACCCGGCTCCCGCCGGGCCACTCGGCCGACGGGGCGCTGGAAAACGTGTTTACGCCGCCCGGTATGGAGCCGATGAGCCCCCAGTTGGGGACGTGGACGTTGAAATTCCCGATGTCGTGTACCGGAGAGCCGTCGAGTACCATTATTCTGTCCGGACGTCCGGCGCCCCTGTCGTCTTCCCTCGCTTCCGTGTCGAGCCCCGGCACGACACAAAACACCACGGCCACCGCCACCACGGCGGCGAGCTTCATACATGTGAACATGGAGATCCCTCCCTGTGTATATCGTGGGGATTCTTGTCGAGGAGTGAACCAGGGTGGGGCGGTTGTGGAACTGCTTTAAGTATACAATTGTTGCCCTGTCGCGTCAATCACCAGGTATCGAGGAATGTCTTAGTGTCGACCACGGTGGCGTAGGACCCCTCGAGCGTAACCAGCGTAGAGGCCTGGACATCGGCGGCCTTTATCGTATTTTTTCCGTAATCGAGGTCCCGGGTCGCGCAGGCGTCGCCCACCAGGACGCACTCGAAACCCA
>CBDUWU010000311.1:0-3460 GCA_965371015.1 uncultured bacterium | reverse complement strand
GCCGGCGCTGCCCGATCCCGTCACGCCGGTGACGGAGACGAGGTAGAGAAAGCCCTCGGGGCCATCCCCGCCGTCCCCGGCATCCCCGCCGTCCCCGGTATCCCGACCGCCGCCCGCCGCCGCGGCGATGCGGCGGACCCGGTCGGTGTCCGACGTCGGGGCGAGGAGGTCGACGTACGAGAGGCCTCCCGAGCGGGTGATCCGCCGGAGGTCCGCCGATTCTTCCAGCGGAACGTCCGGCAGGATCAGGCCGCTGATTCCTGCGCCGGCGGCTGCGGCGACAAATTGCTCTGGTCCCATGTTGAGGATCGGGTTGAGGTAGCCCATCGCGACGAGCGGCGTGTCGACGCGGCCGGCGATCTCGGCGGCGAGGGTGAGGGCGCGCGCGACGGTCATCCCGCCTGCGAGTGCGGTCTCCGACGACGCCTGGATCACCGGTCCGTCGGCGATCGGGTCGGAGAACGGGATACCGATCTCGATTACGTCGGCGCCCGCGTGTGACGCGGCGATCGCCATCTCGACGAACGTGCGTTCGTCGGGGTAGCCCGCCGTGAGGAAGGCGACGAGCGCCTTGTCGCCATCACTCTCGAGACGGCGGGTGACATCTGCAAGCTTCGCACTCACGTCCGCATCCGCTTCCCGATAGCTTCGTTGACCGCTTCGATGTCTTTGTCGCCGCGCCCCGACAGGTTGACCACGATCAGGCGGTCGGCGCGGTTGTTGCCATCCAGGTTAAGAAGCGGCCGTATGTAAGCGGCCGCGTGGCTCGACTCCAGGGCGGGGAGGATCCCTTCGAGTCGCGAGAGGTCCTGAAACGCCGAGAGCGCTTCATCGTCTGAGACCTTCCCGTACACCACCCGGCCGCTGTCTTTCAGGGCCGCGTGTTCCGGGCCGACTCCCGGGTAGTCCAGCCCGGGAGCGATAGAGTGGGCGGGCAGTACCTGCCCGTCGTCGTCCTGCATGAGGTAACTGTACGCGCCGTGGAGTACGCCCGGGCGTCCCTCGAGGAGTGATGCCGCGTGGCCGTCGGGCGACCCGCCCGCCTCGACGCCGTGGAGGCGCACGTCCTCGTCGCCGATGAAGGCGGTGAAGATCCCCAGTGCGTTCGAGCCGCCGCCCACGCAGGCGACGACGTCGTCGGGGAGCCGGCCCTCGGCGGAGAGGATCTGCTCGCGCGTCTCGCGGCCGATCACACTCTGGAAGTCGCGGACGATCGTCGGGTACGGGTGCGGCCCCACCGTGGAGCCGATGATGTAGTGCGTGGTGCGCACGTTGGTGACCCAGTCGCGGATCGTTTCGTTGGTCGCGTCCTTCAAGGTGCGCGTGCCCGAGTGGACGGGAACGACGTCGGCGCCGAGGAGGCGCATGCGGAGCACGTTGGGGCGCTGGCGCGCCATGTCGACCTCGCCCATGTAGACCGTGCACTCCATGCCGAAGAGCGCGGCGACGGTGGCGGTGGCCACGCCGTGCTGCCCCGCGCCCGTCTCGGCCACGATCCGCGGCTTGCCCATGCGGCGGGCCAGCAGCGCCTGGCCGAGGCAGTTGTTGATCTTGTGCGCGCCCGTGTGGTTGAGGTCCTCGCGCTTCAAGTAGACCTTGGTGCCATTAGCGGCACCGGCGCCGCAGGCGCCGCTACAATAGAGCTCGCCGAACCGCCGCGCCAGGTAGAGCGGTGTCGGGCGCCCGCTGTAGTCGCGCAACAAAGCGTCGAGCTCACTCCGGAACGCCGCATCCCCGCAGGCCGCCGCGTACGCCGCTTCCAGCTCGACGAGCGCCGGCATCAGCGTCTCGGGGACGTAACGCCCGCCATAGAGACCAAATCTGGCCGTTTCGCGTGTCACCTGCGGACCTCCGCGACGAATCGTTCGACCTCTTTCGGGTCCTTGATGCCCGGCGATTCTTCCACGCCGCGGCACACGTCGACGCCCCAGGCGTTGGTGCGCCGTATCGCCTCGTTGACGTTTTCCTTGTCGAGTGCGCCGGCGAGGATAATGCGGAAACCCTTGCGGCGCTTGCGCGCGGCGATGTCCCACATCCGGTGGAGGACGTTTTCCTCCGGCGGATTTTCGATGATGTTCTTGTCCAGGTCGAAGAGGAAGAACGCCGCCGTGCGGTACCGGCTCAACTCGCGGATGTCGGGGAGTTTGCTCGCCATGAATGACTTGATGACCGGCCGCCCCGTACGCGACAGCACGTCGTCGCAGTAGTCGGGCGTTTCGGCGCCGTGGAGCTGGACCAGGTCGAGCCGGGCGGCGCGCGTCGTTTCGACGACTTTTTCGAGGGGGGAGTCCCTGAATACGCCCACGAGGAGCGAGTGGTGCATCGCCCGGCGGATCTCCCTCGCCTGGGCGATGTTGACCATGCGCGGGCTCTCGACGAAGATCAGCCCCAGGTAGTCGGCGCCCAGCTTCGACGCCAGGCGGGCGTCGTCCGGTGTCGTGATGCCGCATATCTTGATTTTTGTACGACTCGTCATTTATTGTCTCCCCTTGTCAGAACGAATTACGGACTATTTACATTCGGCGATACGCCGCGGAGTTCCCGTAAGAAGGCGCCCGGATCGTCCGCGTCCAACAGCGCGCCCCCGACGAGGAACGCCCTGGCGCCCGCCGACTCCAACCGGTCGACGTCGGCGCTCGTCTTGATGCCGCTCTCGGCGACCAGGACCACGTCGGCGGGGAAGAGGCGCGACAGCCGCGGGGTCAGGTCCGCCGACACGTCGAGCGTGTCGAGGTCGCGGTTGTTCACGCCGATCACCGCTGCGCGCGCCTGGAGCGCCGTCTTGACTTCGGTCTCGGTGTGCGTTTCCACCAGAGCCGTCATCCCCAGTTCGCGCACCACGTCGAGGAGGCCCGTGAGGGCGTCCCAGTCCAGCAGGCGCACGATCAGGAGGATCGCGTCGGCGCCGTGGGCGCGCGCTTCCAGGACCTGGTACGGGTCGACCACGAAGTCCTTGACCAGCACCGGGAGCCCCGTCGTCTCGCGAACATCCCGCGCAACCCCCAGCGACGTTCCGAAGTTCCGTTCGTCGGTGACGACCGATATCGCCGCCGCGCCGCCTTCGCGGTAGATCGTGGCCAGTTCGTCGAGACGGTCCGACCACAGAAAAGAATCGACCGAAGGCGACTTCGCCTTCAACTCGGCGATCACGCGGCGATCGGCGCCGACGGTGAGAGCCGAATGAAAATCGCGGACCGATGTCGACGCCGCGTCACCGATCAAAGCCGACGCCGGCCGCCGGCGCTTTTTCTCCGCGAGTTCTGCGTGCTTTTCGCCAAGGACCTTCTCCAGGAATCCCATCTCTTATACCCCGTCCTTCGCCAGTTCGTTCGACACGCGGCGGAGCGCCTGGAGTCTGCCCAGCGCGCGGCCCGAGTCGATCGACGAGACCGCCATCGCGACCCCTTCTTCCGGCGTGTCCGCCCGCTCCGCCGCCATGGCGGCGAAGGCGGCGTTGACG
>CBDUWU010000310.1:0-3478 GCA_965371015.1 uncultured bacterium | reverse complement strand
GTGTCCATCGCGGCGGATTATAACGCCTCTACCGGGCCGAACGCCAGGGATTGTCGGGGCGGTCCCGCTTCAGGCTCCGCCCGTCAGGGGAATCTGCACACGGAACACGCTTCCCTCTCCCAGCGCGCTTCGCAGTGAAACGTTGCCACCGTGCGAGAGGGCCACGTGCTTGACGATGGACAGGCCCAACGTCGGACTCGAGCCTCGAAATCGTCAGTAGATCGCTGACCACGGTGGTGAGCCGGTTCGGTCGCATCTCATTACGATTGCCGTATTCTCTTTACATCTATTGAGTTACCGACGCAGCCACGGCGACACAAATCATTTAGATATGACGACTTGCCATCCATGGAGTCCGCAAATCGGGATACTGGCGCGCGGCCTAGCGGATGGTCACCGCGTAGGTGAGATGAAACTCGATCACCGTACCCGCCGGGATCGTGATGTGCTGGTCGTCGAAAAATGTCGCAATCGACGCGGTTACCGGCCGCGCGTCGCCCAGAAACGTGAAGGTCCCGTCGTCCTGCTCCACCCCCAGGTAGTCGGTGACGATCGGCTGCTTGTTGCCGGCGATGGTGAGGTCGGACACGACGAGTTCGATCACGGCCCGGTCGTGCGACCGCTTCGGTTTGACGACCTTGCGCACCCGGCAGAAAACGCGCTGTCCCGCCGGCGACAGGGTGACACCGTCGACGACCAGATCCTCGGCCATCTCGGCGAAGAACCGGTCTCCCGCGCTGCTCGCCCGGGTACCGAGCGCTTCGGTGGTCTTGATCCGGATCGAAGTGGCGGTCGGAATCTGCACGGGCTCCGCTTTGGGCGGCGGAGTGGCGTGGATGGACGCGCTGGAAAAATGGATCGACAGGATCTCTCCGATCGAAAACTCCTGTATCGTGTCGCCTTCGACGTGAAAGAGGACGGTTTGTGAAGTGGCGCTGACGAGTTCTCCCTTGAGGATCCGGCCGTCGAGCAGTTTGAGGATGTGGGCGTGGACAACGAGGGGAACGAGCGCCAGCGCGAGTACCAATAAAAACGCTATCGACTTTTTCATATTGGCTCCTCCCGGGCTGACAACGGCAACAATCTTTCCGGCTGCATCGACGGAATGATACCAGCGTCCCCCGTCACTCGTCTACGCATACGACGAAGTCGCTCGAGGCCCGGTTGATCAACCATTCCGTCTGCCGGGGGAGTACGGCCGCCAGAGAAAACAGCAGCTCCACCCACCACGAACTCCCGTCCAGCCAGCCCTGGACGCGCGCCGATCGCCGGAACAGGCCGCCCAGACGTTCGCTACACATCCGGTCGTATGCGGACAGACCGGTGGCCGAGACGTCGCCGGTCCCGATGGCCGCGGCGATCGCCTCCGATGCGCACACGGCCGACACCAGCGCGCTGTGGATTCCTTCGCCGGTCAGCGGATCGACGAGCGACGCGGCATCCCCTGCGAGGACGGCACCGTCGAAGGTGTTTTGAAGCGGCCCGGCCGTCGCGTTGGGGAGCTGCCACGAGGCCGTGTTCTCGATCCGGTGCCCGGGGCGCAGGCGCCCGCGGACGGCGGGCGAATCGAGGAAATCCTCCAACAGGCCATCGAGCGAGTCGCCCGATTCGCGGTAACGGTCCGCCCGCACGATCACCCCCACGTTGGCGCGATCCGGCCCCAGCGGAAAAACCCAACCGTAACCGGGGAGTAACCGCCGGTAGAAATAGAGCTCGATGCGTCCGGGGAGTGTTTCGATGCCGTCGAGGTAGGCACGGATCGCGACCGAACGGTGCCGGGCCGACGGCTTCGACCCGGCGCGCAAGGCGCGGGCGATCGCCGACGTGGCTCCGTCGGCACCGACGACGACCCGGGCCTTGAGTTCGGTATCGCGGCCACCGACCACCGCCCGAACGCCCGTCGCGCGGCCGTTCTCGAGAATTGGCTCCCTCACCGACGCCCGCAGGTACCGGGCGCCCGATTCGATCGCGTGGTCGTGGATGAGGGCATCGAACTCGGCACGCGGCGCGATCAGAAACCCGGTCTTCCCGCGCCGGGACCGGAGCGTGGCGTCCCAGACCCTCCCGGCCGGTGACCCCAGGCGTATCCCTTCGACGTGGTGGAACCCGGCGGCCCGTATCTTGTCACCCATACCGAGCGCCTCGAGGATCTCGACGGAACCCGGGGGGACCCCGTCGCCGCAGGTCTTGTCCCTGGGAAACTCCTGCCTGTCGAGCAGCAGCACGTCGAGGCCGCCGCGCGCGAGACCGCATGCGGCCGCCGCCCCGGCCGGCCCGGAACCCACCACGATCACGTCGGCGTCCAACTGTCCCTCCTGGTCTGCCACCACCAGATCACCCGGTCGTAACACACTGTTCGAACGAACGATACTGCATCCGGGCTCGCATGTCACTAACGGCAAAAGAAGGTTTACAGATCTAGAATTCGCTTGCCTGGACGCGTATCCAGCCGATACAGTCTGTAAATATATTTCAAATATTACCTGCCACATTACAGCGACAGGGAGCATTCAACAGGAGGTGTCGCACTTTGAGAGGTTCTACTCATCATCATAAAATCATCATAATCGCGGTTGTCTGCACGATTGCATTGTCGGCGATTGCCGGTGTCGCTTCGGCCGGCGAAAAAGCAAAATTCAACCTCTACGGTTTTGTCCGCTTCGATATGATGTTCTTCGACTCGCAGATGACCAGCAGCCTGGTACCGATGTGGGTCAAGAACGAGTACGACGGGAAAATCCCGAAGGACGACTCCGCCTTTACTCTTCACCCGCGATTGACCCGGGTCGGGATGCGTTTCAAGGCGTGGGATATCGACGACAAGTGGAAGATGGACGCGGGTGTGGAAATCGACTTCCAGAGCTTTGCCGACCCGGTCGAATCGCGCGAACCGATCCGTATGCGTCTCGCTTACGTCCGGCTCCACCGCAGCGACTGGCAGTTCATGGCCGGACAACACTGGGACCTGATCTCGCCGCTCTTTCCCAACGTCAACCTCAACGGCGTCAACTGGAACGTCGGCAACCTGGGTGACCGGCGCGCGCAGGTCCGCGTGACGTTCGCTCCTGCAACGGGTGACGGCGGCAGGATTTACTTCGCCGGGGCGCTGGCCCTCCAGGGCGCGGTAAACGCGTCCGACCTCGACAAGAACGGCGTTCTCGACGGCCTCGACGCCACCTTTCCCCAGCTCCAGGGCCGCTTCGGCGTCAAGCAGCCGATCGGCAGCACGGAACTCAAGCTGGGCGTCTGGGGCCACTACGCCAGGGAAGAGTTCTGCGTGGCGGAGTCGACGACGATCAAGCAGGAGTACGAGACGTGGAGCGCCGGCGCGGATTTTACGGTGACGATCAAGGAAAAGATCAAGATCCTCGGCGAGCTGTGGACGGGCGAGAACCTCCCCGACGTCCGCGGCGGTATCGCGCAGGGAATCGACGCCGAGAACCGGATCGGCATCCGCTCGGCGGGCGGCTGGGGCGAG
>CBDUWU010000309.1:0-3481 GCA_965371015.1 uncultured bacterium | reverse complement strand
TGCCACGGCACGGCCGGCGTCGTCTTTGCCGGACCACACGGCAATATGTCTTCCGGGCTGCTGAATGCCGTGTACCAATTTATCCACCCGCCGGCCGGCGACGTCGTACACGTTCAGAGATACGAAGCACCTCCGGGGCAGCTCGTACGTGATCGTTGTAGCCGGGTTGAACGGATTCGGGTAGTTCTGTTCGAGGGCGAACGACATCGGGACGAGCTCCGTATCGTCGACGTTGATGGCGACTGTGGAATCGACCGACAGGACGACGGGTATTGTAGCAATGGTCGGGCTTTGGTCGGGCGCGTCGGCACGAACATACAGGGACGCATGGTAGTCGCCGTGGGGAAGCCCGGAGGCGGCAAACTTGACGTGGAATGCGGCGGTCTGTCCGGCGGGGACGCCAGCGCTCCAGGGATCGGCGAGCAGCCAGCGGTTCGGCGGTCCCGGCGATATTCGGATCTCGTCCCACCAGCCCTCGGCGCCGGACTCGTAGTTGTAGAGGTCGAGTCGCGCGAGGTCGGACACGGCGCCCGCGTTGCGAAACGGGATATCCGCCTGAACGAGTGAGTCGTTCACCGCGTAGTCGAACGTCTTTTTGACGAAGTCGATGTCGCGAAACTCGATCTGGTACCACACCTCGGCCGTGTAAGGGTACGTCTGGTGACCGCCGACGTTGCCGTTGACATAGAACATACCGTTGGCCAGTGTGAGAAAGTAGATCACCTCGCGCAGCTCGCTGTCGCGAAGGGTGAAATAAGTATCATACGCAGACTCCGAACCGGAACGGACGAAGAAGCTGATCTCCTGCGGCGTGATCGGCCCGAGGTCCCAGAATACCCCATTGTGGTGTCCGGCCTGCGAAGCGGTCTCACGATAACTGTAGGTCGTGTTGTCGGCCGCCGATTCGGACGTCACCTCCTTCACGCCGGCCCCCCCGCCGTCCTGCCATCCCACCAGCACGCCCTCCTCGAATCCGTCGAAGAACTCGGTGCCCGTCGCCGCCGCGACACCGACTGTACGCCGCGACTTTCCTTCGAATACCCTGGAAGCGGAGGCGGGCGGACCCGCCGATTCCCACGCCTCGCACGGCGGGTCGGGACGGCCGGTTGGGCTGCGGGGCGCGCGGGCGGCGGGCGGCGCCGCGGCGGGCGCGAACACGACGCCCAGCGATGCCGGCGCGTCGGCCGACGCGGGGTTGGTCAACGTCAGCGAGGCTTGTGTCCGGCCCCCGATCCCCACCAAGGCGCGGATCGAATCGGGCGCGGCGACGATGTCGGTGTGGAACAGCGAGCGGCCCGCCAACCGGACGACCAATGTGTCGCCGTCGGCGTCGTCGCTCGCCAATGTCATCGTTCCTTCGAATATGCCGCCGATGAGCGGCCGAAACGTGACCTCCTCCAGTAAACTGTCACCCGCCTCGATGACGAAAGCCAGATCGTGCACGACAAAACTGGAGTCGTCGACAAACGCGACGCCCGTCAGTTGATATTCACCGATATTGTAGACGTACACGCCCAGCGTGCTGGTCGACCCAACATACAAATCCGGAAACGACAGCAAGGTGTCGGACACGGCGATGTCCGGCCCGCGGAGAACGGTCAGGTCGACGCCAACGACGTATGTAGGTGTGGCCGGGTCGTTGCTGCCAATCACGAGCGAGTCGTAATAGATGTCGGTTGTCAACGAGGAGGCGTCGAAAGACAAGGTGACGAACTCGTTGTAACCGGGTGGTATAGTGCCGCTCCCGGGATCGAAGTCGAGCCACGGCGGTGGCGTCGACAGGATCTGCCAGGTCAACTCGGCGCCACCTACGTTGCCAATCATCAAGGTCGTCTGTCCCGTGAGACCCTCGTGCAGCTCGAACGTGACGGAGTCTCGTGTAACTGTGATGGCTGGATCCGGTCCGGGTGTGCATCCAATGTCCCCGACGCCGATCAACAGCCCACAGGGACTGCTGGCGGGTGCGGCAGGGCTCGCACTGGAAATGTTGAAGTCCCCGCTGTCCGCGTCGCAGAACAGCGGGTCCGCCACGACTTCGTCGGGAGCCAGAACATCCCCGACAATTGGGCCGGACGCGTTGTTCCAGAACACGTTGCACGAATGCGTCCCGCTCGTGGCCTGTAATCCGTAGCCCACCGTCTGGCTGGAAAAGATGTTGTGCGAGACGATTCCGTTGAACAGAATTGCGCGAACGGCGGTGCCCCAATTCTCGTAAAAAGTGCTGTTGACAACCGAGCCGTCAACGTCTTGGTAGTAAATCGCGCCGCCAAAATACCCGGTGTTCTGCGCAAACAAGCAGCCCACGACGTCCGTACTGCTTGACTGGCAAATGATTGCCCCGGCGCCCTTGAGGTCACCAGAGGCAAGATCCGAAGAGTTGCTGACAAAGTCACTGTCGGCAACGAAGAAACGCGTCCATTCGTCAACGGCAACGGCCCCGCCGCCGACGGCTGCGTAGTTGCTGATGAAGGAGCTGCCAAAAACCTCACAACGTGTCTGTGTGTCGCGGACGTAAATGGCGCCACCGGCGAGTGGCGTGCTGTTGTTCTCGAACAGACAATCGTCGATCACCACGTGCGCTTTGCCGGCGACCACCACGGCACCGCTTAAATTATCTACGAAGCGGCAGCTTCGGACTTCTACATCAGCGTTGTTTGAAGCTGTTAATCCGCCACCACGACCGCTTTCGTCAAACCCCCCGGTCATGGTGAACCCATTTATCAGGCCCACCGTCGAGGCGTTGGTGAACGTCAGAATTCGAACGGAACCTTGCCCGTCGAGGACAGTCGAGTCGGCTCCGTGCGTGGAAAGGAACGTGAGCGTGTAGCCGACAACTATAGCCGGCTCTTGGTATATGCCCGGCCCCACCTCAATGGTATCGCCCACCGAGGAAGCACTGGCGGCATCGGCTATCGAGGTATATCCGCCGGTGCCGTCCTGGCGAACCGTGATCACGGCCGCGTTGGGGACGGCTGGCACCACAAACGTTATGGCAAACGCGGCAACAGCCAAGACCTGGAGGAATGATATGCGCATGATCGGGGCCCCCCTTCTGGATAGCGGGTCGATCCCTCCCCTCTCGGTCCATTGTAGTCGGATGCATGAAGATTTTTCCCGCCAATATATATCCGTATATCCAAAATTGGTCTCGCTCGAAGTAATTGATAATAATTAATAGAGTTATGACGGATAGGCATTCAAACGCTATTTCTGCCTCATAGGCGGCGCCCGCGGCACCAGTGCTCCAAGGCGCCGGATAAGTTCCAAGAGGGGCGAGTACCGAAGCGTCTCATCCGTCCCGTCCAGAAGCGGTCTTTGCAGGCGATAGACGAAGGTACCGCGGTAATTGGACTGGCGTCAGGACTGTCGTTATATGACAATCATACTCGACTCCGCCATCCAGTTAGAATCTGGCTCAAACAGACAGGTTAATTTGGGAAACCGTGAAAGCGGTTTTCGACCGAAATCCCTGAATGGGGAT
>CBDUWU010000308.1:0-3484 GCA_965371015.1 uncultured bacterium | reverse complement strand
ACGTATCGTGCGCGATCTTGACGTCGCGCTCCCGGTCTTTCGTCTCCCACGTGAAGCCCTCGCCCATCGGAACGATCTCGAAGTTCTCCAGCTTCTGTGCCGTATGCAGCTCGCCGTAATCCCATGAGCCCTTGATAAACTGGATCATCTTCACCTTGAAACCCACCCCGAGCGCGCGGAAGGCAGTTCCGATCGCCGCCGTCGTCTTGCCCTTGCCGTTGCCCGTATGAACCATGACCAGCCCGACCCGCCTGCCCTTCGGAAACTTCTTTTTCTTCTTTTCCGCCATGTGTCAGTCTTTCGTTTCGTTCCGGTCCGTATCGACGTTCCGCCGTTCCGTCAGCGTCACCCACAACCACCACCGTACCAAATATATTTGTATCCCGCCATTGTATCAGATAAAATTTCATATGCCTCCTCGATCTCGACCCCGGATGCCGCGTCGAGGGAATGCCCTTTCTGAAGCACTGAAGAAACGAGCCCTGTACCATGCGAACCGTTTATCTCGACAACAACGCCACCACCCGCGTCGCACCCGAAGTCGTGGAGGCGATGACTCCGTACCTGACGGAGTTCT
Source organism: uncultured bacterium (assembly GCA_965371015.1). Lineage (GTDB taxonomy): Bacteria > Krumholzibacteriota > Krumholzibacteriia > WVZY01 > JAKEHA01 > CBDUWU01. The sequence goes on along the minus strand of CBDUWU010000308.1, from coordinate 2,907 downwards.
ACGGCAACCCGTCAAGCGTCCATCGCCTGGGGGCAAAGCCGGCCAAAGCGGTGCGGGCGGCGCGCCGGCAGGTCGCCGGCCTGTTCGGCTGCTCCGGCGAGGAAGTCGTTTTCACGAGTTGCGGTACCGAATCGAATAACCTCGCTATTGCCGGTGTTCTCGAATCGGCTCCCGGCAAACGACACATCGTCACGACGACCGTCGAGCACGCCGCCATCAACCGCGTGGTCGACCGGATGGAGTCAAAGGGATACGACGTCACAAGGGTTCCGGTCGACGGCGACGGACGCCTCGACTTCGGCGCACTCGAGGGCGCGATCCGGGAAGATACGGCGCTGGTCGCCGCGATGTGGGCCAACAATGAGACCGGCGTCCTCTTTCCCATCGACAAAATCGCCGCCGTGACCCGGGGCCGGGGTGTTCCACTCCTCGTCGACGCAGTTACGGCGGCGGGCAAGGTGCCGATCGACCTGCAGAGGATTCCCGTCGACCTCCTCGCCATATCTGGCCACAAGCTCCACGCCCCCAAAGGCGTCGGCGTGTTGTTCTGTCGCGAAGGCGTGCCGCTGACATCCGCGATGCAGGGTGCCGGACAGGAACGGGGCCGGCGCCCGGGAACGGAAAACGTCCCGGGCATCGTCGGCATGGGGGTCGCGTGCGAGCTGGCGGCGGGGAAAACCGGTTACTACGACAGAGAGGTCCGCCGCCTGCGCGACAGGCTGGAAAGCGGGCTTACGGCGGCGGTGCCGGATATCACGGTCACCGGGGCGGCGGTACCGCGGGTACCGAACACGTCTAACGTTGTGTTTCGCGCGGTGAACGCGGGCGAGATGCTCGTGGCGCTCGACGGGGCCGGGATATGCGCGTCGGCGGGCACGGCGTGCAAGAGTGCATCGGGGCAGGTGTCGGGGGTGCTGCTGGCGATGGGACTCGAGCCGGAAGACGCGGCGGCAGCGATCCGCTTTTCGCTGAGCGCCTGGACAACCGAAGACGACATCGACTACGTCGTCGACGTAATCCCGCCCCTCGTCACGAAACTCCGCTCCGCCTGAAGCCTCTGCTCGCGGTGATGCTATTTCGGTGGCATGCGATCGAGTATCATTCGGGCCGAGACCTCGACGGGATCGAGGCCGCTGACGACCAGGTCCGCGAGGTGCATTGTCGGTTCCACGAAGCGCTCGAAGTTCGGCCGGACCTTGTCCGAATACTGTGCCCGCACCGACGCTTCCGTGCGGCCCCGTTCCCTGACGTCGCGTTCGACGCGCCGCATCAGCGCCGCGTCGTGATCCACAGTGATGAACACCGACAAGTCGAGCAGATTGCGAACCTCTTCCCAGTACAGAGCGAACAGGCCTTCCACCACCACAAAGTCACCGGGATCCATCCGCAACCCTTCGCCCGCGCGGCGCGAGTGAGTCCCGTAGTCGTATACCGGCCTGTCCACCGACCGTCCCGCCGCCAGGTCGGCCAGCTGTGCGATCAGCAGCTCATGGTCCAGCGCCTCCGGCACGTCGACCTCGATCTCGTTTTCCGGCACCCCCGAAAAATCATGGTAGTAAGAATCCACGCCCAGTACCCCCAACTGCCCCTCAACCAGTCCGGACAGCCGGCGAGCTATCGACGACTTCCCCGAGCAGGACCCCCCTGCGATACCAATCATGTACGGCCGCTGTGACACCCGGCGCTCCTTTCGTTCCCCTGTACCATCGCCCAGATTAACACGGGCATGTCGCCTTTCGCGACCCCAACTTCGGACTCGGGCAACGGCACAACATGCCATAAATACGTCAATTAAGACATTTACGACCATTCGGGCAAGGATCTTGCTTTACACGCCAGTGCTATGTCTGTTGATCAAAAAATAATCGTCGACGGCCACGTATCCCGGCACCTCCTCCGTGATTTCGCCGAACATCCGAGCGAGTTCGACGACGACATCGTCGAGGAGATCTGGCAGCACCTCGACGACTGCGAATCTTGTATCGAGGAATACGAGTCGATCCGGGAAGGCCGTCTCATTGGTGGATCCGCGACCTCACGCGACCCTTCGCGCTCGAACGGTCGCGCCCCCGTCCATCACGAACCCGACGCGATCGATCCCGACCAGCTCAAATCCAGCCCCGGGACCAAATCAGATACGGACGAGACTGATAGTGACGCCCCTGAGCCGACGGTGGACGAATCCCCCGGTGATGATCGTTCCGGCGAGTTCAGGGACGGCCACCGTCCGACCAATGTCAGGATCGAAACCGAATCTCTGATCGACGCGGCCTGCGGCAAGAAGAGCAAAGATGATGCCGGGACTATCGAGGGACTGATCACCGGAGAGGTCCTCCCGTGCAAGGAAAAAGCCGCCCGTCTCGAAACCGAATCGGCCAGCGAGGCGGGCGACCGGTTGCAGAAGGCGCACCTGGACTCAGATACGGAAGACGAGACCGGGGGCGACGAGGAAGCCGAAAACAAAGAGAAAAAAGAGGAAACAGCGGACCAGGACGAAGAAGGCGAGCCGGAAAAAGACCGGGCCATCGAGTTGCCCGAACCACCCGCGGCCGTGGCCGCGCCCGAGCAGGCACCTGAACCGCCTGCACTCGCACCCACGCCGGATCCCATACCAGCGCCCGTGTCCACGCCCGCGCCGCGCAAACCCGCTGAACGAACGCCACCGGCCCGGCCCAGACCGCCGCGCCCGAAACCGGTTTCGCAGTCGAAGCCCGAGGCGCGCCCGAAGCCCGCGACGCGCCCGAAGCCCGAGGCGCACCCAAAGCCCGCGACGCGCCCGAAGCCCGCGGCGCGCCCGAAGCCAACAAAATCCGAGCCTCTCGAAGACCTGCTCAACAAGTCGCTCACGTTTCTCATGCGCCCGCGCAACGCCATCATCGGCGGCGCGGCCGTACTGCTGATTGCAGG
>CBDUWU010000307.1:0-3495 GCA_965371015.1 uncultured bacterium | reverse complement strand
ACCTCGTCCAGAATGACGTACATCTGGTGCTGGTAGCGCCGGTCCGCGCCGAGAATCGCCGACGCGAGCTCGATAAACTTCTCGTCGTCGACGCTGAGCGCGTCGCCTTCGAGTTCGATCGTCACCGTCCCGCCGTCGAACAGGTCCTTTTCGCCGCCGAACCGATCGAAAATACCGGCGCCGCTCGCCGCCCATATACCCATCACCACAACCGCGACGGCGGCCGCACCCATCGCCCAGCGCGGCGTGTGCCCAAGCCAGTCGAGCCACCCGCGCCACCGACTGGTGTCCGCGGCAGGTGTGACGGCATACGCCGCAGGCTGACCTTCGGCTGCCGGCGAGATATCGTCTACGAGCGCCTGGAACGAACGAAGCTTCCCGTAGAAATCCCGGCACGACGAACACCCGCACAGGTGATCCATCAGTACGATGGCGGTCGCGGGGTCGCTTTCGCCGTCGAGCATCGCGGAGAGTTCGAGTTCGTATTCTTCACAGCGCTTCATCAGTAGTTTCCTCCTGGTGCACGAACGACTATCTGAAGTCTTCGAGTCCTGCCATCAGTCGTTTTCGTGCACGGTAGACGCTTACCTTGACTTTGGTTTCGTTCCAGTTGCGTTCCCGGGCGATGTCCGCGTACGGCCGTCTCTGGAGCACGCCTTGTTCGAAGGCGTATCTCTGGTCGTCGGGCAGTGTCGCGAGCAGTTCTTCCATTCTGGTCTTCAATTCGTTTCTCTCGGCTTCGTTGTGCGGGTCGATCGATCTGTCGTCGGCCCGCGACGAGTAGAGCTCTACGCCTTCACCCACACCGAGCTGGCTCTCCGTCGAGACCAGCTGTTTGCGCCGCAGCTTGCTGATCACGAGGTTGTTGGCGGTCCGGTAGAGGTACGACCGGATCTTCGAGGGGTCGCGCATCTCGACGGCGGCGGCGACGACCCTGGTGAATGTCTCCTGGCAGAGGTCCTCGGCCTCGTCTACGTGCCCCCAGAGGCGGCGCTCCAGGAAGGCCTGAATCTCGGGGCTGTATCGTTTGTACGCGTCGGACCAGTTCGTCATTTGTGCTGTCTGCCGGGTCGATATCGTGTTTTCCGGTGATAGGCGCTTTCACAAGATAGGATACATTTGCTACGAAAAGGTTACACCCGTTGTTTCCCGCCCTGTCAGAACTTTGTAACAACCGCTATAACAACGCCTTAGAAGTCTTTGCGGCGGAAGGCGCGGAGGCCGAGGAAGATGGGGATGGTCGCGTAGAGGACGAGCGCTACGGCGGAGATCCCGGTGCCGGCGCTAGAGCCGTAGAGCTTGCGGAACACGGCGCCGGTATAGCCGAGGAGCGCCGAGATGTCGAGCTGCAGCAGGATGAGGATCCGGCCAAGGTCGATGGGGTTGGCCAGGACGAGCATCATCAGCGGGGTCTCGAACGGATAGTCCCGAAACAGGTGGATAAAGAGGAGGATGATGCCGTCGTACACGACGGCGAGAAAGAACCAGATCAGGATAACGTAGCCCAGCCCCTTGATCTTCTCCTCGTAGCGCGTCGCCACCCAGAAGGCGACCGCCGAGAATATCACGATGAGCGCCACCCCGACGCCCATCAGCATGGCGATCTTCGCCGCGTAGAGTTCCAGCTGGTAGCTGTGGATGAGAAACGGAAGCCCGAGCCCGACGAGGAACGCGGCCGACAGCGCCGCGGTGAATCCCGTCAGCTTGCCCAGGTAAATGCTGGCCCGGTTCATCGGCTGCGCGAGGAGGAGTTCGTTGAACTCGCGCGCGTTGTAGAAGTAGATCGTCCCCAGCACGAGACACACGAGCGGCACCACGACGAGCACGACGTTCATCAGGCTCGTAATCACCTTGGCCGGGTCGCCGCCGAAACGGAACAACACTTCGGTCGCGACGAAGAGCAATCCCGCCATCGCGGGCAGCCATTTCGTACGCAACAGATTACGTGTTTCGTACTTCAGTATCCTTGCCGCGTGCCGGTCCATCAGCATCCTCTGTCAGTTGAACGATCGCGCGTTCCAGCCGGGGCTGGTTCGCCTTCCGCTTCAGTTCCTCGACGGTGCCTTCGAAGTACGGCCGTCCCTCGAGCATGTAGATAACGTGGTCGGCCAGCTCCTCGACCTCTCCCGCCAGGTGGGTCGTAATCACTACCGTCTTGCCGGCGTCGCGCTCCTTGCGCAGCTTGTCCTTGAACCGGGACGCCGAAACCGGGTCGAGCCCCACCGTCGGTTCGTCGAGCAGGAGTATCTTCGGGCCGAACAGAAACGCGATGGCCGCGTTGATCTTCTGCCGGGTACCGCCCGAAAGCGTGCCCAGCCGCTGCCTCCCGATGGCGGCGAGGTCGAATCGGTCTATCAACTCTTTGTCCAGCGTGCTTTCGTCGGCACGGCGAATGTCGATGAGCATCGCAAACACCTCGTCGACGGTGAGGTTGTCCGGGAAACGGGAGATCTGGGGCATGTACCCGATCTTTTCGCGGTACTCCCAGCGCCCCCGGACGGGCTCGTCCTCGACGTAGATCTCGCCCTCGCCGGGCGACACCAGCCCCAGGATGCACTTGATCAACGTCGTCTTGCCCGACGCGTTCGGCCCCAGGACGGCCGTCACCGCCCCCTCGCGAACGGCGAGGGACACGTTGTCCAGCACGCGGAGACGACCGAACCGCTTGGAAACATTCTTGATCCAGATCACGTCAGCGCCTCCCATCGATTCCAACCGCCTCTATGAGGGGGCCTGCGTCGACGAGCGTCTCGGGTGTGAACACGGGCAGCGCTCTCTCGGCGGCGTCGATGATCCCCACGAACAGGCTGTTCATCAGGATCACGCCCGACGGCTCTTTTTCCACGAGGAGCGAGAACAACCGGACCGGGTGGTAGGGTACGTCACCGACCCCGTCGCCGTCGAGGTCGTAGCCCCGATATCCGCTCCAGTAATTGCCGCGGAACGTGTTGAAGTTTTGCCGGCTGTTGGTGGAAACGTCGAAGGTATTGCCTTTGAAATTGTTGCGGGTGAACTCGTTCTCCATCGAGTTGGCCATGATCTTGACGGCGTAGCCGTTAGAAACAAATTCGTTCTCTGTCACCGACAACCGGTTCGAACCCTCCGAGTAGATCGCAATGGTGTTGAGGTAGAAGTAGTTCCCCTTGATCTCGCTGTCCTTGATCTCCTTCAGGAGCAGGCCGTAGGAAGCCCCGCCCCAGTTGCGCTCGAAGCGGTTGTTCACCATGGTCACGCCGGACGAATACATCACCGCCACCCCCGCGCCGTTTTCGATGAAGACGTTATTCAAGTACTCGTCGTCGTGGGAGAACATGAAGTGGAGCCCGTACCGGAGGTTGCCCTCGCTGTGATTTCCCGTGATCCGGCTGTCATTGACGAATTCGAAGTATATGCCGTCGCGGTGGCCGGTGACCGTGTTGTCCTCGATGGTGATCGAGCGACAGTGCCAGAGGTGTATGCCGTTGCCCGACGTGGCCTCACGCTCCGACTTTCCCC
>CBDUWU010000306.1:0-3500 GCA_965371015.1 uncultured bacterium | reverse complement strand
TCCAGCTTTGTTTCTTTTGGGCGCGCAAAGGCGAGAAACTCCGTAATTGTGGTGTCAATTCGTTTGATCTCGTTGCGAAGGATTGTTTTGAACTCCTCGCGTTCCGTCGGCAGCGTGTCTTCATCGGCGAGGATGTCGGCCGCGCCCTTGATCGACGCCAGCGGGTTCTTGACTTCGTGGGCCATGCCGGCGGCAATCTGGCCGACGAGCGAGAGCTCGTGTGACCGTTCAGCCTGTAGTTGTGCTTCCTGTTGTTTTTTTCGCGTCTTGAATTCGCGTTCGATCAACACGCCGATCAGAATCGCGATGGCAAAATAGAATGTGATCTCCGCCAGTTCGCCCGCGAGATCATGCGTTTCAGGAGGCGACAGGAACACGTATGGAAGAACCAGCACCGAAATAGTGGTCGCCGCGTAAAGACCGCCGCGGATGCCGAACCACGAAGCCGCCATGACGATCGGTATATAGCAGAAACGTCCGTGTATGGCGTGGATCCAGTGTACGTGCCCGAAGATCGGCTCGATCAGCCAGCCGTAATGAACCCCCAGCGTCACCACGGTCACACCTGCCAGCGCAAGAATCTTGATTGCGATCGATTCCGGTCCTTTCAAGCGATGGTCTCCTGACTGCTTTATGACATGTGTTTGTCTTTGTCTGTATCAGTCTATACAAAATTACATTATTTTCTACAACTATTGAAGAATAATCATCACTCTTTCACTCGACATGATGCGATGAAATCGCATAACTTGTTATGTTTTAATATGTTGACCTGATGGCACGGCTATTGTATATAGAGATGTGCGGAAACGTGTCCGAAAACCCCATAAGGAGAAAACAATTGCCATGAGACTGACCTTTCCGAGCGGTGTATTGATCGCCGTCGTTGCTTTCGCGTTGACCGTCGTTGCGCAGGGGAAGCCAGCAGCTGCCCAGGAGCAGCCCCACCGTCTCGCCGACTCGCTCACCACCGTTTACGAGAACGCGGACGGCGGGGCCGACTCCACATACTCCTCCGGTTTCGATCCCGAGACCGCGAGCCTGGAGGACTACCTAACTTACGCTTCTTTGCAGAATCCGTCGCTGCGCGCCGCTTTTCACGATTGGAAAGCGGCTCTGGAAAAAACGGGATACGCGGGGGCACTGCCCGATCCGAGGTTCTCGTATAGCTACTTCATCGAAAGCGTGGAGACGCGGGTTGGGCCCCAGATACAAACCTTGAAACTCCAGCAGGCATTTCCGTGGTTCGGAACGCTGGGTGCTCGCAAGGATATCTCGGTCGAGTTAGCCAGCGCCGCCTATCAGAAGTATGAGGCGAAGAAGCTCGAGTTGTTCTACGAGGTCAAGTCCGTGTATTACGAATTTTATTACCTGGGGCGCGCCATCGCGATCACCCGGGAAAACTTCGAGCTTCTGAAATTCTGGGAATCCATCGCCAGGGCAAAATACCGCGTCGCGTTGACGCAGCACCCCGACGTGATCAAAGCCCAGGTCGAGTTGGGCAAACTCGAAGACAGATTCTACACTTTTGAGGATATGATTGACCCGGTCGCGGCCCGGTTGAAGGCGGTCGTGAATCTCCCCGACAGTCTCGATCTCCCCCTCCCCGCCGGTATCGGCGTGGAGGAAGCAGGCGTAGATAGAAACAGTGTTTACGCCTATGTTCTGGCCAACAATCCCGATCTGAAGTCACTGCTTCACCTGGTGGAGAAGGGACGCGCCGCCCAACGGTTAGCTGGAAAGGCATCTTATCCAGATTTCGTCGTTGGTGTCGGGTACATAAATACAGGCGAAGCGCTCGATCCCAACATGCCGGACAGTGGCAAAGACGCGTGGACGGCGACGGCGGGAATTACGCTGCCCCTCTGGTTCGGCGCGAACAAGTCGCGCAGGCAGGAGGCTGATGCCCGGTACCGCCAGGCCCAGTACAACCACGCCGATGCCGTCAATCGCCTCCGGGCGATGACGGAAAAGATCGTGTTTGAATACGAGGACGCGTTGAGAAAGACCCGGCTGTACCGCGACGGTCTCGTACCCAAGGCGGAGCAGTCGCTCAACGCGAACTACACCGCCTATCAAGCGGGCGAAACCGATTTTCTGAATCTACTCGACGCACAGCGCCAGTTGCTCGATTTTCAGCTGCAGTTCGAACGCTCCCGATCGAGCCTGGCGATACGTCGCGCTGAACTCGAGATGATAACGGGAACAGACTTGATGTTTGTCGGCAATGCCGATTGATGGCACCACATCGATCGGCAGCGGAGGACATTTCAGGCCGTTGTTTTTTCTGACAACCAGGAGATAGACCATGAAGTTACTTGGTGAAATCCGATTCTTCCTCGATCGCCGTATGTCGAGGCAAACGCGTTTTGTGCTTGCGATGGCCGTTGTGGCCGTGATCGCGTTCGTACTCGGCGGACGTATTCTCGGCGACGGCGGATCTTCACAAGTCGGGCACGCGGGACACGGCGCAGAAACATCGGTGTCGGCGCCCACGATCTGGACGTGCTCGATGGATCCTCAAGTCAAACTCCCGAAGCCCGGCAAGTGCCCGATCTGTGGCATGGATTTGATTCCGCTCGATACGGGCGGAGGAGAAGACCTGGGTCCCCGGCAGCTGCGTCTCTCGGAGTCGGCGAAGCAATTGGCGAAAATCCAGACAACGCCCGCGGTGAGGGCGCTGGCCGAATCCGAAGTGAGGATGGTGGGCAACGTCACTTACGACGAAACAAAGGTGGCTTACATCACGGCGTGGGTCTCCGGGCGACTCGACCGGCTGTACGCCGACTATACCGGCGTTTCCGTGAGCAAAGGCGATCACCTGGTGTACATCTACTCCCCCGAGTTACTCGCGACACAGGAGGAACTGATCCAGGCGCAGGAAGCAATCTCGTCGCTGAGCGGATCGAGCAGTGAAATATTGATGTCGACTGCCCGCGCCACACTCGATGCGGCCCGCGACAAGCTCCGTTTGTTCGGCCTCACCGCGCAACAGATCGACCGGATCGAGACTTCACGGGAGGTATCCGACCACCTGACCATCTACGCGCCGATCGGAGGCGTCGTGGTCCACAAAAACGCACTCGAAGGGATGTACGTCAAGACGGGCACCCGTATCTACACGATCGCAGACCTCTCAAAACTGTGGGTGATGTTCGAGGCATACGAATCGGACCTGCCGTGGCTGCGATTCGGCCAGCGTGTCGAGTTCAGTTCACAGTCTTTCCCCGGCGAGAGCTTCGAGGCGACCATCAGTTTCATCGATCCGCTGGTCGATCCGAAAACTCGTACCGTCCGGGTACGCGCCATCGTCGATAATTCCGACAGAAGACTCAAACCCGACATGTTCGTCCGGGGCGTTTTGAAATCACGCGTCAACCAGGACGGGGATGTCGTCGACGAACATCTTTCGGGAAAATGGATCTCTCCGATGCACCCGGAGATCGTCAAGGACGGACCGGGAAAGTGTGACGTGTGCGGAATGGACCTCGTCCCGGCTG
>CBDUWU010000305.1:0-3530 GCA_965371015.1 uncultured bacterium | reverse complement strand
CGCCGAGTCCGCTCCATACCCCCGACATCAGGTCGAGGTCCGCGAGCCGGTCCCGGGTCCCCTGCACGAACAACATCGGCACGGACACATCCCGGAGATGGTCGGCACGCTCGACACCGGTTTTTCCCGGCGCGTGAAGAGGAAATCCGAGAAACACGAGCCAGGCAACTCCCTCGAGGAGCGATCGAGAACACGCCCGTGACGTCGTCCGCCCTTTGTTCACCCGTTGTTCTCCATATACACGCGGATGACTTCGCGGGCGCGGGTCTCTTCGTCTTCGCGTACGAGGATCTTGACCTCGGCCAGCCCGTCGACGGTGAGGGCGTGCGTCAGCCGCACCGATTCCCCGCTCAACATCGACTCGATTCCGTCACCCTCGAGGATGGACCGGATCACCTGCGCTTCCATTTCGCCCTGGGCATTGAAAACTTCCACAAGCTTCAGGTTGGGATCTCCCGCCATAGTTTGTTTCACCTCACGTAACTGCCGGCATTGACGTCGATCGTCGTACCGGTAGCGTGATCGGCGAGCCCGCTCGCGAGAAAAACCGCGATCGGAGCGACGTCACCCGGCTCGGTCATGCGGTCGAGCGCGACGTCTTTCATCGCCAGTTCCATTCCATATCGTTCTATGAATTCATCCGCCATCTCCGTACGGGTAAACCCGGGAGCGATGACGAATGCTTTGACACCCGATTTCCCGCATCCCCGCGCGATCGAACGGCTGAGCGCCACCATGCCGCCCTTCGACGCGGCATAGGCCATGTATTCGGGTGTGTCGCCGCGAAACGCGGCGCGGGAAGCTACAAAAATAATGCGACCGCCGCTGCCGGCGGCGAAGTGCCGGATGGCCTCGCGGCTCAGTACGCCCGCCGACACGAGGTTGACGGCGAGGGTGTGGTTCCACGCCTCGACGCACCGGTCCAGGGGCTCATCGAGCGGGCTGGCGACGGCGATGCCCGCGTTGTTGACCAGAACGTCGATCCCGCCGAGCGCATCCCGCGCCGCCTCGAACAGGCGCGCGCTCCCGGCCGCATCGGCCAGATCCGCCTGTATCGCTACCGCCCGGCCGTCCGAGGCGGCCACCACTGCGTTCGCCGCGGCGCGATCGGAATTGTAATGTACCACCACCCCCGCACCCGACTGGATCATGTGCTCCGCAATCGAACGGCCGATTCCCCGGCTTGCGCCGGTCACGAGTACATTACTGCCGCCAAGATCTATATTCACGCGTTTCACCTCTCTGCGAGTCAGAAATCGAGCGCCGAATCGTCGATCCCCTCCACGTTTCCATCCCGTCCCATCGTTCGCCGCTGTTCGTCCGTGATTTGCTGCCGCCCCGGAAATCCCGAGTTGGTCTCGTGCCAGTAGCGCAGTTCTTCTTCCCCGTTCTGCCAGCACAGATAGACCCATCGCCCATCGTAGACAGAGGGGAAATCAACCAGCCCGCTTTCGATACCGCCGACGGGAAACCGGATGCCGCGCTGGATTATTTCATCCTTTATCAATCGCTCGACTTCGCCGACGTCGTTCTCAATAGAAGATCTGTGGGCGACGAAATCCTGGTGATCCGGATTCCCGGAATCCGCGACTGAGTCGTCCCACAAGAGTTTCAGCACCTCCATCTTCCGGCCCGAGTCCCGGATCTTCGACTTGTAAAGGTCGATGCCGCGGAAGACTTCCCGCAAGGTCGGGATGAGGGTGTTGGCCTCGTCGACGGTATATACCTTACGCTGCATGATTCTCCTCTTCCCAGGGGGTGCAAGATGGATTTTAGTGGTTTGTGGACTGAATTACAAGAACGGGGGTCAGATCAGCCCGGTGCCCAGACCGGCGGCGACGAGTAACAACATGACGACGACGATTATCTGCACTACCCGGAGCGAGACCTTGTTGAGCAGCCGGCGGCCGATGAACGCCCCGGCGAACGCCGACACCACGGCGGCCGCCACCAGCGGTACACGGTCCCCGATGGAGAGAAAGTCATAATTGGCGCTGTATACCCCCAGCCGCACGACATCGACGATACATGCTACGGCGACACCGCTGGCGATGTACGCTTCCTTCGACAGCCCGCACTTGAGCAGAAAGGCGCTGCGGAGCGCGCCCTGGTGGCCCGAAAGTCCGCCGAAAAAACCGCTGAGGAGCCCCCCCAGAGGGAGAAATTTTTTGTCGAAACGTATTTTCCGGCTGACGGGTCCCAGTTCCACCAGCGCGAAGATGGCCATCAACACCGCCACCACGAGTGCGACGGGCGTAATCACGCGCACGGAACCGGCAAAAAGGTATGTGGCCACCGGCTCCAGTTCGGTGAGCCGGAAGAGCACCATTGCGCCGGCAAACGCGGCCAGCACCGCCGGGGCGCCGAAACGGATTACAACGTCCTTGTTGGCGTGTTGTCCGATCAGTAACAGCTTGAACAGATTGTTCAGCAGGTGGACGACGGCCGTCATGGCAATCGCGGACGGCAGCGGAAAGAACAGGGCGAACATCGGCAGGAGAAGGGTACCGAGGCCGAAACCCGAAAAAAACGTGAGCCCCGACGCGATCAGCGCGGCGGTACAGATAACAACGTACTCGATCAAGAAAGCACTCCCTCTTTGTCGAATTCGTATGGCGGACGGAACACGCCTTTTTCGGTGATGATCCCGGCGATCAATGCGGCCGGAGTGACGTCGAACGCGGGGTTGAACGCCTGCGCGCCCTCCGGCGATGTCTTCACACCGGCAAATCCCAGGACCTCGCTGGGGTCGCGCTGCTCAATTGGTATCAGCGAGCCGTTACTGAGTGACGGGTCGATGGTGCTCGACGGGGCCGCCACGTAGAAAGGCACTCCGAACCGGTGGCAGACGATGGCGAGATTGTGCGTGCCGATCTTGTTGGCCGCGTCGCCGTTGGCGGCGATCCGGTCGGCGCCGACGATGGCGCACGAGATCCCGCCGCGTTCCAGCAGAGACGAAGAAGCCCCGTCGACCAGCACCGTCACCGGAATCTTGTTGCGGACGCACTCCCACGCGGTCAGTCGCGCGCCCTGGAGCAGCGGCCTCGTTTCGTCGGCAAACACGTGCACCGACTTCCCCGCCTCGACGGCGGCGAACACGACGCCCAGCGCGGTCCCGAACCCGCTCGTCGCCAGACCGCCGGTGTTGCAGTGCGTCACGACCCGGGCACCGTCCTCGAGGAGTTCCGCTCCGTGACGGCCGAGCGCGCGGCACATTTCCAGGTCCTCGTTGTAGATCGCGACGGCTTCGTTGCGAAGTGCGCGCAGCAGCGCCGCCGGCGAATCCCAGTCCCCACCATATACCACCGCCATGCGTTCGATCGCCCAGTGGAGGTTGACCGCCGTCGGTCGCGTGGCGCCGATCGTCGCGGCGGCATCTGCCAGCATCGCCTGCACGTCGGCCACCGTCACGCCGTCCGGGAAGCGATCGAGTCCCGGAGAGTTCTCTTCGCTGTCGTCGAAATAATGCGTCTCTTCGTTTCGCCACCGCTCTTCCACCGCAACGAGGAGACCGTAGGCCCCGGCGACCC
>CBDUWU010000304.1:0-3568 GCA_965371015.1 uncultured bacterium | reverse complement strand
GAGCAGCAACAGCAGCCCGACTCGACGCAGGCGCCCCCGCCGAAACCCGATTCGACGCAGGTACCTCAGCCGCAGCTGAGCGAGGAAGACCTCCAGAAGATGTCGAAGGAAGACGCGATGCGCATCCTGCAGGCGCTCGAGGAGCAGGAGAAAAAGCTGCAGGAGGAACGCCGCAAGGCCGCATTCCGCCGGCAGAAGAAATCGGGCAAGGACTGGTAGCCGATGAAGTGGTTGACGCTGGCGATATTTGTCTTTATCACCGCGATCGCGGGTACCGCGCGCGCGGACGATGTGACCGTGAAGGCGGAACTCGACCGTGCCGCCGCCAGCGTCGGGAACGAGATCACGCTCACGGTGACCGTGCAGGGGAAGTTCCGCCGATCCGCAGAGCCCGAGTTGCCCCCGCTCGCCGACTTCGACGTCTACAACGGAGGGACGTCGCAGAATTTCAGCATGATCAACGGGCGGATCCAGTCGTCGATCTCTTACCGCTATGTCATCGTGCCGAAAACCGAAGGCCGGTTCGAGATCGGTCCCGTCAAGGTTGTTATCGCCGACAAGGAGTACACCACCCGGCCCATCGAGCTGGAAGTCACGGCCGCCGCCGCGTCGATCCAGCGGCAGACTCCTTCGCCGGGCTCCATAAGCCAGGGGAGCCTGCCCGGCTCCGGCGGTGACGAGGATCGCAGTATTTTCATCGAGGCGGCGACCGACCGCGACACCGTGTATGTAAACCAGCAGATCACATGGACTCTTGGTTACTACACCGACGGCCGTGTCAACCTCCTGCGCAGCCCGAACTACTCGCCGCCAGAGGCCGAAGGTTTCTGGGTGGAAGATCTTCCGCCGCAAAACAAGTATTACGTCACGCTGAACAACCGGAAGTTCCTGGTCAACGAGATCAAGCGAGCGTATTTTCCGACGTCTCCCGGCCTGTTCGTCATCGGTCCGGCGAGTGTCGACGTCGTTCTGGATGACCTGAGCGCCAACAAGCTCGACGATTTCTTCAGCCGCAATTTCCGCTCGCGCGGTTTCGGCAAGGCGCAGACACTCCGGACCAGAGCCCGGGAAATCGCCGTGCTCCCGCTTCCCGGGCGGGGGAAGCCCCCAGGTTTCGGCGGAGTCGTCGCCGAAGGGTTGACGCTGTCGATGTACGCCGACAAGCAGGTCGTCCAGGTCGGCGAGCCCGTCAATCTGACCGTCGTGATGAACGGGCGAGGCAATATGAAAACGGTGGCCCCGCCCGCGCTCGACGGCATGGAAGCGTTCAAGGTCTATGAGTCGGGTTCACACTCGGACGTATTCAAGAAATCCTACATCGTGTCGGGCCGGAAGAAATACGACTACGTCGTCGTACCCCGCGAACAGGGGAAGCTGACGATACCCGCCGTCGAGCTGCCGTACTTCGATCCCGTCAAAAAGAAATACCTGGTGGCCAGTTCGCACCCCGTTCACCTCGACGTCCAGCCGGGTACGCAGGAAGAGGGGCGCAAAATCATTTACGCCGGCACCGGGGACGACTTCGAGGTGATCAGCCAGGACATCCGCTTCATCCATCCGGTACCGTCGGCCATGACGGCGACGGCGGGCATCGGCATCGGGGACGTCCGCTGGCTGTTGGCCGTCCACGCGTTACCGCTACTCGCGCTGGCCGCGTCCGTCGTGGTGGAACGCCGCCGCCGCCGGTTTCGTTCCGACGTGGGGCTTGCCCGGTCGAGCCGCGCCCTGCGGGATGCCGACAGAAAGCTCGAGGCCGCGCGCAAGTCGTTTCGCGCTGGCCGGAGCGAGGAGGGGTTCGCCGCCGTTTCCGGAGCGGTAACGGGGTATTTCGCCGACAAAATGAATGTCGCCGCCGCCGGTCTTACCGTCGACACTGTCGGCGAGTTTCTCGGCCGGCGCGGTGTCGATGATGAAACAGCCGCCGCGGTGAGCTCGGTTCTGGGTGATTGCGATGCCGCGCGATTCGCCTCCGGCGCCGCTCCGGGGGAACAGGGGGAAGAACTGGCCGGCAGGGCCCGTGACGTCATTCGCTCTCTCGAGAAGGAGCACCTGCGATGAAGCCGCTGGCGTGGGCACTCGCAGTGTTGTGCTTCTGGGCCGGTGGTGTGACGGCGCAGACGGCGGTGTCGCAGGTGTCTGTCTACCAGCTGTTCGCCCGCGGGAATCAGCTCTACGAAACCGGCGAGTTCGAGGATGCGGCGGACGTGTACCAGGAATCGGTGGACCGCGGAGCGTCGTCTCCGGAGCTTTTCTACAACCTCGCCAACGCGTACTACAAATCGGGAGATCTGGGGCGGACCGTGCTCAATTATGAGCGGTCTCTGCGGCTGGCCCCGCGTGATGAAGACGCGCGGGCCAACCTCTCGCTGGTCCGTTCGATGCTGCGCGACCGCCAGTTCGTCGACGACCCCGGCGCGTTCAAACGGACGGTGACGTGGATGTCCCGGCGGTTGAACCTGCGCGAGTCGCTCTTTGTGACGTCACTGCTCTATCTCGCCTTGATAATCGTCTCTATCGTGTTCGTCTTTAGAGACACGTCGATCGTTTCGCGGCTTTATCCGAAAATTTCGCTCGCGTCACCGGGGAGGTTTCTGGGTCTCGACAAATCGCGCGATTTCGCGCTCGCCCTTGCGGCCCTGGCGCTGCTGCTTGCGTTGTCCGGTGCTTCGTCGTGGAACAAATACCGTGACGCCTCGGCCCGCCGCGCCGCCATAGTCGTCAGGCAGGAAGTCGCCGTCTACGGCGGTCCCAGTACCGAATCGATCCTGCAATTCAAAGTGCACGAGGGGACGCGCGTTTCGACGGGCGAAACACGGCCGGGCTGGATACAGATACACCTGCCGGGGGATCTTTCCGGTTGGATCGTCGACCGCTGGATCGAGAGAATTTAACGGTTCGGTCGATATCAGTCGAAGTCGATGGCCATTTCGATATCGCCGATCTTAACCCGGTCGCCGTTTTTGAGGGTGGTGCTGGTGATCTTCTCCCCGTTGACCCACGTTCCGTTCGAGCTTTCCAGGTCTTCCAGAAGAAACCTTCCGTTTTCGTAGAGTATCCTGGCGTGATAGCGTCCGACATCCGGATCTTTCAGCTCGATGTTATTGTCGTGTTCGCGACCGATGCTCATCGTCATCGGCAGCAGGGGGATTTTTCGGCCCGAACTGGGACCGGTAATCATCACCAGATTGGGGAAGCCCATGCAGACTTTTTCAGGTTCCGGCTCGGTGGCTTCGGGTACCTTCGTCTTGAGCTGATCACCCGTGTGGTCGGCGAGCGCCGCCAGGGGGTCATCGTCCAGGTCGTCACCGCTGGCAGCGGCGTCATCGGATTCTTCGCTGACCAGGTTCCCGGAGTCCTCTTCGTCGGTCATTTGTTCTTTGCCTTCGCCGAGTTCGCCGATCCAGTCCTGCGGGTTTTCGAATGACGTGTCGGGGGGCGCCGTTTTCTTTTCGACGGCTTTCGACGATTTCGCGGCAGGCGCGTCGGCAGGCGCGTCGGCAGGCGCGTCGGCAGGCGCGTCGGTTGTTTCGTCCGCTGGTTCGTCGGTCAGCGCCTGGAGCGGATCGTC
>CBDUWU010000303.1:0-3575 GCA_965371015.1 uncultured bacterium | reverse complement strand
CTACAAGTCTATCGACTCCGGGAGGGCCGGTATATGATGCGTTTGCATCATTTTGGGCGGCGACGTCCCGAACGAAATCCTGTGCGCCAGACGCTGCCCGGGCGCGCAATGTTATGGCGCGCAATTTCCCGCAAGCGAGGGCCGGGGATGGATGGAGTTGTGTAAGTACTGTTTTAACAGCGCAATGGGCGGAATGTTGCCTCCCCCGAGCTGACGCACAATAGAAACAGCGTGACAACTCCCCTGCTTTATTAGCTCAAATGAACTTTTCCACCCTATGGGGCTTGACAAACAACTCGGACCGTTTTAGTGTTATTTAGTGAGGGGTAAACAGATGAGAATCAATCAGCGGATATTTCGTCATTGTATTTGTAGCGGCACCCATATCAGTCCGGTTGCCGCCGCGTCTGCGTATGCGGGTTGCCTGCTCCATTGACCTGACACGCAGTTAACGAGCGGCCACCGGACCTCCGGCGGCTTTGGTACGTTGCGACGCCGCCGGCTATCCGGCGGCTGTTTTTGTCATACAGGAACGAGAAACAGCCGGAAGTGGAGTGATAAACGTGGCTGACGGTCCAGGATACACTCTGAAACTGCGGCGGGTGCTGCGGGGGAAGATCGAGGAGAACGCGTCGAGGAGATATCCCCATGAGTCTTGCGGGTTGCTGATCGGAGGGTTCAACGAGGGTGAAACGGTCGTCGCAAGCGTTACCGCAGCGCTCAACCTCAACACCGAACGATCGCGCGACCGCTACGTACTCGACCCCGACGATTTCGCCCGCGCCGATCGACTCGCGGCAGCCCGCGGTCTGGACGTGGTCGGAATCTGGCATTCCCACCCCGACCACCCGGCCGAGCCCTCGCGAACCGATCTGGACGCCGCGTGGCCGGGCTACTCGTACGTGATTGTCTCCGTCGCCGGGGGATGCGCGGAGACCATTCGTTCCTGGCGTCTCATCGATGGGTGGTTCGAAGAAGAAAGGTTGGAGTTATGAACGAAATCATCGTAAGAATACCCGCACCGTTGCGCGGCTACACGGAAGGCGCACCGACACTGCCGGGAAACGGCGGCACGGTCGGAGAGGTCTTGCGAGACGTGGGCAGCCGCGCGCAGGGATTGCTGGACAACATACTGGATGACGGCGGCGGTGTGCGCGGATTCGTCAACGTGTACGTCGGCGACACCAACATCCGGTCGCTCGAGGGGCTGGACTCTCCCGTGGTCGCGGGAATGGTCATTTCCATCATCCCCGCCGTCGCCGGCGGTCTGGTCCGCGCGAAAGACCGGCGGCTCCACGAGCTGCGACAACGGATCCCCGAACTCACACCCCGTCAAGCGCACGACCTGGGCCAGAACGGTGGCGTACTGATCGACATCCGGGAACCGGACGAGGTCGCCGCCGGGAGTCCCCCGGGCGCAATTCGCATCGTGCGCGGGTTTCTCGAGCTGCAGATCGAGGACGTGGTGCGGGATATCCGCACACCGGTCGCGCTGTTATGCGCGGGCGGGGATCGTTCGATACTCGCCGCCGACGACCTCGATCGTATGGGATTTAACAACGTCTATTCGGTCGCGGGTGGATTCGTCCGCTGGAAAAACGCCGGACTGCCGATCGAGATGCCTCGTACGCTGGACGATCGCGGGAGAGAGCGATACAGCCGACACATGCTGATACCGGAGGTTGGCGAGGCGGGACAGCTCAAACTGCTTTCGAGCAGGGTTCTGCTCGTGGGCGCCGGCGGCCTTGGCTGTCCGGCGGCGTTCTATCTCGCCGCAGTCGGCGTCGGCACGGTTGGAATCGTCGACGACGACGTGGTCGACCGCTCGAACCTGCAGAGACAGATCCTCCACACCGACTCCCGCGTCGGAACGCCGAAGGTGACGTCGGCCAGAGACACATTGCTCGCGCTCAACCCCGACATCAACGTCCGGATCTACGAGACGCGGCTCGATCGCCACAACGTCGAGGACATCTTCGCCGGTTACGACCTGGTGATCGACGGCACCGACAACTTCCAGACGCGTTACCTCGTCAACGACGCTTGCGTCAAACTGCGGCTGCCGAACGTCCACGGCAGCATCTTCCGCTTCGAGGGCCAGGTGTCGGTGTTCTGGCCGGGACACCCCGATACGCCCGGGCCGTGCTACCGGTGCCTGTATCCGGAGCCTCCGCCGCCCGAACTGGCTCCGTCGTGCGCCGAAGCGGGAGTGCTCGGCGTGTTGCCCGGTGTTATCGGTACGTTGGAGGCCGTCGAGGCAATCAAACTGCTCCTCGGCCGGGGCACCCCGCTGGTCGGCCGATTGCTGCTTTACGACGCACTCGCCTCGAGTTTCAACACGCTTCGCGTGGAGCGCGATCCGGATTGTCGCTACTGCGGCGATGGAATTGAGGAATTCCCCGGTTACGTCGACTACGACCAGTTCTGCTCGGGTGTGACGCCCGCGAGGAGAACGGCATGACGGAGCGCCGCGCGCGTCGCTCCCCGCTGTTCGAATCGGTTGGCAACACGCCGCTCATCGAACTGTCTTTCCTCGACGGCATACCCGGGGGAACGCGGCTGTTCGCCAAGTTGGAGACGGCCAATCCCAACGGCTCCCTGAAGGACCGGCCGGTCGCGCGCATGATGAGCGGCGCGATCGATGCCGGTCGCCTCGACGGCGGCCGGCGGCTTCTCGACAGCACCTCGGGAAACGCGGGAATCGCTTACGCCGCTTTCGGCGCCGCGTTGGGCGTCGGCGTCACGCTGGTCGTTCCCGGTAACGCCAGCCGCGAGAGGATCGATCGCATTCGCGCCCACGGCGCCGAGGTCATCGAGACCGACCCCATGGAGGGGTACGACTTTGCCATCCAGGAAGCGCGCCGGCTGGCCGATCTCGAACCCGGGCGCTACTGGTACTGTAACCAGTACGACAACCCGGACAACTGGCAGGCCCACTACGACGGGACCGGGCGGGAGATCCTCGAGGAGCTGGAGGCGAGATCGCTCGAACCGCCCCAGGCGTTCGTGTGCGGTATCGGGACGGGCGGCAGCATTACCGGCGTCGGCCGGCGCCTCCGCAGGGTGAATCCGGCCATGAAAATCGTCGCCGTAGTGCCCGAGCCGTTTCCCGGTATCGAGGGGCTCAATCCGCACGGCCAGCCCGGCGATATCGTTCCCTGAATACAGTACCAGTCGCTGCTCGGCAATAAAACGGACGTCAAGATAGAGGAATCTCTCGCGAGGTGCGACCGGCTCGCGCGCGAGGGTATATTTGTCGGCCCGTCGTCAGGCGCGTATATGCATGCGGCCGTTACGGCGGCCGCCACGAAGCAGTATAGTCTGATCGTCACGATTCTATGCGATACGGGTGAGCGCTATTTCTCGACCGGGATGTGGTCGGATCGAAGCATCTCTGCACGCGGGTCGACCGAGAAGAGGCGTTTAAAGCCAAACTCGTAGCGGCCCTCTCCCCTCTACAGTCGAGTCAACGCTACGGTCAAAATGATGCAATCGCATCATTTACAACGCCGGGCCTTCGGCGGGATAATGCACTTTACGCTTATTCCCGCCGAGAGGAGCCTGCCGCGCTCCTG
>CBDUWU010000302.1:0-3604 GCA_965371015.1 uncultured bacterium | reverse complement strand
CGCTCGTGACGACGTGGGAAGACCAGCGCGAGATCGGCCCCCTCGTGATACCGACTAGGTTCCGTTCGTCGGACGGCTCGTTCGAGTTGTGGTTTTCGGACGTGCAAGTGATCACGCTCGAGGCGATCGACTGATGCTGTCCGGCACCGTCTCATCGCCGGTCTTCTGGAGGGCTCAGTGTCCGGAGCGGACGTAGGTGATGAACAGCGACTCCCGGTTTCGCGACGTTCGGTTGGGCCCGCTGCGGTGGGGCAAGAGCACGTGGAAGAGGACGAAGTCTCCCGGGTTGAGCGTCAGCACGACGCCTTTGCTCAGATCGACCTGTGATTTATCGACGTCGCGCAGCTCTTCCGTCGGCTCTTCCAGCCGGTGGCGGTGGTAGCCCGGAAACAACTCGATCGCGCCGTTGTCCAGGTTGAACGGGTCGATGGGCATGAGGACGTTGACGAAGTCGTCGGGGGAAATGTCGCCGGTGCCCGGCCAGCGAGGATAATCCTGGTGCAGCGCGTCGCCGGTAGTGCCCGGCCGCTTGGAAATGAGACAGGACTTGAAAACGTCGGCGTCGGCGTCGATCACGTCGGCGGCGGACCTGACGAGGCGGGGGTCACCGGTCAACCGCTGAAACACCGGCGAAATATCCAGCAGCGGGTCGATGCGGTCGGCGACACGCCCCTCTGTGACGCGGTCGCGCCAGAGGAGCCGCGGGTTGTCCTCGGTCACTTCGACGCTGTCCCACACGCGCCGGCATTCTTCCTGCCAGCTGCGAAGTTCCTTGATCGAACACAGCCCTCTGATGACGAGGTATCCCGACTGCCAGAACTCCTCTATCTGCTGCGCGGTAAGAAAGCCCCGCGGGTATTTCGGCGTCTTCATCGAATCGTTATTGATTGTCATGGCGGTTGCAGCTCCTTTGTACGCGTCCTACAATAGCACGAAGCCTGCCAGACAGGCGATACCTGGTTCGGGTCACCCGGACCGGATCGGGGTTGTCGGCTACCACAATATTTGATAAACAAACAGGATATGAAACCCACGAATATCAGCCGCTACTTCGTAGTTGCCGCCCTGCTGCTGGCGGCGCTGCCGGCAAGTGCCCGGGACCGGCCTCGTGTCGGGCTGGCGCTCAGCGGCGGTGCCGCGCGCGGGTTCGCGCACGTCGGAGTGATGAAAGTGCTCGAGGAAGTCGGTATGCCTATCGACTACGTGTCGGGCAACAGCATGGGCGCTGTGCTCGGCGGTCTCTACGCCGCCGGCTATAGTGTGGCGGAGCTGGAATCGCTGTCGGTCAACGTCGACTGGGACGAGATGTTCTCCGACGCCGTCGGCCGCCGGACGCTGGCCATGGCGTTCAAACGGTGGGATGCGCGTTATGCGATGACGTTTCCACTCGAGGGTTGGAAGCCCGAACTTCCGACCGGCCTGATCGCGGGGCAGAAGATCACCCAGTTCCTGTCGCGGCTCACGGTGCCCGTCGGACACATCGAAGATTTCTCTCGCCTTCCGACTCCGTTCGTCTGCGTGGCGACCGACATCGTCAACGGCGAGGCCGTCGTCCTGAAAAGCGGGAACCTCGCCGAGGCGATACGCGCGAGCATGTCGGTGCCGACGGTATTCACGCCGGTGGTCATCGACGGGCGCCTGCTCGTCGACGGTGGCGTGGCCCGCAACCTGCCCGCAATAGATGTTCTCGATCTCGGCGCCGACATTGTGATCGGGGTGGACGCGGCGGAGCCCCTCTACAGCAAGGGCGAACTCAACTCGATGCTTCGCATCATGGACCAGACGATCCACTTCCAGATCGCGGGGACGTCGCGGGAGCAGAAGCGGCTGTGCGACATCCTGATCGTACCCGAATCGCGGAAGTTAAGCGTCGCGTTCGACCAGGCCGCATATTTCATCGAGAGGGGCGAGGTGGCGGCACGGGCCGTGTTGCCGCAACTACGCGCGCTGGCCGATTCGGTCCGTGCCCTGGGCGATATAAAGCCCCGGTGGCAACCGGACCGGGTCGACTCGCTGCTCGTCACAAACGTCGTCATAGAAGGCCTCGAGCGGATACCTCTCCGCATTGTCGAGACGGAACTGCAGATTCGCGCCCCGTTATTGATGACGGTCGCCGACATCGACAAGGCGGTCGACCGGAATTACAAGTACGACTTTTTTCAGCGCGTCGGATATTCCGTCAAGAAAACAGCGGGAAAAGGAACGTATCTCTATTTTAACGTCGTCGAGCGAAGCCGGAATATCGCGCGTGCGGGCTTCCGATACGACAGCGAAACCAACCTCGCCGCCCTCCTCAATGTGACCTTGCGAAACGTCGGTATTGAGGGGTCGTCCCTCGCATTCGACTTCCGGATCGGGCGGGACATCGCCGGCGAAGTGTGGTACTTCACGCCCGCCGGTCGGACATTCCGGTCATTCGGCGTCAGCGGACGTATCAATTCGTCGTGGCGCCAGCTCAATGTATATATTGACGACTTCAAGGCGGCCGACTACCGGACCACGTACACGTTCGGGGAGGTAGCGCTCGGCAATCTCTTTGCGAGCCATGTCGCGCTGGCGGGAGGTGGACGGGCCGAGTACATCGACACGCGCCTCGACAGCGGCGCCGACGTATACCCCGACGAATATGCGGCGATGTTTCCAGCGTTTGCCCTGCTGCGCATCGACACGATCGACCGGACTATATTCCCACGCCGGGGAGTGTTCGCCCAGTTGATGGGCGAGGCGACGTCGACGAGCACCGGCAGCGACGTCGCCGTTACGCGTTACCACTTTGACTGGCGTGTTCGCATTCCCGTTCATCGAAAGGTGACGCTGTTCCAGTCGCTGTACCTGGGCACCACGGCGGTCGGTACGCCGCCGGTCGCGTGGATGTTCACCGTCGGCGGCATGCAGAATCCATATACCTGGCTGGGAAAGCCGAACACGTTTGTCGGCTTCAAGTACCAGGAGCTCACCGGGCCCAACGCACAGACATTCGGGCTCGGCGTCCAGTGGGAGTATTATCGCCGGTTTTACGTGATTGCACGGTGGAACATCGGCAACGTGTTCGACGAGTGGAACACCACCGTCGCGGCCGACAACTATGAAAACGGCGGTGGCGTCGTGTTCGGTATAGACATTCCCGCCGCGCCCGTAGAATTCACCGTTTCGACCAGTACCCGCCACGACGTCCTCCTCAACTTCACCGTCGGTTACTTTTTTTGATGGGGCGGCGGCTCCGGTCGCCTTTGGCACGAATCCTGATTCTATGAATCTTCCGAGCACTCTTCATGCGCCGAAGTGGTAAGAACCCTGGCAACCCATGGCCTGATTTCCGGGTATCCGGCAGATTTCCGTCCGGTATCCGGGGACTGTACGCATCTATGCCCTCCATCCAGGTCGCCGCACCAGCCAATTCGTCGTGTAGTATTATTGATTTGCGATTCGGAGGGAGCGAGATGTCAAAAAAATCCACCGGACAAGAGATTCAAACGAGGGCTGGTATCGACGCGCGCCTGACCCGGAACTGGCAGCTGATGGTCGGTGTCACCATCGCGAGCACAGTGGGGATGGCCGTGGCGGTTGCGCCGGTACTCGGTGCACAGTTTGGTACCATATGGCC
>CBDUWU010000301.1:0-3613 GCA_965371015.1 uncultured bacterium | reverse complement strand
GTCCCGACGTTTACGTGTGGCTTGGTCCGTTCGAATTTCTTCTTCGCCATCTGGCTCCTCCTGTCTAGTTCCTGACGACCTTGCCCTGAAACCTGCTGACCAGATCTTCGGCCAGACTCGCGGGCAGTTTTTCGTAACGCGAGAATTGCATCGTGTACACGGCGCGCCCCTGCGTCAGCGAACGCAGGTCGGTGGCGTACCCGAACATTTTCGACAGCGGCACGCGGGCGGCGATAACCTGCGCGTCCGACCGCTGATACATGCCTCCGACCTTTCCGCGCCGCGAATTGATGTCGGCCATGACGTCACCCATATATTCCTGAGGAACAACAACTTCTACGTCCATGATCGGCTCGAGCAGCACGGGCGACGCCTTGCGGGCCGCTTCCTTGAACGCCATCGAACCGGCAATCTTGAAGGCGATTTCGCTCGAGTCGACGTCGTGGTACGACCCGTCGATCAACCTCACCCTTATGCCGACGACCGGATAACCCGCGAGAACCCCCGAAGTCATGGAATTTTTGATTCCCTGCTCAACGGCGGAAATGTACTCACGGGGAATCGAGCCACCTGTGATTTTGTTTTCGAAGACAAATTCGTCGCCGTCGGCGTTCGGTTCGATTTCGATCACAACGTGGCCGTATTGCCCGCGGCCGCCACTCTGCTTGGCGAACTTCAGGTTCGAACCCGCCGCCTTTGCGATGGACTCTTTGTACGCCACCTGCGGTTTTCCCACGTTGGCCTCGACCTTGAACTCGCGCAGCATACGGTCGACGAGAATCTCGAGGTGGAGTTCCCCCATGCCCGAAATCAGCGTCTGCCCCGTGTCCTCGTCGCCTCTCACGCGAAACGTCGGGTCTTCGTCGCTCAGCTTGTCCATGGCGATGGAGAGTTTATCCTGGTCTGCTTTCGTCCTCGGTTCGATGGCCACCGACAGTACCGGCTCGGGGAAGTGCATCGCCTCGAGCTGAACGACGTGCTTCGGATCCGCCAGCGTGTCTCCCGTACGGGATTTCTTGAGCCCCACCACCGCGGCTATATCTCCCGCGTAGACCACGTCCCGCTCTTCACGCTTGTTGGCGTGCATCTGCAACAGGCGGCCGATTCGTTCCTTCTTGTTGTTCGTAGCATTGACAAACTGCTTGCCCGTCTCGAGCACGCCGCTGTAAACGCGCACATAAGTGAGCTTGCCCACGTGCGGATCGGACATAATCTTGAACACGAGGGCGGAAAGCGGCGCGTCGTCTCTGGCCTCTCTCGTTTCTTCTTTGGTCGTGTAGGGGTTGATTCCGACAACAGGGGGGATATCGACGGGAGACGGCAGCAGATGAACAATGGCGTCGAGCAGACGCTGCACGCCCTTGTTCTTGAAAGCCGAACCGCACATGACTGGGACGAAATTGCCCTCGAGCATCGCCCGGCGCATCACGTCGCGAAGCGTGACCTGCGCCCCCTCACCCGTATCGAGAAACTGCTCCATCAGCTCGTCGTCGAAATCCGACAGATTCTCGACAATTTTCTCACGGTACTCTCTGGCTATGTCCATGAGATCGTCGGGAATTTCCTGCTCCTCGTACGTCGCCCCTTTAGTATCTTCGTGATAATAGAAAGCCTTCATCCGGATCAGATCGATGATCCCGGTAAACATGTCGCCCGCGCCCATGGGCAGCTGGATCGGAACGGCGTTTGCGCCGAGGCGCTCACGGATCATCCCGACGACATTCAGGAAATCGGCGCCCATACGGTCCATCTTGTTGACGAACGCGATCCGGGGAACGCCGTATTTGTCCGCCTGGCGCCAGACGGTCTCCGACTGGGGCTCGACGCCGCCGACCGCGCAAAAGATCGCAACCGCACCGTCGAGCACGCGCAGGCTGCGCTCGACTTCCATCGTAAAATCCACGTGACCGGGCGTATCTATGATGTTAATCCGAGTCTCCCCACCCTCGCTGTCCTTCCAGAAGCACGTGGTCGCAGCGCAAGTGATCGTAATCCCGCGCTCCCGCTCCTGGTCCATCCAGTCCATCGTGGCGGCTCCATCATGCACTTCGCCCATCCGATGGAGTTTGCCCGTGTAATAGAGCATTCTCTCGGTGATAGTCGTCTTACCGGCATCAATGTGTGCCATGATGCCGATATTGCGAACTCTTTCTAGAGGTACTTGTCGAGCCATTTTAATAACCGTTCAAACCGGTACCCGGAACCGGTTGAGCGGTCTGGCTCATTCGGTCAGCGGGATGCCGGAGGGGTAATTCGCTCAGGTGCTCTTCTAATCAAAAGCCTCCGAGTCCGTACGCCACCGCGATAAACGGCAAGGCGTAAAAATATTATGTTCCGCGCTGGCGGTTTGGGCACTCAGCCCACCAACCCCGCGGGTTCGTGTCTACCACCTGAAATGGGCGAAGGCCTTGTTGGCTTCGGCCATCTTGTGGGTGTCTTCTTTTTTCTTGATCGCCGGGCCATCGTTCTTCGACGCGGCGAGTAATTCGTTTGCCAGGCGTTCGGCCATCGTTTTTTCCGTACGGTTCCTGGCGAAACTCGTCACCCAGCGCATCGCCAGCGCGAGCCGCCGCGGCTGCCGTACTTCGATTGGAACCTGGTACGTTGCGCCACCGACCCGGCGGGACGAAACCTCGAGTGCCGGCCTGACATTGTCGATCGCCTTGCGAAAGACCTCGACGCCTTTCTGGCCGGATTTCTGCTCGATCATATCGAAACAATCGTAGACGAGCCTCTCGGCCGTCGATTTCTTGCCCCGGCGCATCACGTAATTGATAAAGCGCGCGACGATAATGTCGTTGTATCGCGGATCGCCCGGAACACTTTTTTTCTTGGTTGCTCTTCTTCTCGGCATGTCTCGTTGATTTCCTCTTTATTTATGCCTTGGGCCGCTTGACGCCGTATTTCGAACGGCTGTTCTTCCTGCCGTCAACTCCCGAAGTATCGAGGACGCCGCGAATGATGTGGTAACGCACGCCCGGCAGGTCCTTGACACGGCCGCCCCTGATGAGCACGATCGAGTGCTCCTGCAGATTGTGTCCTTCACCCGGAATATACGCGGTGACTTCGAAGCCGTTGGTCAGCCGGACACGGGCGATCTTGCGCATGGCCGAGTTCGGCTTTTTCGGTGTTGCCGTGTAGACCCTCGTGCAAACGCCGCGCTTCTGCGGACACGCCTGCATCGCCGGGGTCTTAGTTTTGGACTTCTGGATTTTACGTCCCTTCCGGACCAGCTGATTGATCGTCGGCACAATTCCTCCGTAAATTATTGTAAAATAATCTGCTACAGTCTTGCCGCTGTGGATAACTCCGCCGAACCGGCTGCCAGTCGGAGCGTTTCGGGGCCTCAGCGAGCGACCGCCATATCTCTAACTTATTGTCAGTTCAAAAGTTGAGCAGGACTTCCGGGCAAGGAAGTGTAGGGCTGCAAAGTTATGAATTTATCCGTAAGTCATTAATTTGTCAAGCGAAAACCAACTTGACGACCTACTTTTCCCCACCCTCCTCGCTGCTCGCCGACACCGGCTCATGTTCCCCGGGGAGTAGTGGAACGGCGATGCCGTCGGCCTCGATTTCGGGCGCTTCTTCCAGCCCCTCGATATCTTCGCTTTCC
>CBDUWU010000300.1:0-3625 GCA_965371015.1 uncultured bacterium | reverse complement strand
TCCGCCGCTTGACCTCGGCGCCGAATCCCTCGCCCCGCGTTCTCGCATACATCTCGGGCAGGCCGCCGGCGTCATCGGCTCGGTGGCCGTATTTGACGCCGTCGAAACGGGCGAGGTTTGCGCTCGCCTCCGCGTTGGCGATAACGTAGTAGGCGGCAACAGCGTGGGGGGCGTGGGGCAGTTCGACGTCGCGGACCCTGATGCCGGCCGCGACGAGACGGACGACGAGTGCGTCGAAATTTGATCTTACTTCCCTGCTCATTTCGCCTTCGAGAAACTCGCGCGGAACGCCCAGGACCAGTCCCTCGAGTCCGCCGTCGAGTTCTCCCGACACATCGCCCGGCGGCGCCGACACGCTCGTCGAATCGCGCGGGTCCCTGCCCGCGATCGCATCGAGCAGAAGCGCTGCGTCCTCGACCGACTTCGTGACGGGACCCACCTGGTCGAACGAGCTGGCGAAAGCGACGAGTCCGTAGCGCGACACGCGTCCGTATGTGGGCTTCAAGCCCACAACCCCGCAGAACCCGGCCGGCTGCCGGATCGACCCGCCGGTGTCGCTCCCGAGTGCTCCGAGCGCCATCCCGGCCGCCACCGCGGCGGCCGATCCACCGCTCGAACCGCCCGGTACCCGCGCCCTGTCCCAAGGGTTTCTTACCGGTCCGAAGGCGGAATTCTCGTTGGAGGACCCCATGGCAAACTCATCGCAACTTGTTTTACCACAGATAATTGCACCCGCCTCTTCGAGCTTTCTCACAACCGTGGCCGAGTACGGGCTCTTCCAGCGCTCGAGCATGCGCGAACCACACGTCGTGCGCCGGCCGGCGACACAGATGTTGTCCTTGATCGCGATCGGGATCCCGCCGAGGGGCCGGTCGCGCCAGCCACCCGATGCCGTCGCGGCGCGGGCCCGGTCGAGGAAACTGTCACGGTAGAAATCCAGATAGGCGCCGACGTCGCCGTCGCGATCCTCCACGGCGCGGACGATGTCTCTGGCAATGTCCGTGGGGGAAAGGTCGCCACTGACGAGGAGGGCGCGCGCTTCGGTTATGGACAGACGGCGTGGCTCCATGGACTACTCCCCGTCTCCCCTGTCGATGACGGGGGGAACGCGGAAGAAACCGCCGGTGGTGTCGGGGGCCCGGTCGAGGATGTCGTCGCGGCCGAGCCCGTCTGTGGGTTCGTCGTCGCGCATGTGTTCTTTGTCGAGGTGGCGGGCGAACGGTGCCGCATCGACGCCGGAGGTATCTACCGACTTGAGCGTTTCGACGAACTCTATTATACGGGACAGTTCGACGCCGAGTGACCGACGCTCCTCGTCGCCGAGATCGATCCTGGCGAGGCGTTCGAGGTGCCGTATGAGCTTGTCGTCGATTTTCATAATCAAGAGGGCCGCATGGGGGCGAACTGGGCAAGAAACTTCCGTTCGCCGCCCGTGTCGAAAATCACGGTGACGCGAGTCTGTTCCCCCCTGCCCTCCACCTTGCGCACGACCCCCGCGCCGAAGGCGTCGTGGCGGATACGCATGCCGACGCGATACCCCGCCGGCGCGTCCTGCGACTGGGATTCGTAGTCGGGCTGCTCCTGCGGCGCGAATCCGCTGTCGCGGCCCCGCGTCCACCGATCGCCCCCGGCCACGTACGGCTGGAAATCGTCGCCGAAGAGCCCGCCCGTCGCGGCCGTCGGCCGGCTGATCGTGTGGTCGAGACAGTCCTCGGGCACTTCGTAGAGGAACCGCGACGGTTTGACCCCCTCGATGTGTCCCATCTTGCGCCGCATGTTGGCGTAGGACAGGTAGAGGCGTTTCTTCGCGCGCGTCATACCGACGTAGAACAGCCGCCGCTCCTCCTCGATGTCGCGCCCGTCGTTCATCGAGTTGAAGTGCGGGAAGAGCCCCTCCTCGAGGCCGGCCACGATGATGCAGTCGTACTCGAGCCCCTTGGCGTTGTGCAGCGTCATCAGCGTGAGCTGTCCCTGTTTGGTGTCGAGCGAGTCGACGTCGGCGACGAGAGCGACCTCCTCGACGAAAGCGCGCAGCGACCCGTCCTCCGAGTTCTCGGCAAAGATGTGTGCGGCATTGATGAACTCATCGACGTTTTCGATGCGCGCGTCGCTGTCGGGGTAGCCCGCCTTGAGGTATTCGCGGTAGCCGGTCTCGTCGATGATCGCCTCGACGACTATCGGCGCCTTTTCCGTCTGCGCGATCCGGTGGAGCTTGTCGAAGAGCTCGATGAACCCGGCGCAGCGCTTCGTGGCGGCGGTGGGCATCCCGTGGTCCCGCGCCCGGATCAGGTCGATGATCGCAATGTCCCTCTGCGCCGCCGTGGCGGCGAGCTTTTCGAAACTCGTTTTGCCGATGCCGCGTTTGGGCACGTTGATGATGCGTTTGAGGTTGATCGTGTCGGCGGGGTTGGCCAGCGTTTTACAATAAGCCAGCACGTCGCGGACCTCCATGCGCTCGTAAAACCGCACCGACCCGATGATCTGGTACGGGAGCGACCCGAGCTTGAGCACCTCTTCCAGAGAGCGCGACTGGGCGTTGGTGCGATAGAGTATCGCGATGTCCTTGAGGTTGAAGCCTGCGTCGCGGCAGGAAGTAACGGTCTGCAGGATGTTGACGGCTTCGGTCTCTTCGTCCATCGATTCGAGGAGGCGGACCTTGTCGCCCTCGTCGCCTTTCGTCCACAGGTTCTTGCCCATGCGCCCGGAGTTGTTGGCGATGACGCGGTTGGCCGCGTCGAGGATGGTTTTGGTCGAACGATAGTTCTGCTCGAGCCGGATGAGCCGCGTGTCGTCGTAGAGGTCCTCGAACTGGAGGATGTGCTCGACCTTCGCGCCCCGCCAGCTGTAGATCGACTGGTCGTCGTCACCGACGACAAAGAGGTTGTGGTGGTGCGACGCGAGGTCGTGGATCATCGCCATCTGGATGGGATTGGTGTCCTGGAACTCGTCGACGAGGACGTAGCGGAAACGCCGCGCATACATATTCTTCGTCTCCTCGTCGGTGGCGAGGAGCTCGACGACCTTGACGATCAGGTCGTCGAAGTCGAGGGCGTTGGCGCGCTTGAGCTCTTTCTCGTACTGGGCGTAAGCGTCGGCGACCCGCCGCTCGACGTGGTTGACCGCCTGGTCGCCGGCGAGTTCGGGAGTGATGAGTTCGTTCTTGAGCCGGCTGATCCGGTCGCGCAGGTTTCGCGGCGACTTGACGATGCGCGCGTCGAGGATGTTCCGCTGCATGATCGTCTTGACCAGGCCGAGGCTGTCGTCGGAGTCATAGATCGAGAAGTCGCGCTTGACGCCGATCCGTTCGCCGTGGCGCCTGAGGATCCGCACGCCCGTCGAGTGAAACGTACCCACCCAGAGCGCGCGCGATATGCCCGGGTTCGTCTCCTCGAGCCGCTCTTTCATTTCGTTGGCGGCCTTGTTGGTAAACGTAAAGGCGAGGATGCTCCACGGCTCGACGCCGCGCTGGCGCACCAGGTACCGGATGCGCTCCGTCAGTACGCGCGTCTTCCCGCTGCCGGCGCCGGCAATCACCAGCACCGGACCTTCCGTCGCCTCGACCGCCTCCCGCTGTCTCTCATTGAGTTGTATCGACACTGCTATCTTCCCTTCCCTCCACTCATCA
>CBDUWU010000299.1:0-3641 GCA_965371015.1 uncultured bacterium | reverse complement strand
CCGCCGGATTAACGGAAACGCCTCGCGCGTCGTCAGCCCGCCGGGCTCGGGTGTGCCGGTGCCGGGTGTGTAGGCGGGATCGATGACGTCGATGTCGAACGATACGAAGATGTAATCGGCGCCGTCGTTGGCCTCCGTGATGATGTCTTCCATCACCGCGTCCCAACCGCGCTTCTCGACCTCGGCCATGGGGTGGTAGCGGAATCCCTGCTCGCGCATCCACTCGAACGACTCTTTGTCGGGGTAATACCCGCGAAGCCCGACCTGGATGAAGTGTTCGCCCTTGACGTGCCCTTCATTGATCAATCGATACACGGGTTGGCCGTGCGTAATCAAGTGCCCCAGCATGCCCTTGGACGCGTCGTAGTGGGCGTCGAAGTGGATGACGGCGATCTTCCCCTTGCCGTACACGTCAGCAAGGCCGGCAACGTCGGGGTACATGAGCGAGTGATCGCCACCCACGACGATCGGAATCACATTGCTGCCGTCCCTGCGCTTCACGCTGGCGATCTCGCGGACCATGTCGCGGATGGCGTGGACGCTGCGCTCGGTGCTGAACGGGTCGACAGGCGCGTCGCCGTAGTCGACGATCGTCATCTCCTCAAAAGGATTGACGAGCGTGTGCATGTGGGCCATCGAATACGCGCCCCAGGTAAGATAATCCTGAACCGCCCGCAAGCTGTTGGGCCCGTAGGCCGCTCCTCTGAAGCCGCCGCCCATGTCGGTATGCGCTCCGAGGAAAGCCACGTCGACGTCGCCCGCCGCGAGATCCGCCGGCAGCAGCGCCACCGGGAGCCGGAAGAATGTGGGAATCCCGTTCCACCCGGTGCCGCCGTAGTAACGCTGTATGTTGATGGGTCCGGGTTCGCGCCCGTCAGCGAGATCTTCGCGCATCTTCTTCCACAGGTCGTAGGTCGGGTCGTCCTTGTTCAGCGGGATGACCGGCTCGACGCCCTCTTTTGCGGGCGCCCTTTCTTCGGGCCGGTCGGGGGTCCCGTCCACCACCTGTGCCATCGCCGCCGGTGCTATTGCGAGCAGCAAGATCGCCATGCCTAACAATATAACTGTCAAAATAATCATCCTCCTGTGAGTGGGCTTCTCGTCAGCCTTCCGGATCCGGGGCTTTCATTCGCCTTCGAGGTTGGGGTTACCGTCGATATATTTGAGATTGAATTTGAATTTGTCTATTCGCCACGATTCGTCGTCCTTGACGAGATGAAGGTCGTAGCTCCCCACAAATGAGCGTGTGTTGAGTCCGGTGTCGTTGGGCAGGTAGTGCTGCGCAATGCCGTAGCAGAAGACCGCCGCTTCACTCCCGGCCACGTCGACGAGGTAGTTGCCCGCCTGGTGGTGGATGGCTTCGAGGTGATCCAGGCCTTCGGCCCACGAACTGATGATGTCGTCGGGGGTGAGCATGATGGGCTTACCGCCCACCACCGTTGTCATGTCGAACATGACTTCGTCTGAGAAGCACTCCTTGACGTTTTCCCAGTCGCAGTTATCGGTGTGGATAAAAAGCCGGTTGACGGTGGATATGATGTTGTCTTTTTCGGTCAATGTCCGGAGATAATCATCCATCGGGGGGCCTCTCGGGGAATGAACTTGAAACCGGCTTGCTCTCGCGACCTGTACAGGTTATGTCAGTGTGCCGCGGGTGTCAAACGCGATCAAATATGCTATAGTCCATCGAATTATCAGCTACTTGTCCGCAACACCGAGAGGACCCGCCCCCGGCATGAAGTTCATTATCAAGGCTGCCGTCCTGGTGGCCATATTTTCGGCCTGTATCGGCCTCAGTGACCCGGCCCGGGCCGAGGGATTCAAGGCACAGTTTACCGACTCGACCGACGGCGCTTTCGACATGAGCCGGTGGCTCGACTCTGCCTACGGCTTCATGCCGATCGTCAGCATCATCACGGAACCGGCGGTGGGATTTGGCGTGTCCGGCGGCGTCGTGTTCATCCAGCGCCCGAGGGAAGACATCGGCAAGCCGCTCACGACACCGCCGAGCATGTATGGCGCCATGGGTTTCTACACGGAGAACAAGACGTGGGGCACCGTGGCGTTCTACAAGGGACACTGGCGCAAGGACCGGATTCGCTACTTCGCCTTTGCCGGTTACATGTCGGTCAATCTCACGTACTACCCGCCGATCCTCAGCGAACGGGGGATCGGATTCGACTTCAATATCGAGGGCGGCGGCACTGTCCAGCGTATCGAGTTCCGGCTCAAGGAGACTAACTGGTTTCTCGGCGCGGAGTACTCGTTCTTCAAGAACACGGTGACGTTTAATCTCTCGGACATCATCCCCGATTTCGACGACTACAAGATCGATTTCCGGATCGGTGGTCTCGGCCCTCTTGTCAACTATGACAGCCGCGATTACACCTTCACGACCAATCGCGGCATCTACGGCCATGCTCAAAACATTTTTCACGCGCCGGTATTCGGGGGCGACGAAGAGTTCATTACCGGTGTCGTCTACGGACTGGGCTGGCTGCCGGTCAATCCGGTGGTCTGCGGTCTGCGCCTGGACTACCGCTACAGCGACGGCAGTACACCGTTCTACTCGAAGCCGTTCGTCAAGCTCCGCGGGATCCCCGCGATGCGCTACCAGGACAAATACACGGCCGTCATGGAGACCGAAGAGCGCTGGAACATCACGCCGCGGTGGGCGCTGGACGGCTTCGCGGGGATCGGCAAGGCGTTCGGCGACAACACGAGCTTCAGCGACGCCGAGCTGGTCTGGGGCGTCGGGGGCGGTTTCCGCTACAAGCTCGCCCGCGTCTATAACCTCTTCGGCGGAATCGACGTCGCCCGCGGACCCGAACAGTGGGCCGTCTATGTCGTCGTCGGCCAGTGGTGGAACGGGCTCTAAAGGCTCGTTTCGCCCGGCTCTCACCAGCTACGGCGCCCGCCATCACAACACTCACTGCCTCGGTACCTGCCGCCTCATCACCTGCCACTGCACGCACCGTCGTTCCGCTGGCCCCACTGCGCCCGCCATCGGCTGCGCCCGCCACCATGGCATCCGCGTTGCCGAAGCACTGCAGAACAGTATGTATTTATCTTTTAATATTGCGCACAAAATCCGCGAAAGGTTTGCTACCATAGACGCGACACATTGCTACTACGGTTGCAGTAATTCGTCTACCAAGGAGGATGACATGACTCGCAGATTGATCGCGCTCTCATTCGCGGCCCTCGTCGTCGCAGGTGTCGCCGTCGCCGGCGGCCAGGCCTGGTTCGACTACGACTGCGCCATGTGCGAGAGCCTGATGAGTGACGAAGCGCTCATGAAAAACATGAATTGGGAACAGCACGACATTTCCGACGGCATCATCTCGGTGACGACGGTGAAACCGGACTACCTCGCCGCCTACCGGACCGCTCACAGCAACATGAACGCCACAGCCGAAAGGCTCATGAAGGGCGAGCAGATGGAACTTTGCGGAAGCTGCACTGCCCTCGGCGAGTGCATGATGATGGGCGCCAAGCAGGAATACGTGGAAACGTCGACGGGCGACGTGTGGATAGTCAGCTCGGACAATCCCGAAGTGGTCGCCGACCTGCACAAGTGGATCGAGCGTAACCAGGCCGAAATGAAAAAAGCACAGATGTAGGGAAAACCTGGCTTCGGC
>CBDUWU010000298.1:0-3659 GCA_965371015.1 uncultured bacterium | reverse complement strand
CCGGTCGGCACCTCTCAGCCGACTAGATCAACACGCCCTTTCTGGGCACTCACTTGAGAAGTACCATTTTGCGGGTACG
The DNA here is from genome assembly GCA_965371015.1 of uncultured bacterium. Taxonomy (GTDB): domain Bacteria; phylum Krumholzibacteriota; class Krumholzibacteriia; order WVZY01; family JAKEHA01; genus CBDUWU01. The sequence goes on along the minus strand of CBDUWU010000298.1, from coordinate 3,580 downwards.
CGTGAAGTCTGGTGTGACCAGTTTGTAGAAGTAGATACCGCTCGACACCATCTGTCCCGCGTCGTTGCGGCCGTTCCAGACCACCTTGTGGTTGAGACCCGGCGCGCGAACGTCGTTGACCAGCGTGCGCACCAGTTGTCCCGCGACGTTGAACACCCGCAGGGTGACCTGCGACCGCTGCCCCACCGAATACTCTATCGTCGTCACGGGGTTGAACGGGTTGGGGTAGTTCTGCGCGAGGGATGCAGCCGGCGGTGGATCGCCGGCTCCAACCGGGTAGCTGACCAGGTTACCAAGCCACAGGATGATGTCCTGGAGGTGCTCCGTACGAGCCGGTACGCCCATGGGCCGCGCGTCCCGGATATAGTGGTAGCTGAAACCGGACAACACGACACCCATTTCGGAGCCAACCGAATTGGTCGTCTTCTGCGCCACGACGGCGCCCTCATTCCCGATGTTGAAGCCGTCGTATTTCATATGTGTCTGCGCGGCACCGGTGGGAGCGAGCACGTCGAAGTCGTTGATCAGGGGACACCCGCCGTACGCGACCAGCGAGTCCGGCCCCAGGCCGTGGGTGAACATCGATCCCTGCTCGCCGACGACCAGTGGAGACACACGGTAATTCGCGTCGGTGTGATCGCGGTTTACCAGACTGTAGTTGATGAATGATCGCAGCTGGATGATTCCCGAACCAGTCAATTGCGTTGCCATCTCGTCGGCGACGTCGTCGCCGCTGATATAGAGGCCGCCGGTCTGTGGATGGTTATCGAGAAACGTGAAGAGCACGATGGCGTCATCGGCGTAGTCGGGACTGCCCGAACCGTCACCGATCGTCCCGACCGACAGGTTGCCGGTATTCCAGATGATATACCGGTAACACGGGATCAACTGCTGATAAACGTCGACCACGCGTCCGCCCAGGCTGTTCCCCTCCACCGAGGAGGGGCCCCGGGTATCGTAGCGGTCAACGAGGTCGTCGATCCCCAGCATCTGGAACGCGGTCTCGAAGTACGGCTGCGCGCCGCGGCCGTCGAAGTCATCACAGTAGAGGATGGACCCTCCCCTGAGGTATCCACCGGCGGGCAGGCAGGTAAATTCCATCGGGTTGGACAAAGCCTCTCCGAGGTCATCCGTCGTCCCCGTAGCGCGGCTCCAGTAGGTGATGCCCGTCGACGGCGCGTCGCTGTCCGCGCGGAATACGAAGCACACCGTGTCACCGGGGGTGAAGAGGTTGTCGTTGAGGTCGATGCAGAACCTCGAAACGGGATTGTAGTAACCCTGGGAGCTCTTTGTCGAATCGCAACGAATCACGAACCACGTGTCGCCGCTATACGTCAGCGAATCGACGACGGGAAACCGTACGGCATCGTCTGTGAGCGCGGCGCCGCGCTTGTCGGGCTGTCCTTGCGGCCACACCGACACGAGGCAGTAAACCGCCGCCGACGTGCCTGTGTACGGGTCCGGCTTGAGGCCGTTGTCGGGGTCTTCGACGGACACCACGGCCGAGTCGCCGGGAATGATGTTGTGCGACGACGACCAGTTGTTCGTGTTGTTCGCCATGTCGACGCGTACGGTCCCGGTGAGGGTGCCGTCGGTGGCGAAGTTGTCCTGGAACATGTCGATGTCCCGGTTGGCCCACACCGGACCGCGGGTGTCGATCCGGTACAGGTCGACGTTGTCGATCAGAGGCGAGTGACTGTGACATTCCCCGGTGCCGTACATACCGCACCAGAAAGGGCACATATCCACCACGCCGAGACCGACCTGGAGATCGCTGGCACCAGGTTCTATCAGCGAGCCGATCGAAAAAAGCGACCGGTTCCAGTCGGGGCCGGCGCCGTAGTAAACGAAGTTGAAATCTCTCCAGACGCCGGGGCAGTCGTCGGTCCAGGACCTGACGTGCCAGATGAAAAAGATGAGCGCATTCAACGGGAGTTCACGATAGACGTCGAACGCCAGCTCGACGGTCGTACCGGAACCCGTGTACGGAACGGCCGGCGACCAGACTTCGTTGCTGATGTACTGGTCGCGCGAATTGACGTAAGGAACAACCGCCTGGCCGGGATATCCTCCGCACGAATAGTCGGCGGTCGACCCGTTGAAGAAACCCCACATGCAGGTCGCGTTGTAGCTGCACGGGTCGCGTTGCACCACGCCGATCCCCGGAAACAGACCCGAGAAATCACCGTATCCCGCCGGGGTACAACTGATCCAGTCGTCGGCGTCATTGTCGCCCACCGTTTCGTCCTCGAAATCCTCGACGGCCAGCACGAGGCCGTTTATGTCCGACACGCTCAGGCTGTCGATAATAAACGCACCGTCGGTGCTCCACAGTCCGTCCTGGTCTGACCAGGCGCTGTCGGACACGAATCGAAAGCGTACGCGCAGCGACCCGTTATTCAGCCCCTCGGGAACCGCGTTGGACAAAAACGCCGGCCCGGCCACCCCGTCCATTTCATAAACTCCGCCGTAAATCTCTTGCCACGCGTCGTCGCACGCGTCGATCTCCACCGTCGTGGCGTCGTAACCCGGCTCCGAGTCCCACGACGCGAGGTAATCGATGGTGACCGCGCTGTCGACGGCGAGGCAGTTGGCAGTACAAAACGCCTGGTTCCAGCTGTTGCCGTACCCGGGAAGCGTCGCGTAGCCGCAGAGCGGATCCGCCGCCGACGGCCTTGCGCCGCACCACATCGATTTTGCCCCCTCGATTGGCACCAGCCCTCCCGAGCTGCCGCCACCCAGACCGGCGAAGTCGTCGACGTGAAAGTAGTCGCCCGTCTGCGCCGTGATGTCGACGGCGACCCAGCCCTCGGCGTCGCAGCTCGCGCCGCCGGCGTCGAAAGTCCACTCGCCGAGCCAGGTGGTGTCGGCCGCCATCGCCGCGCCGAGCAGTGCACCGCGTAGCGGCGCACCGGGTATCCGGCTGTCAGCCGCTCCGGCCGCACTCGATCGCGCGGCCGGAATAATTCTGATATCAGGTTTCGTCTTTGCCGCTTCGCGCGCCGACGGGACCGCGGTCCAGACGGCGACGCCAAGACAGACAGCAGTCAGTAACAGCCTTTTCATGGGTGCCCCCTACTTGAAAAGAGTCCTTGCCCTGTGCCGGGAGTGATCGCTCGAGTTCCCGGCAATTGCGAATGCACTAATGTGTGTCGGAAAGGCCGCTATATTTACCGGACCCATTTTGTGTTTTTTCGAGATTTCCTCACCAGCAAAACGGCCGCCCGGTGAAGGACGGCCGTTTCTGCGGGGCGGCATTTACTCAACCAGGTTATTATTTCAACAGGATCATCTTTTTGCTGATCGCGCGGTTACCCGCCGAGAGCCGATAAACGTACACTCCCGAACTGACCGGGGACCCGTTGGCGTCGACACCGTTCCACTCGATCTTGTGCGGCCCCGCCTGGTAAATCCCTTCACCGAGACGCGTGACGAGACGACCGGCGATGTCGAAGACTTCCAGCCGGACATGGAGCCGCTGGGGCAGATAGAACGAGATGGACGTCACCGGGTTGAACGGGTTGGGAAAGTTCTGCGCGAGCTTCATCTCGCCCGCGGGAACGGCCGCGCTGCCGCGGTG
>CBDUWU010000297.1:0-3663 GCA_965371015.1 uncultured bacterium | reverse complement strand
CCGCCCCTATCCTGGCAGACATGTGTAATGCCGGGCATTGCTTTTGTCCGCAAAACTCACAGGGATGGATGCCGCGCAACAACACCAGCCGGCGCGTGCCCCGTTCCGCTTCTGTCGCCACCGCACCACACCTGTGCCGAATCGACACGGTATATCCGCTGAAACGCAACCCCGTATCGTCTTATATAACAACTGATTAACGACCTCCGCCGCTGGCACGCTCCCTGCTTTACCGGGGTCAGGAACTTGTCAACGAACCGTTCGCTCGAAACCACGAACAAGGAGGACCCACCATGATGCGGACACGGAAATACCTCGGAGTCCTGATGGCGATACTGCTCACGGCCTCGATGCTTCCCGCCTGCTCGATCCAGGAAGACACCGGCCCCGTCGACCCCCGCGCGGCATCCGGCGCCCCGGAACTGCCGCCGGTGTCGACGATGGTCTTCGACCTCGACTTCTTCGGCCTTGAGGTTCCCGATCTGAGCCAGCAGTCGGTCGCAACGGGCAAGCCCGATGTCGACGAACTGCGCGCGGCCGCTACGGCCAACCGCACCAATTTCATCAACGCGTTCGTTCGCGCGATCTACGTCCAGCTCCTCACGTACGACGCCCTCGAGGAGCCGGTCGCCGCTTTCGCGCTGGCGATCCACTCGGTCCCGCAGCAGCAGGAAGACGGCTCCTGGCTCTGGACCTACATCTTTGTCGATAACGCGCTCGAGTACAGCATCTTCCTGTACGGCACCCCGAATCCGGTGGGCGGGTTCGTCGACTGGCGCATGGAGGTGTCGACGAACGATCCTTCCAACCCGATGAATCATTTCGTCTGGTTCGACGGCCGGACCTGGAACGACGATTCGCACGGCTACTGGCAGTTCTACGACCCGGCGCTGCCGTCGCCGCATATGTCGGCCCGGATCGACTGGCAGAATCCCTCGGCCACCGAACACCGCCTGGCGATCGAGATCACCGGCCCGGACCACCCGGACTACGGCGACACGCTCGTGTTCTTCGAGTCCTCGTTCCTGGCCACCATTACGGCCTGGGACGCCAGCGAGGACCGGGAATCGGACATCGTCTTCTACGCCGACGGATCGGGCAGCCTCACCGTCCCCGATTACAACGACGGCGACCCGGCCTGCTGGGACACCGAACAGAAGGACAGCGACTGCCCGCAGTAGACACAACCGGCAGCGTTTCCTCTCGCGAAGGGCGGTCCCCCGGCGGGCCGCCCTTCACTTTCGAATATCCGTTGACGCTAATAACCGGTTGTTTTATCTTTAGATAAGCCCCCCTGTCACGACCCCTGCGAGTGAGCATGGATCCATCACCCGTCCAATACTCCGCCTTGTGCATCACCCACGACTGCAATTTACGCTGTCGGTATTGCTACGCCGGTGAGAAATCGAAAAAGAGCATGTCGCCGGACACCGCCCGACGGGCAATCGACTTCCTGGCGTCTTCCAGCAATGCTCCGTGCACGATCACGTTCTTTGGCGGCGAACCGCTGATGAAAATGGACCTCATTAAGGAAATCGTCGAGTACAGCGAACGCACCTACGGGGAAAAGCTGCGGTTCCGGATGAGCACAAACGGTACACTGCTCAAGCCGTCCATCATCGACTACTGCAGAGATCACGACCTCTACTTCGTACTGAGCCTGGACGGGCACGAGAAACAGCACGATACCAACCGCCGTTTTGCAGGGGGATCGGGCTCCTACCGGACAATCGCCGGCCGACTTCCGGAAATACTCGACTTCAACCCGTACACCCTGGCCGTATCAGTCGTTACACCCGACACAACCCGATACCTCGCGCAGGGGGTCAAGTCCTTGTTCCGGCAGGGTTTCCGCTACGTCGTACAAACACTCGACTACTCCGCCGGATGGGACAAGCCGGATATCGCAAGACTGAAGAAGGAGTACTCGCTTCTTGCGGCCTACTACTTCGAGCGCCTGTGCGAAGGCACGAAGATCTACTACGGGCCCTTCGACGAGCGCATCAAGACCCGGGCGCAGAAACCATACGGCAAGGGCGACTTATGCGACCTGGCCAACACCCAGATCGCGATCGCCGCGTCGGGCCGGATCTATCCCTGCGTGCAGTTCATTGGCGAAGACAGCCCCGGGGATCATGCCCACGTGATCGGTGATGTATTCGACGGTTTCGACGGACGGGAGAGGCAATATTATATTGAAGAGAACCACGGTGAACGGGAATCCTGCCGCGGTTGCGCGCTGCACGGCCGTTGCGCCACCTATTGCGGCTGCGTCAATTGGCGGGCCACCGGCGACCTCAAAACGGTTCCCCCGATTATCTGCGAACACGAACGTATGCTGATGCCGATCGTCGACCGCCTGGCCAACCGGCTCTGGAAACGAAACGTGGCCCTGTTTCGCCGAAAATTCTACGAAAGAACTTATCCTGTATCCTCGTACATCGAGGATTGTGCGCTGAAAGAGGGGAGCTGAGTATGCTGAAATTGCGTAAAGTCCGGCGATACCAGGTTGCGAAGTACCCGCAGGGGCGATACCGTCTCCGGCGGCCCCATCCCGCCGCAGCCCTGGTCAGGCGTGGAGGAGTATCGCTGCTGCTGGCCACGATTCTGGAAGCGTGCGACGGCGGCATCGGCACAACGGGCCCGCCGCCGGTTCTTCCCGAATTCATGACGGAGTGGGACGTGCGGCAGACGGTCGACGAGCTGTTCCGGCCGCACGGCGTGACTCTGGATGTCGCGGAAAAGGTCTTTCACTTCCCCGACGTCACCGTCCAGCTCGAGCTCGACGGATACAACGACTCCCTGCAGGTGGGTTACGAATATCTCGCTGACGGCGAGTCGATGGCGAGCGAATCTCGCCAGGCGTTCGCCGAAGCCATCGACGCCGGTGGTCCCTACGTCAAGATCCTGAACAAGGTCAGATATGAATCCCGGGACGCGCTCGAGGACACAGTCGAGGCGTTCATCGACACTCTCAAGGCCCGCGGGGTGATCTGACGCCCGCTTTGCCCGAGCAGGATTCCGGATAGGGAAATCACCCCGTATGCCCCGCGCCGGACACTATTGGTCCGAAATTTGCATTCCGCCGAGTCGTTAACCCCTGTTCCTTGCGGTGTTTCTGGCGATTCCGGACCTTTATGACCATGATTTCCCAACTGAAAGAGACGCTCCAGCAGGCCATCGGGAACACGCCCGGGGCGCAGATCGACGTCATCCTGACGATCCTCGTCGTGACCGCCCTGTGGCTGGCGCGCCGGATACTCCTTCGCGTCGCCCTCCGCAAGACCGATAACGTCCACGCCCGCTATCGCTGGCGCAAGACCTCCGCCTATCTCGCATTTCTCGTCGGCGCCGTGCTGATCGTCGGGATCTGGTTCCAGGGCCTCGGCTCGCTGTCGACGATGATCGGACTGGTATCCGCCGGCGTCGTGGTCACGTTCGAGAGTAACTGGGAAAAGGCCAAGGGCATCCTCAGCGAAATCGTCACCCGCCACGCCGAACACCTGAGCACCCAGGCGGAACGCCGCGTCCGCGAGGCCTCGATGAAATTCATGATCTTCTACTCGAAGCTCACACCGATCGTGTATACCAGCGTGGAAGACTGCGGCGTGCTGCTGACCCTGCGATACCTCACCGAACCGCAGAAACGCCGCGGCCGTTTGG
>CBDUWU010000296.1:0-3756 GCA_965371015.1 uncultured bacterium | reverse complement strand
AATTTTTTCACAGATTTAACCACCTGCTATATATTGAATTAACTAAATCATGTCAATATTCAGGCCTTTTGGTCTCTTATTCCGATTGAAGTACTAGGAATATGTGTATATAATACTCCACAGGACAATACAGTCGGAATCCAGGCCACACCGGAGGTAGTAACCGCATGAAGCTCTCGACACGCGCCCGATACGCGTTGAGGATGATGGTGGTGTTATCCCGCCGGGAAGGCGAATCGGGATTGGTCAGCCTGAACGAGGTGGCTGACGAGGCCAATGTCTCCCGCCGCTATCTCGAACAACTGGTCATCGGGTTGAAAAACGGCGCGCTGATCCGGGGAAAGAGCGGCAAGGGCGGAGGCTACTGCCTGGCGCGGCCGGCGGATCAGATCCGGATGCGCGAGATCTTCGAATCAGCGATTGGACCGATCAACATCGTCGACTGCGTGATGCAGCCGGAAATCTGCCTCCAGTCCGACTTCTGCGAGTGCCGTTCGTTGTATAGCCTGATCAACGACAGAATCACCTCGGTGCTGGACAGCCTCGTCCTGTCTGACCTGATCGACAACGACCGGATGCACGAAGCAATTGCCCTGCTCGACGAAAACAGCGACTCGGCCCCGTGCCCGGAGGCGCATTGAAGTGGCGCTGACGATACGGACGGGATCAACCAATACCGCATCTTACGGAGGTTTCATATGGACGCCACGTTGAACTGGCACGAACTGACGCCATTCACCCACTTCCTCGTCCACACGCTCCATTACATCGCCCTGGCCTTCATGGTTATCGCCTACACCATCAAGATCCGCTCCATACTCAAGAAACCGCTGGCCGTCGAAGGGACGCCCGCCCGGGGGGACCACGACAAGGCGATCCGGTATTCGTACCTGCTGATCGTGCGGCCCGCCGAGATGGAGAGCACGAGGAAGCACTGGTTTCGCTGGATCGAGTTTGGCGCGTTTCACGTAGCCATGGCCGCGGGCATCGGCGTCGCGTTCACCATGCCCTGGGCGCATGCGTCGATGACATCGCCGTGGATGGTCTACGGCCAGCAGGTTCTCTTCGGACTTGCCGCGCTGATCGGACTCAGCCGCCTGTTGCGCCGCGTGTTCAGCCCCGCCATGAGGCAGATCAGTACCCCGGACGATTACTTCTGTCTCGTCCTGCTGACGGCCTGGATGGTAACGGGCGTGTTCAACGCGCCACAAACGAGTACGTTCTGGCTGCTCGGCTATTTCTCGATGGCAACGTTCTTCCTGTTCTATGTCCCGTTCAGCAAGATCTCTCATTATATCTGCTGGCCGTTCCTCCGCTTTTATATGGGCAAACACTTCGGTCACAGGGGCGTTTATCCCAAGAAACGAATCGCCGGATCCTAGAGGGACAAACAACCAGATACCGAAGGGAGACTGAAAATGGTCGCGATTTCTGACAAAGCAAAGAAGTTCAACGAACTGTTCAAGCAGCGCCTCAACCGCCAACACGTACTGTCGCTCCAGGCGTGTGCGCACTGCGGGATGTGCAATGACTCGTGTCATTACTATCTCGCGCTCAACGACCCCAAGATGACGCCCGCCGCCAAGGCCGACGCGATACGCGGTGTATACAAGGCCAACTACGACTGGGTCGGAAAGTTTATACCGGGCTGGGTCGGCGCCAAAAAACTGAAGACCGACGAAGACCTCGAAGAACTGAAAGACATATTCTTCGGATCGTGTTCCGGGTGCCGGCGCTGCACGACCAACTGTCCTTTCGGCGTCGACATGGCCGCCATTGTCTCCTTGACGCGCAGTTGCCTCGTCGACGTCGAAGTCGCCCCCGAGGGAATACTCACCGTAATGAAGGACCAGTGGGAAACGGGCAACCAGATGGCGGTATCGAAGGAGGACTACCTGGAAACGCTCGAATGGCTCGGCGAGGAAGTTCAGATGGAACTCGACGACGAGTCGTTCACGGTGCCGATCGACAAGGAGGGGGCCGACTTCGTATACGTGATCAACCCCAGAGAAATCAAGTACGCGCCCATGTCTCTGCAGGCCGCGTTCAAGATCTTCCACGTCGCCGGCCTCGACTGGACGATGCCGTCCGAGGGCTGGGACAATACGAACTTCGGCCTGTTCTCGGGCAAGGCGGATCTCGGCGGGCACATGGGAAACCTCGCGTACGACCAGGCCAAAAAACTCGGGGTCAAGCGCATGGTGATCTCCGAGTGCGGACACGGCTTCCGCTCGACCAAGTGGGAGGCGCCCAACTGGGGCAAGGCCAACCCCCTTCCCTTCGAGATGATCTCGATGCTCGAGCTGATGGTCGACCTCATCAACGCGGGCCAGATTATCCTCGACCCGCGCCAGAACCCTCACCCGGTGACGTACCACGACCCGTGCAACCTGTCGCGTTCGTCCGGCATCACCGAGGAGCCGCGCTTCTGCCTCAAACGCTCCGTCATGGACTTCCGCGAGATGACGCCCAACCGTAGCGAGTCGTTCTGCTGCACGGGCGGCGGCGGCGCGATGTCGATGGCCGAATACGCCAAGCGCCGCATCAGTGTCGCGAACATCAAGGCCGACCAGATCCGGGATACGGGTGCGGCGATCGTCGCGACGGCGTGTCACAACTGCGAAGACGGGCTGGCCGACGTCATCAAGCACTACGATCTCAAATACGACTTCGGTAACGGCAAGCCAAAATGGCTGCCGGTCAAGAACGTGTGTGAATTCGTCGCCGACGCGATCGTAATCCCCAAAGAACTGCCCAAGCGCAAGCGGCGCGAACGGAAGTCCGCCGAGCCGATCACTGTGCTCGTCGTCGACGACCAGCCGGATATCGTCACCTATCTCGAAGCGATGCTCATGGACAACGGCTACGACGTGGTGACGGCTTTCGACGGCATGGAGGGGATCCAGAAGGCGAAGGAAAAGAAACCCGACCTGATCACACTCGACGTGACCATGCCCGGGAAATCGGGCATCTCGGTGTTCCACGAGTTGCGAAATACTCCCGAATTGAAGGACATCCCCGTTTTCATCGTCACCGGTGTGCTCGATTTCCGCCAGCTGATGTACCAGCGCACCGTCGAAGCGCCGGAAGGTTTCATGCAGAAACCGATCAACGAGGACGTGTTTTTGATGACCGTCGAGCGTCTGACGGACAAGGCCCGCAAAGAGAGCGGGGTCGAGCAGCCGAGTTGACCAATACAATCGAGGTGAGACCATGATCGACAAGCCGCGCGATTCCGCTCCGGACGACGCCGGCAACTTGCCGCTCCCGTTCGAGAGCTATTTCGACGCGCTGCCCGGCGTCGTCTCCGTGCAGGACCGCGACCTCAGGATCATTCAGTCCAATTCCCGATTGCGGGAGTTCTTCGGCGATCCGGCCGGCTCCAGGTGCTACGAGTTCTTCAAGAAACGAACGGAAAAATGTCCCGACTGTCCCGTGGAAGAGTCGTTCCGAACGGGTGAGCGGAGCAAGTCGGAGAGCCTCGTCATCAAACAGAATGGTGACGAGATGCCGGTCATGGTTTTCACGTCTCCGATCAAAAACGAAACGGGCGAGGTGATCCACGTGATGAAGCTCGCCGCCGATATCACGGAGATCAAGAAAATGCAGAAGAAGCTGTTCCGCGCCCAGCGCCAGCTCAAGCAGTTCTTCGACGAAGTTCCGTGTTACATATCCGTTCAGAATCGCAAACTCGAACTCGTCGCGGCAAACCGCCGCTTCAAGGAAGCCTTTGGCGACGACGTCGTGGGTGGCCAC
>CBDUWU010000295.1:0-3840 GCA_965371015.1 uncultured bacterium | reverse complement strand
CGTCATGTACGAGAAACGTTTCGACAACGCTGCGCAGGTCTTCGTCGACCACGAGAGTTAATGCCGTCATCTGGTCATCGGTGAGTTCAAGCGATTCCTCGAATTGCTTCACCTGAATTCGGGCGATATTTTCTGTGAGTTTGTAAAAAATGGCGGAGGAATATTTCGACATCGTTTCGAACTGCTCCGCGTCGAGAAACGTGCCGACCTTTTCACGAAAGGTACTGCGAGCGGCGTTGAAATCGTCGATCATGACCTGTGGATCGACATTCTCGTCGCCCACACCGGCTGTCGCGATGACCAGGTTCTCTTCCAGGGTTACAAATGCCACGGCCAGCTTCTGTCGCTCGCCATCATCGAGCTCCAGCAAAGCACAAATCTGGTCGAACATTTCGTGTTTGTTTTCACCGGCGTATGCGGCCGTCGACGTCAAAAGGGCGATTACAAGAACGGTCAATAACATCTTCATAGTAGAATCATTCCCTTCTTTCTGTGGAGTGCGGCCATTGTACCACTCGCCCATACATTTTCCACCGCGAATCCTGCGGGCACGTGCGGTCGCCTGGAGCCCCACGGGTTAACCAGATAACGTTAACGATAACAATGGGATAAGTGACAAGAGATCTTGGTGGAGGCGGCGGAAAAAACGATCAGCACGCCGCGGAAAAATTGCAGTATATCCTTTACAAAATAACGGACGAACCAGTACAATATCGACCACAAAATGCGACAACAGATATCCGCCCACGGAACGCAGACAAGTATCGAGCACTGATGTATTCGGATTGGCGGCCCAATGACTGACGATATCGCACGCCTCGAGAAAGCGATTGAGGACCTGACGGAACGTCTCCGGCGCGTGGAGGACAAGGTATTTTCAGGTGCGGCTGAGGCATCTGGCCCTCCCTCAGCGTCGAGGCAGATTGAACCATCCCCCCCCGGAGAACGAGTCCCCGCCGCAGCTATCCTTTCCTACATAGGCCGCAGCCTGATTGTTCTGGGCGGTGCATTCCTGTTGCGCTGGGTGACTCAGTCCGGCATCATGCCGCAGAACATCGGAAGCGTGATCGGCATGATCTATGCCCTCATGTGGATCGCTATGGCTGACATCAAGGCCGGCCGCGGCCAGCGGTACAGCGCCGTTTTTTATGGCGTCACTGGTGCCCTTATCGCCCTCCCGCTCCTCGTCGAGGCTACAACAAAGTTACATTATCTCACGGCCACGTCGAGCGCGATCCTCCTGCCCGCCTTTATCATTCTCGGACTCGTGGTTGCCGGCCGGCGAAATCTGCGAAGCCTGGCCTGGATCGTTACCCTGCCCGCCATTCCCCTGGCTTTTATACTCGCGAGACAAACCGGATCGACGACGCCGTTCCTCATCTCCTTGCTCATCCTTGGTTTTGTCACGCTCTGGCTCGGATATCTGCGCCACTGGCACGTTCTGGCCACCCTGGTGGCCGGCGCGGTAAACATCGGCATGGCGCGCATGGTTTTCGAACTGGTCACGACAAGCAACGGGGGTTCTGCCGGGCAACAGGTGGGCCAGTGGGAGGCCCTCGCCTTGTTGTCCGGACTCATTGCCATGTACTTTGGTAGTTATTGCTTCCGGGTGTTCAAACGAAAACGCACCATTACCGCGCTCGAAATCGGACAAACGCTGACCGTGGTTTTGATAGGCCTGGGAGGGGCCGCGATGGTCATCAATGCCGGCGGGACTTCGATGCTTCCCCTCGGCATTATCTGCCTCGTGCTTTCGATCGCAAGCTACACTGCCGCGTACGGCCTTTTGCCCCGTCTCGACCCGAACCGCAGGAATTTCCTGTTCTACACGCTGATCGCTCTGGCCATGGTACTCCTGGGGTGTGAGATGTCGCTCGATAGATCCACCGCGGCCATCGCGTTCACGGCCATCGCACTGATTGCCGGGCTCCTGGCCAATCGGATATCCAGCCCGATACTCTACCTGCACGGCGCGGCTTATCTGATGGCTGCGATTCTTCGCTCGGGGCTGCTGGAGGCCACTTTTCACGGGTTTGCCGGTTTATCCGCACAGTTTGGTGAGTGGATCAGCGTGACCGTTCTGTCCGCCCTGATCCTCACGACCCTTTACCCCTGGTTTCCCAGACCGCGGCGCCGATCGATCGACTTGTATCTTGGGCGCCGTTCAGCTGATATTTTTCGTTTCGTCACCGTTTTTGCCTGGGGTGGCCTCCTCGTTTCCCTGCTCGCACAGTTGAGTCCGCACGGAGAAGACACAGAATCATACCGGCGTTTTCTTGCCTGCTCCCGGACGGGCGTACTCGCACTGTCCGCCACGCTTCTGGCCTGGTACAGCCACCGGAAACGTCTTCGTAATCTCGCCTGGCTGGTTTACGCGATACTCCTCGTGGGAGCGATTAAAATATTGTTCGAAGACATAGCAGTTGGCGGCGCGGCGACGTTATTTCTTTCTTTTGGTATGTACGGCGGAACGCTGATTCTTGCTCCTCGCCTCCTTCACAGGACCGCGAACCGAAAGGCTGAAGAAACATAATCGGACACCCTCGCGAGCGTGCTCAGTGGATTTGTGCTATACTCTGTATCTGACCATCCTTACGTAAGACTTACCGTGAAGGAGCGACCGTAACGAACCCACTGATATCGTTGCTGACATCGACGTCATCCAGGAGTGTGGGCTTTGTTTCGACTCGTTACATATGTAAATATCACGGCAATCCTGTTTCTGCTGTTCGCAGCCGGCTGCGATGACACGCCCGTCGAGTCGGTCGCTCCCCCCACCCTGCACTGCGATCCGGACGCCCCTTCGTTCTTCCTGATGTCCAAGCTGGATGACGACGACGGCGACGGGAATCCATTTGACGAGGACTTCCCCCTGATCGATGACGAGGATGACGATATCGCCGACCACACCTGGATAAGAGACGTCAACGGCCTCTACCACCTCTACTTCCAGAACGAGGGTCAGGGGGGCCCCAGCGAGATCGAGCATTACACATCGACCAACCTCCAGAGCCTGGACTACGTGGGCCTCGCTCTTCGCACGATCCCGGGCAGCTGGGACTCGGGCGGTCTCTGGGCGCCGCACGTCGTCAAGAACGGAGACACCTACTTCATGTTCTACACAGGAACCACCGGTCCCGGCAGCGACCCGGACGCCGCGCAGGCAATCGGTCTGGCGACATCTACCGACCTCGTGACCTGGACGCGCTATCCGGCCAACAACTGCCCCGGCACATCCGGCGCCGGCTGCATATACGAATGCGACGAAGACTGGACAACGTGGGGCGGATCGCCGGGCAGCTACAATCAACAGTGCCGCGACCCGTTTGTTGTCTGGGATTCAACAAATCGACGCTGGGTCATGTTCGCCGTGGCGAAAAGCACCAATCAGTACGGTGTCGTAACCGTCTCGTACTCGACGAACCTGACGGACTGGGCGGGCGCCGGGTTCATCGACGCCACCCGCCGGCTGGCGACGGGCTTCGGCGGGCAGACGACGGGCGGCCAGGCGGAGAACCCCCACGTCATGTCGTACAATGGCACGCACTATCTTCTGTTCACCGACTGGAAAGACCCGGAAGACAGCGTTACGGTTTTCGATCCCAGGACTATTGTGCAGTACGCCACATCGCCGGCCCTCGACGCCGATACCCTGGGAAGCGTCAACTGGACTTACCGCGGCTACATTCCCGACCCCGCTGTGAATGCAATCGAGGTATTCCGTCTGGACAGTGACACCTGGATCATGTCACAGAGCATCGCGAACCAGAGATCCGGTTTCTGGGCCCTGCGCCGCCGGTTGCGACTCAAGTGTGTGATCTGGGGTGACGACTTCACCTT
>CBDUWU010000294.1:0-3999 GCA_965371015.1 uncultured bacterium | reverse complement strand
TCTTTTCGCCACCTTCCGTCTGGCGCTTCAGTACCATGCGTGTATTCCTTACCGACCACCGTCACGTCGGCGAATATCCCCAGGTTTTTTAATCGCTCTATGTCACGCATCACGACCCGGGTTGACAACGTATCGCCCACCACGGTATGGAGCTCACGGCGCACGACGTGGTCCCTGGTGACGTTGTTCCCCGTAAACCCGACCTCGGTTACGAGCTCTCCCGAGTAAGACGAAAGAGGCTTTAGACCTTCGTCGGCGGAAACGGCCACCGCCCCGGGGATTAACATCAAAAATATCAGCCACTTGAAGCGCATGTTCCCGCGAGAGTAGCAGACGGAGTCGTCCAGATCAACCGATCATGCGCGCGGTCACGCGCGCGACGACGACTGTCGAAATCGTGTTTGACGCGGCGGCGTTATCCTGACACAATCGGTCTATTAAAATGCGTCAACATGCGTCAACACGAGAAAAAAGGATGAAGACCAGTGCAACTCGTGAAAATAATGTTGGTTCTGGCGATGGTTTCTCTGGTGGCCGTGGACGCGAATGCAGGCAAATGGGAACTGGAGGCATTCGGGGGCTACCGCTGGGGCGGCGATCTCAGCGACGGGAGCTTCGCTGACGATCCCGACAACCCCGTCAACGTGAGCGACCTGCAGTTTACCAGCGGCCCGTCCTGGGGGCTGAGCGCCGGTTACAACATCAATCCCCGCTTCGAAATCAAACTCAAATACGACCGCCAGCATACGTCGTTAAAGTTCGTCAACACGCGCCTGGGCGCCGACGAGACCCTCGGAGACGCCAAACTCGACTACCTGATGGCCGGGGTGGCGATCAATCTCGTCGACGAAGATTTCAAACTCAAACCGTATTTTGCTTTTTATCTCGGGGCGACATACCTGACCCCCGATGCTCTCGAGCGCGATTCGAGCTGGTATTCGGCGCTGGGTTACGCGCTGGGGGTGAAGTATTTCTTCAACGAGCACTTTGGAGTGATGGTGGAGAATACGGGCGAGTCGACGATCCTGACCGACGGCGCCACCCTGTTCTGCTCGGACGACGACCGCTGCGTCACTATCCCCAGGGACACGTGGATGTGGCAGATCGGTCTCTCGGCAGGCGTGGTTTTTACCTTCTGACGACCCGAATCAGGTCTTTGGCACCTTCTTGACTAGTTTTTCGACCACTTTTTCGACTCGTTCCCTTGCTTCCTTCCGGGGCCCCTGCGTGTTGATCTCTGTGCTGGCCAGTCCCCGCCACACCAGTTCCTTGTTGATCGCGTCGAAGATCAACAGCAGGAGTGATCCGGATTCCCACGATTCGCTGTAAGTGTCCTGTATGCCGGGCAGGTTGAGCTCGAAATCGGGATAATAATCTTCTCCGTAATAGTTGGTGATGACCTGGGAGGTGGACTGGTCCTGGAGCGAAACGTGGTAGTCGACATACAGCTGCGGCGAGAACCCGCTCCGTTTGTAACCACGCTCCGCGAGGCGCGCCTCGACCTCCGACATGATCAACTCGCGCATTTGTGGAGCCAGGTCGACTCCAGGGTCTCCCGTCTTCGCCGATTCGCCCGGATACCAGTCCCACGTCTGGTAGTCGTCAAAATTGACATCGGGTTTCTGCTCCGTGATCGTCTGTATCGACGAGCACCCCACAGCCAGGCTCACCACCACCAGCAGCAACACCATTTGTTTCATGATCAGTCCTTCTGTTATCTGGCCCGGTCGACGTCTTTGCTCGTCGGAAGGGTTTCGATCATTTTCTGTACGGCGAGTTCGATTCGCTCTCGCTTTTCCGACTGGGATACGCGCCGCTCGTCGAGTTCCGCCTGCGCCGTCGCCTTCCACAACATCATGCCGTCCCGGGCATCGAAGACCATCAGCATCAGCGTACCGACTTCCCAGCTGTCGACCGAGTCGTTCGGCCCGTACTCCATCTGGTAACCCGACTCGCCGTAATGCGACTGCAGCGCGACCTGGTCCATCCTGCGTTCCGTGGCGCCGTGGTATCCGATCAAAAGGTCGGGGGCTACCATGTCCTTCTTGAGGCCCCGCGATTCCATGGCCGCCTCGACCGCCTTCACGACGTTTTTTCTCGCCGTTCCGTCCTCGATCAAAACAACGCTGGTACCGTAATCCACCCAGCCGTAGGTCTCGTAGGTTCCGTAATTCGCGTCGGGGTTGAAATATGACTCGACGTTCAGGCGGCTCTCGAAAGTGTTCGATGTACAGGAAATCGCAACCACGAGCGCCGTCACAACGATCAGTTGACCAACCAGTTTCATTTCAATTCCTCCTCGAAACATAATACACGCGTAGCGACTATTTTCTCACAATCTTGAGCCAGTACCCTTTCTCGACTCTCTCATCGGGCTTCATTCCGTTCAGCAGAGCCAGTTCCTCGATCATCGCGTCACCGACGCCCACCTCGCGCAACACCGACGAGATGGTCGTGGAGCGCGGAGACTGGACGATCTCGATGCGGTCCGGCGGGCGGTCGAGTATCGACCGGTCGGTGACTCCCCGGAATCCCCCCGGTATCGAGCGTAGCGTCCTTTCAAACTTGCTGAAAGCCGCCGGCGTCGTCACCCCGTGAAACACGTATACGTGCGGGTCCTTCTGGATGAAATAGGACACGAGACGCAGGCTTTCGTTCTCGGACGGGAGATCCGACACGACGATTACCGCCGAAAACCCGTGGATCGTGTCCCGTCCCCGGCTGACGAGGGTCACGCCGCTGTCCTTGATAAACGACTCCGCGGCGCCGTCCGGTGAATCAGCCCGCGACAGCGTCATCTGGACGAAGGCGTCCTGCTCCGGTTCGATGACCATCACCGTGCTGGCGGAATTGCGCAGCGTCCACCCGGCGGGCACGGGAAACTGGAACGTCAGTTCCGGGTGATAAAACGTATTGTTTTCTTCGAATCCCTGGCGCGGATCGGGGCCGTACACCATGCCGTTGATGCGCTCGAGGTAGTCGTGCCGGGTCCGGTTCAACGGTTTGTAATCGATTTTCGCCTGCCATTCGTCCGTCAGTTCGTGCACGCGGGCCTCGCGGTCGCCGGGGTCCGGGTGGGTCGAGAGAAACCCGGGCAGGCTCTGTCCGCTCTGCTCCTTCATCGCGTCGAGAGTCTTGAAGAAATCGGCCATCCGGTTTGAATCGTATCCGATCGTCGTCGAGTACTGCACACCGAGCAGGTCGGACTCCGACTCCTGCTCCCTGCTGAAACTGAGAAACAGGAGACCGACCCCGACATTGGCAAACTGCGCATACCGGGCAAACGTCTCGGACACGACGCCCCCCAAAGCCAGTCCCAGACCGGCGAGCTGGGCGCGCGACATCTGCTCGGCGCCGTGACGCGCCACCACGTGTCCGATCTCGTGTCCCATCACGCCGGCGAGTTCGTCCTCGCTGTTGAAGTGCGCGAGAATCCCGCGCGTGATGTACACGTACCCACCCGGCAACGCGAACGCGTTGATGATCGGACTGTCGACGACGCGCACAGTGTATTCCAGGTTCGGCCGGTGGGAAACCGCGGCAATATCCTGTCCGATCTGATTGACCCAGGCCTGGAGACCCGGGTCGTCGTAGAGGCCGTACTCGGCGACGATCGACGGATCGGCATCCTTGCCCATCTTGATTTCCTGGGATTCGCTGACCAGCGAAAACGTCCGCTTGCCCGTGACGTAATCGGTTGTGCACTGCACGGCTATCGCCGCGCAAACGACGACGGCAATCCCCAAGAGAGTGCTTCGCGATTTCAACTGACTACCCCCTGATTCAGGACAATAACTCCGGCGCACTTGTCAAAGCGCCGCACGCGATCGTGAACAAGAGTTTACCCTCTCCGCGCCACCAGCCAAAGAACTGATTCTCGCCCCCGTCGCAGTCGACGATCAGCCGGTTCCACCCGTTCGCGCCGGCTTCGATGACCTCCACACAGCTCACTTCCACGCTGCGGGTATCGCGGTCGAGTCCGGTGCGCAGTGCCTTGAG
>CBDUWU010000293.1:0-4002 GCA_965371015.1 uncultured bacterium | reverse complement strand
CGGGTTTCAGCTTTAATTTTATCCGGGACGCGTATCCGGCGGCGGTGCCGGTGAGGGCACGGCATCTGGGCGACATTCTGGAGTGGTTCGACCCCGTGCTCCTGCCGGAACCCGGCATCCGGCCGCGGATCACGATGCGGGGGATGGGAGTTGAGGTCGGCTGGGATCTCGACACCCGGTGCAATGTGTATGCCGGTGTCAATGTTTACCGGTTGGCGCCCTACGACACCGCGCGAACTCTCCTTAATGAGGACGGTCCTGTGCCCGTCCCGCATTCGTATTTCGACGCGGGAGTGCGTGCGGGAGTTGTTTACATCTACGAGATCGGTGTTATCCGTGAAGACGGGAGCGAGAGATTCTCTTTGCCCATGTTCGTCCCGGTCGATCTCCTGTTCACCGCGATGACGGTGACACCCGGCCAGGCCGGCATCGACGTATCATGGCGGTTTGATTCGGCAATCGATTTCGACGGATTCAAGGTATTCAGGAGGGCAGACATTGACCCGTTCTTCGAGCGGATCGACGGGCCGGACCTGCTGCCCCCCGCGACGACCAGGTTTGTCGACACGGATTACGACATCGGGAGCCGTTACGAGTACAAGGTCGCCGTGTGCTACGGCGCGGATTCTCTCGAAACCGACCCCGTCGGCGTGAGCCCGCCGTCGTCGCTCGGGCTGGCGCAGAACGTCCCCAACCCGTTCAACCCCGAGACCACGATCGCTTTCAACATGCCCAACTCAGGATACGCCCGGCTCGACGTTTACGACGTCGGCGGCCGGCACGTTGTCACGCTCGTCGACGGGAAGCGAAACGGTGGATACAACGAGGTATCGTGGGATGGGCGGGATGCGCGGGGCGTTGCCTCGGCGTCGGGCGTCTACTTCTACAGACTCGAAGCGTTTGGCGAATCGCTCACCAGTAAGATGGTCATGGTGCGGTAGTTCTCCGGTACTCCCCCCACGAGAAACAGATCCCCAGATAGAGCACGAGCAGTACCGCCTCGAACGGAAGGGGCACGAAGAGCATCCACGTGCGGACGAGCAGGGTGCCGATCAGCGCTGCGAACAGGACGATGATCGTCCGGGAGTCCACACGGAGTACCGACGTGATGCGCTCGGCGCCTCCCATCGACAGGATAATGAACGGTACGAACCCGAACGCCAGCACGCGGGTGTCGTTGGTCGCGAAGAGAATCTGTGCGTACACCAGCACCAGAAACGGCAGAAACCGCAGGAACAGGGAGAGGTTCCTCCTGACGGCGAACAACGGGAGCATCGCGGCCGCGATTCCGAACGCTCCGGCCGTATATCGTACCAGCGATTCAGGTGAGATCGCCCTCAGTCTCGGCAGCCCGATCTCGTTCCATAACCAGGCCGGGTCGTACGTGCTCGTCCCCAGCTGTACCTGCCGCAGAGCATCGGGCAGCGCGCTCATATATAGTGGGTCGTTGTTCTGCATGGGGATCAACGTTCTGAGAGCGACCAGCACGCCCACGGCGGGGAGTGCGAGGAGCAGGGTCCGGACGAGGAGTTTCGGGTCGACGGCCCGCCGCGCGAGCAGCGTGTAATAAAGTACGGCGACGAAGAGCACGCTTTCCTTCGCCAGCACGCCCAACGCGAGCAGCAGTGCGTACAGCAAGTGTTTCCGGGCGACGATACAGTAGATTGCCAGGGTCGAGATCAGAAACGCCAGCGGATCGGGTTTGAATATGTTGTAGAGGTTCGCCTTGACCACCCAGCCGATCGAAAAGTACAGGAACATCCCCGCGAGCGCCGGCCACTTTCCGAATCCGAAGCGGCGCACCAGGTAGAACACCGCCACGCCCGTCAGCCACAGCGCGAGATAGCTGACGGTGAGAAACCCCCGTTCCACGTCCAGCGGCAGCGCCTTGACCAGCATCGGCGTGGCTACCCTCCAGCAGAACGGCGCCACGTGAAAGTCGAACGGATTGTTGCTGGCCATCCAGATGTACTTATGGTGGTCCCAGGGATTGAAAAAATCGGCGTGGTCGTAGGTCAGCGTGTCGGTCCGCACACGCAGGGCGGCGACGAGGACGAGGGCGATGCCGGCGACGAGCAGGAACTCGCGTCTCCGGTGGGCCAGGAAGCGGCCGGTGTCGATGTGGCTGTTATCGTCCGTCAATGGGTCTCCTTGAGGTCGGGCGATTCTAACCCGATTACGAATGCGGGATCAAGAAATATGAAAGCGGTTGAAATCACGTGACTTCGATGCCGGTTGACCCTCACCCTCCTCTGCCATATAATGCGGGTCTGGTCTGAATTCACAAATCAATAATCAGGAGGACAATAATGCCCATCAGCAATCTGGAACCAAAATTTCTCTGGCAGCAATTCGACGCGATTCGGAAGATTCCGCACCCGTCCAGGCACGAGGAGAAACTCCGCAAGTACCTGCTGAAATTCGCCAAGGATCGAAAACTCAAAGCCAAGACCGACAAGGCCGGCAACGTTGTGATCAAAGTGCCCGCCACGCCGGGTCATGAAAAGGCCCCGACGATTATTCTTCAGGGGCACATGGACATGGTCTGCGAAAAGAACAAGGACGTCAAATTTGACTTCATGAAAGATTCGATCCAGCTCGAAGTCGAAGGCGAGTGGCTCAAGGCCAAAGGCACGACGCTCGGCGCCGACAACGGTGTCGGACTTGCGGCGGCGTTGGGAATCGCCGATGACACCGACGCCGTCCACGGGCCGCTCGAGATCCTGGCCACCGTCGACGAGGAAACGGGACTGACCGGCGCGGCGGCGCTGGAGGGGGATCTTCTCGACGGCAAGACGCTCGTCAACCTCGATACCGAAGAGGTCGGAGCCGTCTACATCGGATGCGCCGGCGGCGGTGATTCGACCATCACGCTGCCGATCAAGAAGCGCAAAGCGCCCGGCAACACCAAATCGATACAGGTCAAAGTGTCGGGACTTCGCGGCGGACATTCTGGAGTCGACATCCACGAACAGCGCGGCAACGCCATCAAGGCTCTCGCGCGCATGCTGTGGAAGGCGGGGCGCGACCACTCGCTTACGCTGGTCCGGTTCGAGGGCGGCGGCCTGCACAACGCGATCCCGCGCGAGGCGTCCGCCAATTGTGTCGTCAAGGCGAACGAGTTCGAGGCGGTCGAACAGATGATAATGGACGAAGGCGCCGCCATCGCCGCCGAACTGGTCGCGATCGACCCTGGCTTCAAGGCCGAAGTGCTGCCCGTCAAGCGAAGTTTCAAGGACATGTTCGACAAGAAGTCGCACAACGCGCTGCTCAACCTGTTGATGGCCATTCCGCACGGCGTCGACGGGATGAGTTTCGAGGTGCCCGGACTCGTCGAGACCTCGAACAACCTCGCCTCGGTCTGGCCCAAAAAGAGCAAAGTCGTCATCGGGACCTCTTCGCGCAGTTCCACGGCGAGCGCGCTCCAGGACGTCCGCGACCGTATCCGCGCGGCGGCCGAAATGGCGGGCGCGACGGTCAAGGAAGGCGATTCGTACCCCGGGTGGCAGCCGAACCTCGAGTCGAAAGTCCTCGCGGTGACGAAGAAAGCGGCGGAAACGGTTTTTGGCAAGGCGCCGGAACTCAAGGCAATCCACGCCGGCCTCGAATGCGGTATCATCGGCGAAAAGATACCCGGAATGGACATGGTGTCGTTTGGTCCGCAGATCGAGTGGCCGCACTCGCCCGACGAACGGATCAGCATTCCCTCGGTCGCCCAGTTCTACACGATGCTCAAAGAGGTCCTCGAAAGGCTCGCTTGACGGAAGAACGAATGCACCGTCTTATTATTATTGCGCTCGTGACTCTGACGGCGGCGGCAACACTGGTTGCCGCCGCCCAGGACGAGCGCGTCGACCATCCCGTCGACACCCCGCTCTACACGCTGCGCGGGCCTGAATTGAGTATGGTAGCGATTATCCAGACCGACATCGAGGTCGAGTACATCGGGGACTACCTTGGTCTCGACGAACGGCGAGCGGAGAGCGCGCTAAGACTGCTCGG
>CBDUWU010000292.1:0-4013 GCA_965371015.1 uncultured bacterium | reverse complement strand
GGCGGGAATTTCAAGCCGAAAGCACGAGACTTCTGGTAAGTTAACCCGATTATTCACTGATGGTTACGAAAAAAACCGCGAAAAGGCGTCCCCTCCCCCCTCTTCCCCGGGTCTGCGCTCGTCGCCCTCGCCGGAAGGCGGCGCCGGGCCTCCGGCCCCCACCTCAACATTGACATAGCTAACTACACCCGCTAATCTCACTAATAGCGGAATACCAGACCCACTATACAAGGAATGAGCCATGATCCATTCGCCGACGTGCCAGCACGCATTGCGGGCCCTGATCTACCTCGCCTCCAGGAACACAGACCGGCCCGTGCTGGTCAGGGAGATCGCGGAGGCGGCCCAGGTTCCCAAACAGTCCCTCGCAAAAATTCTGCACGGCCTGCGCAACAAGGGGCTGGTAAAATCGACCAAAGGCCCGGGCGGCGGCTACCAGCTCTCGCGCCCCGGAAGCGAGATGACGATTGTGGAGGTCATCGAGGCGGTCGACGGACCCATCGATCTGGCGAGGAGTTGCATCCTCGGGTTGGATGAATGCCACGACGACGCCGGCTGCGCACTCCACGACTACTGGAAGCTTTTTCGCGGACAGTACTTCTCAACCGTGTCCCTGATGACACTGGAAGCGGCCGCGGCCTCGCTCGACCAGAAAAGAAAAAATCGCCAGGTTATATAGACAACACCCGGACACCGTTTCGTGAAAAAGCCGGGCGGAAGACGCTCGAGGGTTACCAGTGAGTGAGGAGGTTGAGCATGTTGTCCTTTCGCACCATCGTGGTACCAACGGACTTTTCGGATCATTCGCTGCGCGCGCTTTCGTACGCGCTGGGGCTTGCCGGGAAATACGATGCGGACGTCAAGATCCTGTTTGTCAATGAACCGGGCCTCCAGGTCTCGGACATGGCGTGGGTCGGGGTCGATGAGCGGTCGTTGAAAGACGAGCACGTCAAGGAAGCCCGGGCAAGTCTCGACAAGATCGTGCGGGAACAGATCCCGCCGGATATGGCGGTAGAGGCCATAATTCGCAGCGGAGACGCGGTAGAAGAGATCATTGCGTACGCCGACGAAATCAACGCCGACCTGATCGTCATGGCCACGCACGGGCGCACGGGCCTGTCGCACATGCTCATGGGCAGTACGGCAGAACAGGTTATTCGCAGAGCATCCTGTCCGGTGTTGACGCTCAAACATCCTATGCATGTCACGTCGCATCTTGAAGACTGATCTTGACCCGAACGCATACCGGACGCTATAGTTTGACAAGGCAAATTATTTGAAGGGGCGAAAGGAACTACATGAAAACACTGACAGCCAACATGGAAATGTACCTCAAGACGATCTTCGAAATATCCGGAGACGGCGGACAGCCGCGCGTCAAACTTATCGCCTCGCGGCTCGGCGTCACGATGCCGTCGGTGAGCGGCGCGATCGAGAATCTGCAGCACAAGGGGCTCGTCGAGCACACGCCGTACGGCGACGTCAAGCTGACCACCAAGGGCCGCCGCGTGGCTCGCCAGGTCAAGGACCGCAACGAACTCCTCTACCGTTTTCTCGCCGACGTGCTGATGCTCCCGCCGACGACGGCCACGCGCGACGCGTGTGTGCTCGAACACGTCGTCAGCCCCAAGACTCTCGAGCGACTGTCGTCGTTCTTGCGCTTCACCGACGATCACTCGCAGGAGTTCGACAAGGTCATCTCGATGTACACCGAGTGGCTCGAGCACGAAGAGACTCCCGCCGACGCGCTCGAGTCCTGAAAGAGCCGGACTACAGACCAATATTGCGCCCGCCCGCGTTCTGACCGACGCAGGCGGGCTTTTTGCCGCAAAGCGTCCCGCGCTATAACAAGTCCGGGTTGAAGTTTGCTCTGGATTGAGTTATCGCCGTGCGTCACCGGAAAGCTGATCTCTCATCAGGACAATCTGCCGGCGGGAATCGTTGTCCGGGGCGGTTTCGATCGCGTGCTCCACGAACTCTTTGACCTCTGTGTGCCTTTTCAGTTTCACCAGACAAACGGTCTTTCGCATAACGAGCTGACCATATATCCCGGAGCCGGGAGAATACTCGAATGCGAGGTCATAGCAGCGCAACGCTTCCGCCGCGTGGTAGTAGAGATCGAAATTCTGGCCCATGTGATAGTAGAAGCTGCTTTCCGATCCCGTTCGATTGCCCTGAGACGGATTGAGTCGTCGTGGGGAAATGACTTCTTGTCGTTTGCTGAACGGAACCGCAAAAGCCGGGTTGCGATAGACGGTTTGTACCGGGCCGGCACCATCACCAGCCCGAAATTCTTTGACCTTATAAAACTCTCTGTCGAGATACTCGTAAAAAGCGACCTGTTTTCGGAATCGATCCGGATCTTTCAGATAGCGGGATCGGACGAAGCTGGAAGTGATCAAAAAATCCGCGTTCTCGTACAGTGCCGGGTCGTAGAACACCGCGGAGTTCTCCGGACGCGCCTGGTACATCTGCATGACCTGAACGGGATACATCGGCCGATCTGCCAGTCCGCTCATTACCATCTGCGTGGCTTCGGGCTGGACATCCAGAAGCGTGTTCGTCGCGAATAATTCGGGACCATACGGCTCTTTCACTATCCAGGAACCGCTGGGAACATTCAATTCGATCCAATCCTTCACCGCCGTCCTTGGATCGGAGCGCACGCTACGCAATCGCGTCGCGTGTCCGGTCAACGCAGGGACGACGACCGCGACGACCAGGGCCGCTATCAACGCGCTGCGCCCGTTGACCGGTAATCGCTGTAGAATACGATGATCCAGCGTATTACGAACGGCAACGCCGGCAAATGCAAGAAACACCGGCAGAAGCGGCAGCAGGTATCGGTCGGCGTGCATCGACCACGTCGATATCGCCACGATGTAAGGCAGAGTAAAGGCGGACAGTACAAACACGGATGGCCGCCGTTCAACCGTTGCCGAAAGGACGAATCCCGCCATTCCCAGTAAAAAGAGGGGCCAGCCGAGCATCCGTTCGACGAGCGAGGTAAAGTAAAACACCAGGCTGGATTCGTCACCCAGGCCGAAATGCCCGATCGCCATGTGGGCGCGCTCGACGGAAAAATCGCTCCAAAACGAGTTGAAGTCCAGAATGACATAGGGCGAACTCACCGCGAATGTAATCGCCGCCACCAACAGGCAATAGAGCAGGGACGCGTACTGCGCCCTCAGCGGCTGTCTTTCAACAGGACGCCGCCGGGCCAGCAAGTGGGCCGTGACGACCGGGAGGATGAGCAACGCGCCGGTATACTTGATCGATGAGGCGATACCGATGGCGAGTCCGGCGACGAGATAGTTACGCCGGTTCGGAGAGTCAACGATACGGAACGCCGCCCACAAGGCGAAAACAACTCCGAAAGTAAGCGGCAGGTCGACTTCGATCATCTGGGATCGTTCGATATGATAAGCGTTTACGGCCAGGAACAGCGCGGCGAGGATACCGGCCAGCGATCCTGCCAGGCGGCGACCGATCAGAAACGTAAACAGGAGAGTTCCGATCGCAAACAGAGTGGAGACGAATCGACCCGCCAGATACCAGGTTGTCGGATCCAGCAGGAAGCGAACCTGATAATCCAGCGATGATTCGATTCCCCCACTGACTTTCATGGCGACGTATTCAACACCCTGCAAGGCGAAGTGCACGTAGATCATCAAGCCGGGGTAGTTAAAAAAATGAGGATTAAGGTCGACTCCGGCGGGACGGTCCCAGTTCCACATTCCCCAGGCGACTTTGAGCGGCGTGGCCTCCTCGTAAACGTCGGGAAGCCCCCATCCGAGACCGACGAGACGGATCACGAATCCGAGCACGACGATGCCGATCATCAGTAGAGATGTGACGCTGAATCGTGGGCTGGTACCGATTCGCATAGCGGAATTCCGTTGTGGGTAGAAGCGATCTGCTTTCCCTAGTCTCAAAATCATAGCACGTCGGGCCGCAAAGCGTCCCGCGCTATCATATATCCGGCGCGGGGCTGCGTAGCGTCCCGCGCTATC
>CBDUWU010000291.1:0-4094 GCA_965371015.1 uncultured bacterium | reverse complement strand
ACCCGTTCGCGCCGGCTTCGATGACCTCCATACCGCTCACTTCCACGCTGCGGGTATCGCGGTCGAGTCCGGTGCGCAGTGCCTTGAGCGCGCTTTCCTTGGCACTCCATACGAGCGTCGTCAACGAGACCCGGTCTTGTCCGGAAGCCTTTTCGATCATTCGGATTTCGGAAGACGTGAAATAGTCGGCGGCAAAACTGTCGGCACGGGATTCGATCAACTCGACATCGCACCCCAGTGCGAGTCCCTCCGGCGACAGCGCGCAAAAGCCGGTTCCGTGGCTGTGGCTTATAGAAACCGTAGCGGGATTCGTCACACCGCCGACATAGAGTTCGGGAGCCCCGTCGGCGGCGGCGATGATTTCGACTTCGGACGGTTTTGCGCCCACTGCGTGGGCTTCGTGGACTTCGCCCAGAGACAGAAAAGCGCAAACGGCGCGCTTGGCCGTCCATCTTCCCAGCCGCCAGTCCGCGCGCCGCTTGGTAAAGCGTAGTTGTTCGAGCTTTTCCAGTTCCCGGCCACCCAACCAGTCATTGCCGCGCGGCACATCACCGGATCCCTGTGTCAGCCAGTACAGGTCACTCGCTCTGCTCATTCCCGTCGCGTCATTTCATGATGTCCTTCAACGGCGCCAGCAGATCGGCCGACACCGGATCAGGCATCTCCATCGTCCGGTATCCCCGGAGCTTCATAAACACTTTGCCCACGTCGTCAACGACCTGTGCGTCGAAATGGTCGTCACCCGCCTCAGTCACTGCGGCGCGAACGCGGCCCGTCGCCCGGGTGGGCGAATCCAGGAACTCGACGCGGCCGATCTGGTACGGGAGCCCCATACGCGACTTGCCGGCGAGTTCGTACAACCCCGCCGTCTGGAAACACAGTTCGATGAGCCGCGGACAGGCGAGGGTTCCTCGATCCGCGGGATCGTGGTTGGCCGGCAGGTTGTCGCTGAAAAGGCCGACGACCTCGTCACCCGACCGCCACGAGTTTTCCATCACCTGGTAGGCGGGCCCGTGGAAGTAGAGACGATAGATATCGCCCGCATCGACTTTCTTCGCGTTGCCGGGAGCGGGGATGGCCTCGCGCTTCTGCGCCTTCGGTGGTTTCGCCGCCAGCCGGACCCTGGCGATGAAGTGTGTTGTTACCTCCGGTTCTTCCCTGCCGTGGAGCATTCTCGTCCCTTCGAGCCGGCAGTCCGCCACGATGTCGTCACCGTCGAGTTTGAAGTGCGCACGCACGGTGACGGCCCGCGGCTCGCTGCGGTAGAACTTGAACGGCGCCTCGAAGGTCACGTCTTCGATCGCCGTGAGGTAACGGTCGGGAAACACGAGCTTGGCGGCTTCCACCAGCGCTTCGATCCCCATTACGCCGGGCAGCACCGGAGTATCACCGATCTGGTGGTCGAAGAGGAACGGCTGCTGTTTCGGATCGAGCGTTGTCTCCACCATGAGGCCACCGTACAGCCCCATCCCCACGAGCCGCTCGGACATGATACCGCGCGATCCGTTCGAGTCCTTCAGAGCCCCCACCGCGTCGTTGTCGAGCCCGCCCGTAGCGTCGAACTCTTCCGCCATGATGCCGAGACTGCCGGCGACCACGACTTCGCCGGGCCCGCCTTCGGTGAGCTCGCGACGGACCACCGGAATGCCCTCCCGGGGCGGAAGCATGTCGATGCCGGCCTGCTTCATGATCGCCGGTATCGATCCCCGCGTCGCCATGCCGATTCCACCCCAGGCGGTCCAGTCGATCGCGATGCCGACCGACCCCGGGTACGCGGAGCGGAAATTCGAAACACTCTTGCAGAGAAAATCATTGGCCGAGGCGTAGTCGGTCTGCCCCGCGTTGCCAAAGCGTCCCGCGATCGAGCTGAATACGACGGCGGCGCCCGGCGCCCCGCCCTTCAGCCCGGACATCACGTTGAACCAGCCGTCGGCCTTGACGTCGAAGATGAGATCGAATTCCTCCGGGCTCTTGTCCGGCAGGAGGCGGCTGATCTCGAGGCCGGCGGCGTGGACCAGCACGTCGACTCGCGAACTCTCCTTCATGATCCGCGCCATCACCTCGCTGACGGCTCCGTGGTCGAGCAGGTTGACGCTGTAGTAGTGTGCCGTCCCGCCGGCCGCTTCGACCGCTTCGATCGCGGCCAGCGCGGACTGCCTGCGTTCGATGGAAGCCAGCTCTGCGTCTACCATTTTCGGCGTGGCCCGTTCGCCCTGTGCCTTGAGGCGTTCGAAGATCTCGCGTTTCAGCCCCTCCTTGTCCTCTACGAATTTGCGGATCTCGTCGTCGTTCCTGTCGGGATCGGGCGCGAGATCGAGGAGGTGGAACGTACCGCCGGACGCGGCCGCCAGGTCGGCGGTAATCGCCGACGTAATACTGCCCGCCGCGCCGGTGATGAGAAATACAGAGTCTTTTCCGAGCGAGATCGTCGACTCGGCCCCGGTGGCGGAACGTTCCTCGAGCCCGACGGTCCAGCGGAGCCCGTCGGCGTGGCCTAACTCGACGGCGCCCGGATCCCGGAGCGTCTCGTCGATGAGGACATCGGCGAACGCGGCCGTCTTGCGGCTGTTCTCGAAATCGACCACCTTGACGAGCGCTTCCGGTTTCTCGCGCTTGAACGCCTTGGTAAAACCGGACACCGCGCCGCCCATCGCCGACAGCGCACCGGCGTCGTCGTAACCGTGGCGCCCGCCCATTCGGGTCGCCGACACGAGAAACGTACCGTTGGCGCCGATCTGGTCGTAGAGCGCCCGCGCGGCCGCGTAGAGCAGCTTGACCCGTGTGCGCGTCGTTTCCTTCCAGTCGGAAAAGTCCATGTCACCGAGCGGCTTTTCGGGGTCGAGGGCGGGCAGCCAGTAGAGCCCGTCGACGGGACCCGAGGCGGTCCATTCCCCGATCCGGGCGGTCAATTCGTCGGCGGCGGGAGCGCCGTCGACGACGAGCACTTCCACCCCGGATTTCTCCAGCCGCGAGACAAGGGCCTTGCCAACGCCGCCGCCGTCCCCAACGACAACAACGCGCTTGCTCTCGTCCAGAACGACGCCGGTTGTCTTGCACATCGACAGCGCCGGTCTCAGGTGCGGCACCGGGATCCTCCGTGGAACTTTGACAGCGTCATCCACGGGGGCGGCCTCCGCATCGAGCGCCACCGGCGAAGTCGGCGAAGCCGGCCCCCCCAACCCGGCAGCGGCGGCGGCCAGGTCGGGCCGGTGGTCGTACACAAACTGGATCGTGTGCGCCAGCGTGGGAAAGTCGCGCAGCTTGACGTTTTCATCGCGCGGAATGTCGTAGGCGGCGCGGATGGCCGCGAACATCTCCGCCTGTTTGACCGTGTCCACCCCGAGATCCGCCTCGAGGTCGAGATCGAGGTCGAGCATGTCCACCGGATAACCGGTCTGCTCGGCGACCACCTCGAGGACTTTCTGTTTTACCCCGTCATCCCCTCCGGGCGTGACCTCGGCGACCGTTGCGGGCGCAGTCGACGAAGTTGGTGCAGTCGGCACAGTCGACGCAGTCGACGCAGACGGCACGAGGTCGGGACGCTTGTCGTACACAAACTGCACCGTGTGCGCCAGCGTGGGAAAGTCGCGCAGCTTGATATTTTCGTCGCGCGGAATGTCGTAGGCGGCGCGGATAGCCGCGAACATCTCCGCCTGCTTGACCGTATCGATACCGAGGTCGGCCTCGAGGTCGAGTTCGGGGTCGAGCATATCGACCGGATAGCCGGTCTGCTCCGAAATGACTTCGAGCACTTTTTGCTTCACCGGTTCATCGACCGCGGTAATGGCAGTCGGCGAAGTCGGGGTCGCCGGCGTAGCCGGCGCGCCCTCGACGGCCGCCTCCGCGGCTCGAGCAAGATCGGGGCGACGGTCGAATACGAACTGAATCGTGTGCGCCAGCGTGGGAAAGTCGCGCAGTTTGACGCTTTCGTCGCGCGGGATGTCGTACGCGGCCCGGATGGCCGCGAACGTCTCCGCCTGCTTGACCGTGTCGATGCCGAGGTCGGCCTCGAGGTCGAGCTCGAGATCGAGCATGTCAACCGGATAGCCGGTTTGATCCGACACGACCTGAAGAACCGTTTGTTCGACTTCCTT
>CBDUWU010000290.1:0-4109 GCA_965371015.1 uncultured bacterium | reverse complement strand
GCCGTCAAGCCCGACGGGTTTGCAGGCAATTTCCTACTTCAGAAGGACCATCTTCTTCGTCTGTACGAAATTTCCCGATACGAGCTTGTAGAAGTACACGCCACTGGAAACCGACTGCCCAGCGTTGTTGCGGCCATCCCAGGTCGCGGTATGTACTTCTCCAGGGGTTCTCAAGTCGTTGACCAGCGTACGGATCAGCTGGCCCGCGACGTTGTAGATCCGCAGATTCACGAGACCCTGCTCCCGCACCGTGTACTCGATCGTCGTCGTCGGGTTGAACGGGTTGGGACGGTTCTGCGCGAGCGTATTGCGGTATCCACCAGGATTTACGGCAACCGGAGGATCGGTGGTGTTGCCCAGGAACGCCAGTACCTTCTGCAGGTGAACGACGCGATCCATCACCGGCACCGCGCGGTCGTCGCGGATGTAGTGATAGCTGTACCCGGACAGCATGACGCTGGCCTGGGTACCCTGGGCGTTCTGGGTGCGCTGACTGAGGATCGCCGGCCAGGCGGCGTTGCCGTCGTACGTGGCTTCGACCCCCGACAGTCCCACCTGCTGCAGGACGTCGAACTCGTTGATCAGATTGCACCCGCCGTAGGCAGTCATCGTGTCCGGACCGGTAACGTTATCAAACGCACCACCCCCGGAACCGATGACCAGCGGCGAGATCGGCAGACCAACGGTCTTGTGATCCGTCGCGAGGACGCCGAAGTTCATGTAAGCCGTCCTCAGGGCGACCGCCGATGCGGCCGTCAGACTGATCCACTCGGTGGCGTTGTAATCACCGGATATCCAGAGACCCGGCGCCCGGTCGGACTGGTCGATGAACGTGTACAGAGTCGTGAAGTCATCCGACTTCTCCACTGTAACTCCGTCGCCGATCAGGCCGTCGTTGAGGTTACCCGAGTTCCAGATGATCTTCCGGTAGATCGGAATCAGTTGCTGGTGGACATCAACAACCCTCGATCCGAGTCCGTTGCCCTGGTTGGAATCGGGGCGCCGCACGTCGTATCGGTCGACCTTGTCGAGTATGCCGAGCTGTTGAAACGCCGTGTCGAAGTATGGCTGGACGCCACGTCCGCTCATGTCGTCGACATAGAGGATGTCGTTACCCGGATCCCGGCCGACTGCCGGCAGACAGGTCATCTCCTCGGCATTGTTCATCGCCACCTCGATATCGGGCGACGCCAGGACCGCACCGACACCGATGCCGTCGGTCGCGTGCGTGGCGTGGTAGTAGTAGCTCCACGTCCCGGCACCGTCGGCGCTCTTCGCTCCGAAGAAGAACCAGAGCGTATCGCCCGGCGTCAGCAGGTTGTCGTTGAGGTCGAGGCAGTAAAAGTCCGGAACAGCGGCCGTCCGGTTGGCGGCGCCGAACGCTGTGTCGCAGCGGACGATGTACCAGGTGTCGCCACTCGCCGACAGGACGGAATCGACAACGGGAAAGCGGAACGGATTATCCGAAAGCGCCGTCCCCGACTTGGAAGCCTGGGGCGGATCGACCCGCACATATCCGTATACCGCCGCTCCGAACGCCG
The DNA here is from genome assembly GCA_965371015.1 of uncultured bacterium. Taxonomy (GTDB): domain Bacteria; phylum Krumholzibacteriota; class Krumholzibacteriia; order WVZY01; family JAKEHA01; genus CBDUWU01. Next base: position 2,568 of record CBDUWU010000290.1, on the reverse strand, counting down.
TATAGGCATCGCCGGCAAGACCCGCTGCCGGGTCGGTCACGTTGACGACGGCCGAATCGCCGGGGAGTATTCCTGCGCTCGTGGTCGGCAGAATATCCTCCGCTTCGTCAATACGCACGGTACCCGTTATGGTACCGTCGGTCGCGAAGTTGTCCTGGAACAGCTCGAAGTCGTTGACTGTCCACTGTGGACCCGCCAGATCGACACGGTAAATACGGATCGCATCGATCAGCGGCGCGTGACTGTGGCACGAACCCGTGCCGTAGACACCGCACCAGAACTGGCACATGTCGCGGACGCCAACGGAGAGCTGGATGTCGGTCGCGCCGACTTCGACGTTGGCGCCGAACGGGAAGATTTCCCCGAACCAGTCCTTGCTGGGGCCAAAGTAAACACCCCAGTCGGTGTACCAGGCGCCCGGGCAGCCGTCGAACCACGAACGGAGCTGCCACTCGTAGAAAACCAGGTTGTCGAGGGGCAGGTCGCGGTAGACGTTGAACGCCAGCTCGGCGACCGAACCGGAACCGACGAACGGCAGCACCGGCGAAACGATGTGATTCTGCATGTACTGACCGCGGGCGTTTTCATAGGGCACGGCCGTCTGCGCCGGATTTCCGCCGCAGCTGTAGTCGGCCGTAGACCCGGTAAAGAAACTCCACATGCAGTCACCGTCGAAAAAGCACGGATCTTCCTGGAGCATCTGGAGCCCCGGATACAGGGCCGCGTAGTCGCCGTAGCCGGCGATGTTGGCGCTGTTCCAGACTCCGGCCCCGGCGTCACCGACGTTTGCCGACTCGAAATCCTCGTAGTCGAGCAGGCCCGTGCCGTCGGACACCAGCATGCTGTCGAGGATGATCGCGCCGTCGGTGTTCCAGATGCCGTCCTCGTCCGACCAGCCGCCGTCACTGCTGAAGTGAAAGCGGAATCGAACCGAACCGCTGTGGATCGACGTGTCGACGATAACGGTGTCGAAAATCATCGGGCTGAAGTTGTCGTACACACCGCCGTTGCCGGCGTTTCCGTACGAGTCGATATCGATCCAGTTGTCGTCACAAAGGTCGTACTCGATCGTCGTGACGTCGAATCCCGGCTCGGAATCCCACGCAACGAGAAAATTGAGTTCGACGTTGCCCGTTACGGCGAAACAAGTGGAACCGAAATACTGCTCCCAGTTGTTCCCGTATCCGGGCGGGGATCCGTAACCGCAGACGTTGAGATCCGCGGGATTCGGGCGGGCACCGCACCAGGCGGATTTGCCGCCCTCGAGCGGAAACAGGAGGCCATAGTCGCCGCCTGACAGCCCCGCGAAGTCATCGACGTGCCAGTAGTCATCCACTTGCTCCGTCTTGTCGAGGTGGAGCCAGCCCTGCTCGACGCAGCTGGCCCCGGCGTCGAAACCCCAGACGCCGAGCCATGTAGTGTCCGCCGCTGCCGGCGCGCGCACTGGCCGCGCCAACGGCTGCGTTCCCAGATCCGGATATACGTTCTCGAATGAACGCATATACGTGTGGTCCTGGGTCTTGGAATTTCCCACGTCCTTTGAGTAACCCGCCGCAGTGGTCAGGGCGACGCAAAGGATCACGAGAAACAAAATGCGTAGGTGCTTCATTACTATCTCCCATTCGTTGCAGTGTACGAACAGTGACTCCTGCAACGATGTAACCTTTCGGAGTCACTGTGCGCTAATAACGCTTATTGGACAGAGGCAATAAGGGTGGCTCTCGAAAGCACGCTAACCGGCGCACGAATCGAGAGTGCCGTTGATGGTCGTCATCACCTCCTCTCCGTCTTGTCCTGTTCCGCGGAGGACGCAATTCGCCATTTACGTGCACGTCGGGTATACGTGGGGATGCACGTCGTAACAGGCCAAGGCAGACGGCTGTCGGTCGGCGGTATTACACAACCTGGGTGGGATGTTGTGCAGCTGAATATGTATGGCGTTATGTCGCGCGGGAAATAGTGAGGAAAAGCCGCTCGTCATAACCCATTGCCCTTTGCTCAATAAAAATATGCACGTGATTTTGCACGACGGCAACAGCAAAGTCGGTTCACACGAGTACTTTTCGCGTTGTTGTTCAGTATTTTGTTAATTATGTACATATACGTGTATGTTTTCCGCCGGTGAATTAATACAGATATATAGTCTGGCGGAAATTCGCACCAGATCTCGGCGCCCGAAACAGGCGGGTCCGATTGGAACGCTTTGTGCATTGACGCCTTGTTCGGGCGGTGGGCAGAACACAGGCCGAGCCGTCCTTGTGCACAATCTCTCCAGACGGGAAAAAAATGCCGGGTCAAGCAACCACCAGCACGGCGGGCGATTTCAGCCTCGGGGCTGTTGTTCGCCTCCTGGTCGCCCAGCGGGCCCTCACGGACCTCCAGGCCCAGGAAGTCCAGTCCGGGTACGCCTCGAAACTCGCCGCAATCCGCAAGAGGCTCCGCACCCGGGAGTCGGAGAATCCATATGTCTCCCCCCTCGAAATCCTGAGCGCTTTCAGTTTCCGCAGTTTGAGTCCTCGCCAGGAAAACATGGACGTCGTCGAACTGAGCCACCTGTTCAGCGCCGCG
>CBDUWU010000289.1:0-4189 GCA_965371015.1 uncultured bacterium | reverse complement strand
TTGACGTCGATCCCCACGACGCGCGCGCCCATCGCGCTCGCGATCATGACGGCCGAGAGCCCCACCCCACCACAGCCGTGGACGGCCACCCATTCACCCTTCACGACGCGGCCCCGGTCGACAACGGCTCGAAACGCCGTGACGAAGCGGCAGCCGAGAGCGGCCGCGGTAACAAAGTCGATGTCGACGGGCAGCCACACCAGGTTGTGGTCGGCGTAATCGATCGCGCAGTAGCGCGCGAACGAACCCCAGTGGGTAAACCCCGGCTGGAACGAACGATCGCACAGGTGGAGGTGGCCTTCGTGGCACGTGGGGCAGTCGCCGCACCCGCAACAGAACGGGAGTGTGACCCGGGCGCCCTCGCGCCACTTCGTAACACCCTTGCCCACCGCCTCGACAACACCCGCCATTTCGTGGCCCGGCACGTGCGGGAGCGTGATGTCCGGGTCGTGACCCATCCAGCCGTGCCAGTCGCTCCGGCAGATCCCCGACGCTTCCACCCGGATCACCACCCCGCCGTTCGACGGCACCGGGTCGGGCACGTCGCGGATCTCCGGCAGCTTGCCGAACTCTTCGTAGACGACCGCTTTCACAGGCCGTAGACCTCCAGTTCTTCGGCGACGCGGTAACCGGCCGCCTCGACGTGGCGGCGCGCCGGACTGTGCGGATACATTACGGGGTTGGTGTGGTTGAGGTGGATGAAGCGGACCTTGGCCTTTTCGGCGTCGGGCAGGCCGTCGAAGAGCGCCATGCTCTCTTCGATGAAGGGGTGGGGGATGTCGGCCATACTGCGCCCGGGTATCTCGCCCTCCATGTAGAAGGTGGCGTCGAGCCAGGCGGCCGACACTCCGGACAGCACCTCTATTATAGAGGTGTCCCAGCGGTCCCACTTGTCGATGTCGGAGATGTAGATGACCGAGCGGGTGGGACCGTCGATGCGGTACCCTACGGTCTCGGTGTACTCGTCTCGGTGCGGCACAAGGAATGGCGTGACGGTGATGCGGTCGTTGAGCTGGATCGGAACGCCGTCTTCTATCGGGCGGACTTCGATGTTGCCCAGCCGTATGAGCTGGTCCCACGGACCGTTGTTCTCGAGGAAATCGCGCATGCGCGGCATCGCGTAGACGGGCACGGCCTTCGTCCCCATCACTTCCCTGCCGAGGTGGACGAGGCCGGCGTAGTGGCCGATGTGCGCGTGGGTCAGCAGGATCCCGTCGATCCCCGGTTTCGCCTCCGTCGCGGCTTTTTCATCGAGCATGCGGAGCTGCTCTCGAAAGTCGGGTGTGGCGTCGATGATCCAGCGCTGTTTTGTCCTGGGATCGACGATGGCGATCGACGAGACGTGGCGGCGTTGAGCCGGATCGAACCACGCGGATGTGCAACACGCCTTGCGGCACCCGGCCTGGGGGTAGCCGCCGTCCTGCGCGATTCCGAGGACCATGACAAACGGTTCGTCACTGGCCGGTTCAAGGGGCTGATCCGCCGCTGCAGGAAGCACCCACGTACACACGAGGATAAGGAGCAGTACCGTTCTCATTGTGATCCTCCCAGGATCGACGCGATCACGGCGATGCCGTACTCGAGGTTTCCCATGCGGATGTTCTCGTTGGGGCCGTGCTGGTTGTTGTCGTAGTTGACGATGGGAACGATCACGATGGGCTGGCCGAGCTTGTCCTCGAACAGATAGAGCGGGAGCGAACCGCCCATCGTCGGCATCAATATGAGTGCTTCGCCGGCGGCCGCTCTGGCTCTGGCCTCGACCCACTCGACGACGGGGTCGTCCATCTCGGTGCGCGTGGCGCGGTAGCCGCCGCGGGGGTTGACGCGCGCGATTTTTTGGTGGGCGAGGCGCTCCTCGTCGGTGGGGTCGGTGCGAACGATGTAGTACCCCTGTTTACGTATGTGGGCCTCGACCTTTTCCAGCATGTCGGCGGGGTCGTTGCCCTTGACGAGGCGGATGTCGATCGACACCTCGGCTTCGGACGGGATGACGTTACGCGCCTTCCTGCCGACGGCGCCCGACTCGATCCCGCGGACGTTCAAGGACGGTATCATGAGACGGTCGAGGTAGGGGGCGTTGTCCGCCTCGGTGGCGGCGAGTCCGAAGCTTTTGCGCAGGTCATCGTCGATGTCGGGGAGCGATTTGGCCGCTTCGATCTCGGCGGGGCCGGGTGGCTCGGTCGTGTCGTAGAACCCGTCGACGAGGACGCGGCCGCTCTCGTCCTTCATCGACGCGAGCAATTGTGCCAGCATCATACCCGGGTTGGGCGCCCAGTTGCCGTAGTGCCCGCTGTGGAGGTAACGGTTGGCGCCATAAACGGTGATGTCCAGGCCCGTGACCCCGCGCACGCCGAACACGAGTTGGGGCCGGCCGCTCTGGTGCGTGGGCCCGTCGAAGATGAGCCACACGTCGGCCTCGAGCTTGTCGCCGTAGCGGTCCATGTAGTTGCCGAGGTGGCGCGAGCCCGCCTCTTCTTCACCCTCCATGAAAAAAACCACGTTGGTTTGCAGTGCGACACCTGCTTGACGCATCGCGTCGAGGGCGGCGAGGAGTGCCATGAACGGCGCCTTGTCGTCGGACGCCGAGCGCGCGTAGAGACGCCACTCGGGGTCGATCCGCTCGCCGTCTTTCGGGAAAGGGCGCGGCGTGCCGCCGGCTTCGATCGACGCGGTATATAATGTGGGCTGCCACGGCGATTGCTTCCATTTTTCGGGCACCACGGCCTGGCCGTCATAATGGGCGTAAAAGCCGATCGTCCGCCGGCCCTCACCACCCCCCGCCGCGTCGAGTGTCCCGTACACGACCGGGGGTGCGCCGGGGATTTCGAGGATCTCGACGGCGACGCCGCGCCGGGCGAGCGCCTCGCGCAGCCACTCGGCGTTGCGCCGGATGTCTTGTTCATCGCTGGCGCGGTTGGGCAGCGAGAGGAACTCGGCGTACTCCGCCATGATGCGTCCGGCGTTGGCATTGTAGTACGCCCGCGCCGCCTCAATGGGGTCATGGGGGTCTTGCGCGCGCGCGGGACCTGTCGCCAGCAATCCGCAGAAGACCACCGCCACCGCGATGGCCGCCCTGCGTCGATTCGATCTTGTCATGTGGTTTTGCTCCGTGTGTTTCAACCGATGGCCCCGAACACGGCCTCGGCGATCTTGATGTCCTGGACGGCCACGCCGGTGAGGTCGGCCACCGTGATCTGTTCTTCCGAAGTTCTCCCGTCGACATGCCCGGCGATGACGTCGCCCAGCTCGAGGACGTCTTCCTGCGCGATGCGGCCGGTTTTTATAGCCTGGTAAATCTCTCCGCGCACAAGGCACTGTTCGATACTGTCCGCCACCACGACGTCTGCTCTCTGGAGGATGTCCGCGTCGAGTTCCCGCTTGTACGGCGTGTCGGATCCGACGGCGGTAATGTGTGTTCCCGGCCGCAGCGCGGTGGCGGCGAGGAGCGGCTCGGTCGACGGCGTCGTCGCGACGATGAGGTTGCATTTGGCGAGGAGGTCGTTCGTGTCGGTCGTGGTTGTCACTTCGTAACCCTCCGCCGACATCTCGCCGCGGTAACGCGCCGTCTGTTCGTTTCCCCTGCCCCACACCACGACGCGTTTGCAGTCGGTGACGGCGGCGAGGTGTCTCAGTTGAAGGCGAGCCTGCACCCCGGTGCCGGCGATGCCGATTCGATCGACGTTGCGCGGCGCCATGTATTTTGCCGCGATGGCGCCGGCGACGGCGGTGCGCACATCGGTGAGGTGCCCCTCGTCGAAGAGGACGCACACCGGCTCACCGGTTTCCTGCGAGTAGAGGAGCATGGCGCCGTTCCCCGACGGGAGTCCCAGGGCGGCGTTGCCGTAGAATCCGGACGCGATCTTGATGACGTAGTAGTCGTCTCCCTTTATATAGCCGTACTTGATATGGACCTCGCCCTTGTCGAGGAGGAGTTCTCCGACGGGCGGCACCACGGCGCGGCCTTCCGAGTACGCGACGAATCCCGACTCGATCGCGGGGAGCAGGTCGAGCGTCGGAAGTATCTGTATGATTTCCTGTCGTGTAATTGTCTTCATGGAAGCATCGCCTTTATAGTATTCATGCCTAAGTTGGCGCCACAGAGGATGACGACGACGTTCTGCCCGGCCAGGCGATCGCGGCTCTTTATGAGCGCGGCGATCGCGACCGCCGCGGCGCCCTCGATCATCAT
>CBDUWU010000288.1:0-4210 GCA_965371015.1 uncultured bacterium | reverse complement strand
GCGCTCGCTTCCTGCGAGAGTACCGCGGGCAGCACGGCCGCGCCCACCAGCCCCGACAACGTGCTCTTCAGGAACGTCCTCCGGCTCTTGTTCGTGTTCTTCATGTCGATCTCCCTTTGGTTGTCAGGTTAGTCGCGCAGGTCGGCCATTGTGAGTTTGTCTTTTTTCGTGAAATACGCCGGCACCGAGTACACGTCCAGGTCGGGCTGCGCCTCGACGATATCGATCACCGATTCGACCAGATCGACGCTGAAGCCCTGCTGGTACACATCCGCTTCCATGAGCAGGGGAATTCCCGGCACCGCCAGGAACGCCTCGACGAGCGGCTCGTCGAAGTTCTGCAGCAGCATTCCGGCCCTGTTGATCTTCGCGTACGCTTCCCAGTCGATGGCGAGGTCGGTCGTGAGCCAGACCCGTTCCTCGCGCGCGTTGTAACGCTGTCCGCCGTCTTCGACCCAGGTCTCGACGAGATAGCCGGTGCAGTCGCGGCCGAGGATCTTTTTCGATTCGCCCGTCTCCTTGACCACACCCTCGGTCCGGTATTGCGCCAGGTAGTCTGCCGTCTGCTCGTCCAGAACATCTGTCCAATCGAACGGAAGCGCCGTCTCGACATACGTGGAATCGCGTTTGTTGGCGAACTTGAGCACACCGTTTTCGACGTCCACGACGATGATCTGGGTTTCGGTGATATACGCCATCTTTTTACCACCGATCCACATCTCGTACTCGCTGTTCTCCTCGGGGGTGACGATGCCCCCGTAGTAGTACTCGTCCATGTGGCGCTTCTGCTTGATGCAGGTATCGGCCGCCACAGGGGCCGCGGCGGAACAGATGAAGAGAATCGCCATTGCCAAGATCGAATATCTCATAACTCCTCCATTCGTCGATCCGATAATTTTCAGGAATTGTGGATCCGCTGACCCACTAAATGTAACACCTGAAGAAGGCTGATGTCCAGCGGGGAACAAAATATAACCTGTTTTGTTCAAATATGTTAGAGGCTCGGGAGCAAAAAAAACGGCAACCCGGCTGTTCTGCCGGGCCGCCGCTTTTTTCAAGGACAGCGAAGAATTGTGCAGGCAGTTTCGGGGTCAGCGCGATACGACGACGGCGATGGATCCGCGCGCGGCCGCGTCGGGCTCGACGATTGTCACCGTGCGCACGCGCAGCGGGTCGCCCAGGAGCAGCGGTGTCAGCTGCGCCTTCACACGATCCGCCAGGAATGTCGCATCACGGAAATCCCTGGCCGTTACTTCCACCAGCACCTGGGACCCGAGGTCCTCTTCCTGGTTCACCCAGCTGGCGATTTCCAGGAGGATGCCCGGCGTCGGTGCCGTGTCACCGTAGGACGACGTGGTTTGCTCGAGTTCGGCGCCGGAGAACATCATGGCGTGTCCGTCCTCACCGTCTACGCGGTAGGAAGACAGCTCGAACCCCTCGCCAACGAAGTTTCGTTTGTTTCCCGCACGATCGTACGCTTCGAGCACGTACGAATACACCAGGCCGGGCGCAACGTGGGAGCCGTTGAGCGAACGTCCGTCCCACACGATTTCTTTCGGCGGTTTTCCTTTGCCGCCGAAGCTCGCCACCGTGTCACCTTTGGAGTCGGCTACGAGCAATCGCCACCTGTCGACACCGTCGAGCGCCGGTCGGAAACGGGCCACCCCGTCGGTGGTAAATCCGTCGAGCCAGGGTCTCGTGAAATACGCGCGTCGTTCTCCGGCGGAACGGGCCAGGAACGGATCGATCATGTCGACGCCGATACGCGCTATGATGTCCTGGACGCTCTTCCACCCGAGCCCGGGGGCGCTTCCACTATCGAGTGACAAGATCAGGGGCGGTCTTTCGAACCGTACCCGGATCCGGTCTTCGCCCTCGACCCTGAGGCTTTCGAAGAGCGTGCCATCCCGCCCTCCTTCGAGCTTCATCTCGGTCGTATCGGCTGCCGCCTGCGCCGTACTGTCGACAGCCGTATCGGGAGCCTCGACCTTTTCGACCGACTCGCCGGCCGTCGATGACACGACGGAAGCCGCGATCACCACGGCGGTGAGAGTAAGTAACCGGAACACAGGAAACTTCGTGATGTTCATTTTTTTCATTTCGATCACCCGTTTGCTGGTCAAAAGTCGCTCAACCTGTAATGGAACGTGATCGTTCCCCATTGTTCGCCCGTCTCGCCGCCACCGAGCGGTTTGAAACGCCATGTCCGCAGTGCATTGATCGCGTTGTCGTCAAAATCTCCGAAACCGGAAGTTTTCTGAACCATGATGTTCTCTTTGATGCGTCCGTCGGGAAGCACGACAAAATATATTGTCACCGATCCCTGGACCCCTTCATCCTTGGCCCACTCCGGATAAGCCGGCTTGTGGAATACCAGCAACGGCCGGTCGGCGACAGGGCCGGTGAGCAACGCCCCGGCGAGGTCTCGTTGCGCCGTGGTGTCGGTCTCTTTCATTTTGGCCGGCGTCACGTCGGTGTCCGGAATCGTCGCCATCACCATGGAAGACCTCTGGACATTGACCGGCGTGCGCTTGAGCTCGACCGGTGCGGTGGTCGGCTTGCCCTGCCGCGAAAGCTCCACGGACCGGCGCGGCTTCTTCTGCGTATCCACACCCGCCAGCTGCGATCGATTCGTCGGTGCCGGCGTCGGCAGAGACGAGATACGCTCGGGCTCCACCTTCTTCCGGTCCTGCAGGACGGCCAGGCGCTCGCTGAACTTGTCCACCGAGACGTTGCGTTCCTGCGGTGCCGGCGCGACCGTCGAGATCGGATTGGACCGCTGGAAATGCTCCCGTTTCTCTTGTACCGACGGCGTTTCTCTGGGTATGACCATTCGCGGCGCCGGACGGGACCTCGCCATAATTGGCGGCAATTCGGCCGGCTGCAGCTCGGCGACGGGATCGATCCAGGTAATCTCGGTAATTCCAACTTCTTCCGGCGTTATTTTCTGGACGAGCAACAGCCACAGCAAAAGGAAAGCGTGCAATGAGACGCTGTAGAACATGGTCTTTCGCGTGCGCGTCGTGGCGGCACTCATCTCACCTGCTGTATAGCTGCTCATCGGGTACCGTTCCCTCGTTGGCGCGTCGCGACCGCGATACGTTTGGCGCCGGCCGTGCGCAGGTCCCGGATGACCTGTTTGACGGTACCGTGTGGTATCGTTGCGTCAGCTCTTACGATCAAGAGGATGTTTTTGTCCCTGGCCCCGGAGAGCCTGTCGGCCACCATCGGGAGCAGGATCTCACGGGGCACCAGCTCTTCGTCGACGGCGACCTCGCCGTCGCGACCGAGCGTGATGCTGATACGTACTTCGTCCTCGATGCTGCGGGTTCTCGCCTGCGGCAGGTCGATCTCCATACTGAGCGCCGTGATCATGGGCGCCGTGATCAACAGTATGATGACCAGCACCAGGGCCACGTCGATAATCGGCGTGACGTTGATCCGGGCAACGACCGGTTTCTGATCTATCAATGGTTCTCTCATGTCACTTCCCTGAAACCGCTATCTCGAGGGCACCGCAAACCTTTGCCTGGTCGAGTACATCCACGAACGCCCCGTGCGACACATCATCATCGCACTGAACGAATACTACCCGGCTCGTGGCCTCCTCGAGCATCGGACGCAGTGTCAAGTGCATCAGATGGCGGGAAACCAGTTTCCGATTCACGCGGACGCTGTCCTCGGATACCACGTGTAATTCGATCCGCTCTTCGATCTTTTTCTTCTCGGCCTTTCTGGAGGTCTTGCGGGCGTCGCGAACGGCGATGCTCGACTCGAGTGCCAGTGGCGTCGCCAGCAGGAGCATCACGACAAGAACCAGCGAGACGTCTATCAAAGGCGTCATGTTGACCTCGTGTATGCCCGAATCTTCCTTCTTGATCTTCTTCTGGAAGAACATGCGTTACCTCGTCACCGCCGGTTCGGGGGTTTTGGTATGCGGAGCACTCCTGCCGGGTCGTTTGTCTCCGGACCGGGTCTCGGTTTTTGTATCGGATTCCTCTTCGGGGTCTTCGTCGCCCATCAGAGCGCCGTGTATCAGGCGCGCGTTGTTCTCCGCCACCGTGAGCATCACGTTCAGGCGGCCGGCGAAGTGGTTGTACAGCACGAGCGCCGGCACGGCGACCACAAGACCGGCCGCCGTTGTAATCAGGGCCTCCGCCACGCCGGACGCCACCACCGTCGGCGCCGCCGACCCGGTCGCGGCCATATC
>CBDUWU010000287.1:0-4233 GCA_965371015.1 uncultured bacterium | reverse complement strand
ACAGACGCCGAGAGGGTCGGGCATCGTCGCGGCGAGGCGCTCGGCGTAGTTCACTATCTGCTCGTGGAGGTAGCGGGTATTGGTGTTGAGCAGCGCCGCCTGCCGGCGGACGGCGTCGACGACGCGCGGGTGGCTGTGCCCCACGTGGGGGACGTTGTTGTACAGGTCGATGTACGCGCGCCCGGTGTCGTCGTAGAGGTATTGCATCCATCCGCGCACGATCTCGAGCGGCCTCTGGTAAGATACTCTGAGGCCCTTGCCTACGGCGTCGATGCGCCTGCGCATCAGATCCACCGGTTCGGGATCGGGCGATGGGAAGGCGTCTTTCGGAATGCCGAGGAGTACGTTGGGGTCCGGAGAGAGACTTCGCCACGCGTCACGCTGGCTGGCGAATCCGACGCCGGGATAATCGGCGTTCAACTCGAGCAGGTCGACGATCAACTGGAAGTGGAGATGCGGCGGCCAGTCGCCGTTAACGGGCGGCGCCCCGATACTGCCGATCCGCTGGCCGGCCGATACCCTGTCGCCGGGGGATACCATTGCGAACGTGTCTTCGCCGAGGTGGCCGTAGAGGGTAAAGAACTCGTCGCCGTCGCCGGTTGTGTGCCGCAGGATCACGAGCGGGCCGTAGTCCTGCGGCCGGGCGTTGTTCGCCACCACGTGGACCGTCCCCGCGAGCGGGGCGTAAAGAGCGGATCCCGCGTCGACGAAGAGGTCCATGCCGAGGTGTATCGTTCGCCGTTCGTCGACGACGCTGCCATCGCCGGCGAACATCGGGCTCGTGTACACGGGACGGGCTTCGTCGTATCGCCCCACGACGATGTCGGCGCCCGTGTTCGCGGCCACTTCGTCGAGTGTTTCCGTCAGGGCGGCGGTTCCGGAAGCGGCCGGGTCGGCGCCGAGGAGCAGGCTGCCGGCGCCGAGGTCGACGACGGTGCACCGGGCGCTTCGGGGGTCGGCGTCGAGGACGGGTGCCACCGACGCTCCGGTCTGCAGCCACGAAACGACAGAGCTGCCCGCCGGGACCGGGTCCCATCCGCACGCACCGCGAAGACTATAATGAGCGAACCGCGGGTGTATTTTTGCCAGGCGTTCCAGCGCCTCCCACGCGGCGTCCTCCGACACGGTCACGTAGGGGTCATCGGGGATTTGTTCCCGCCGGATGGCGGAGGTGACCACGCTGACGGCCAGGCGCGTGCGGATCAGTGGAAAGAGGACGGCGACTTCAGGCTCTTCGAGCGGATAAGCCGAGTGGTAGCCGGTCACCACGTGGCCGGCTGCGGCGAGCGGGTCGCGCTTGCCCAGGAGCGCGTACGCGGCGGCGATGGCGGGCTCCGATACGGTGACGGTCCGGAGCATGTCGCCAAAGTCGATCACCCCCGTGATCGCCAGCGGCGCTCCCGGTCCTTTTGAATCCACCAGAACATTATAATCGTTGGCGTCGTTGTGGATAATGCTCCTGCGAAGATCGGGAAGGACGGGGACGACGTCGCGCTCGTAATCCTCGAGGACACGTTCGACGACGGCGCGCCGCGGCCCGTCACCAACGGAGTCGAGGTGATCCCGTATCCACGACGCGCCCGTGAGATCCCACTTGAGTTCGCGGTCCGCGGCCGGGTGGGACCAGCCGGACAGCGCGTCGTCGATCTGTCCCATCAGTGATCCCAGGTCTCCCAGAAGTTTTGGCGTGTGTGGGGTTGCCGTCGCCATGGTCCGGCCGGGCAGATAGTCGAGCACCCACACGGCGTGTTCTTTTCCGTCGGCGTCGGTGGTTGTTTTCGTCCGGGGTCCCGACTCCGGTCCTCTCAACCGGGGGACCGCCAGTTTCGGATTGGTTGCGATGAGGTGTTCGAGCGCCGCGCACTGGAGTTCGATGAGGCCGGGTTCGGGGTCCGCCCGCATCACCTTGAGAACAAAACGAAACTTGTCCTTCAGTTCAAAGGAGAAATTCCGGTCGTGCTCTCCGGGCAGCGATACGGGCTCCGCATCGAAACCGTAAAGGTCCTTTAGAATCTCCCGCGGATCTATTTTGCCGAAGCCGGCCATAACGGTTTTCCCCTTCGTTGGTTACGGGCGTGGCGATGATGCCGGTGGTTATGATATCACCGCCGGGACGATAACTCCAGCGTCCGCCGAAAAAACTTGATCGAACGCAAGCGACAGGGCTTAATGGGTGCATGCGAACACTTCTTGTATGCGTCGTGATCTGCCTTGCGGGTTTTGCCACCGATTTGCAAGCCGCGGCAGGCTGGACTTTCGGTGTCTACGTGGATGCCGGCTACCTCAACAGCGACAACGAGCCGGAAAACCGCACGTGGCGGAGCAAATCCACGACGTTCAAGCTCGACCGGCTCGAAGCGAACAACATCACGGGGTATATCCAGAAAAAAGCGTCGCCGTCATCGCGGTTAGGTTTCGAATTCGGACTCCAGACCGGCGTGGATATCGACGGCCTGGTAACGTCGTCACCGCCGCCGCACTACGAATCGATCGAAAATGCCGACGACTGGGCGAGACTCGGCGTCGTGACACTCTCGTACCTCTTTCCAGCGGGAAACGGCCTCACCGTGTCCGGGGGGCTTCTGAGCGGCTTTATCGCCTACGAATCCTATCGATCCCTGCCCAACCCTAATTATACCCGCGGATATCTTACCGATTACGTTCCGTATTTTTCACTGGGCGGCATGGTGGAGTATCCGTTTCACGAAGAATTTTCCGCCGAATTGTGGGTGATGTCGGGTTACAACTACCTCGCCCGAACGAACGGCTCACCGGCGTATGGCCTCCAGCTGACGTGGCAGCCGCTGGGCTCACTTACGTTCACGCAGAATCTCTACTATGGGCCCGAGCAGCCGGAGACGTCGCGCGAATACTGGCGGTTCCTGTCCGACACCATCGTCGAATGGCGCTACGGAATGTATCGCCTCGCCGCGGCCGTTGACTTCGGGCACGCACGTCAGGCGTGGATTTGGGATTCGCCGTACCAGGAGTGGCGTTCGGGTGCCGTGTGGGCGGGTATCGACATCACCCGTTCGTGGCGTTTCGCCCTGAGGCCGGAGTTTTACTGGGACCCGGACGGGTTGATGACGAGCGCGCGGCAGACGATCCACGCGCTCACTACGACGGTCGAGTACCACACGAGTTTCCTCGATCACAACGACCTGTCGGCCCGGATCGAGTACCGCTACGACCGGTCAACCGGGGACGACGGCGGTTTCTATGCGGGGGACGACAACCATCTGGTGCCCGAACAGAATCTGTTCATCGTGGCATTGGTTTGGTCATTCGAGTGGGAGACGGATAAGAACTAGGCTGGCGGGTTACTCCAGCGGTATGCGGACGGTGAAAGTCGATCCCGATCCCGATTGGCTGGTGACGTCGAGTGATCCCCGGTGCGATTCCGCAATCATCCTGGCAATAGAAAGCCCCAGTCCGCTGCCGCCCGTCTCGGTACTGCGGTCCGCCGCCACCCGGTAGAATCTTTCGAACACGTGAGGCAGGTCTGTGTCGGAGATGCCGGGGCCGGTATCCGAAAAACTCACGACCACGACGTTGTCCTCCACCTTCAGCTCTACGGAAATTTTCCCGCTTTCCTGGGTAAACTTGATCGCGTTGTCGATGAGATTGAAGAACAGCTGGTAAAGGCGGTCACGGTCTCCCTGGATGACGGTCTCGGGGGCCGCGGACAGCGTCAACTCCTGCGATTTCATCGAGGCCAGAACCGACGTGTCTTCGACGACTTCGTCGAGCAGTTTGTCGAGCCGGATTCCCGTGACGTCGAATCCCGATTCGGCGAACTCGGTCCGGGACAGGAAGAGGAGGTTGTTGATCACACGTGTGAGGCGCGAAATGCTCTCGATGTCGCCGACGATCTTTTCCTTGACGTCCGCCGGGACGTCGGGGTTGTTCAACTCGTCTTCCCAGTGCGTTCGCAGCACGGCGAGCGGAGTCTTCAACTCGTGGGCGCCGTCGGCGACGAAACGGCGCTGGATTTCAAATGCCTTCTGGAGCCGTTCGAGGAGGTCGTCGAGGACGTTGGCCAGCTGGCCGATTTCGTCGGAGCGGTTCTCGACGACCATGCGCTCGGAGAGGTTGGACGAGCTGATCCGGCGGGCTGCTTGCGTGATGTCGGCGATCGGGCGCAGGTTGCGCCGCGTAAGGTAATAGCTCCAGCCACCGGCCATCGCTCCCGTCAGCAGGACACCGGCGAGCATCGAAAACAACAGGTTATGT
>CBDUWU010000286.1:0-4243 GCA_965371015.1 uncultured bacterium | reverse complement strand
ATGCCGGCACTCCTTCCCGGGTTTCATCGGCCGTCTCGGGTGTTACCCGCGACGGAATCGCCATATAAGCGGCTGGGATCACGACGAGGGTCAACAGCGTGCAGAGGGTCAGCCCGGAAGCGACGGTGATCGCCAGCGGCGACCTGAGCTCGGCTCCCTCACCCCACGCGAGCGCCATGGGGAGCAGCGCCAGGACCGTCGTCAGTGTCGTCATCAGAATCGGTCTCAGCCGGACGTGGCCGGCCCGGATCACCGCGTCGCGCTTCTCGACGCCGGCGCGACGGAAGCGGTTGATGGCGTCGATCAATACGATGGCATTGTTCACCACGATGCCGACGAGCATGATGGCTCCGATCAGGACGACCACGGTAATGTTCGTCCCCGTCCCGAGCAGTCCGGCCACGACGCCGACGATCGCGAGCGGGATCGTGAACAACACGATGAAAGGATGGAGAAACGACTCGAAGGTCGCCGCCATCACGAGGTAGACGAGGAAGATCGCCAGCGCCATGGCGAACCGGAGGCTGGCGAACGAGACCTGCATCTCGCGATTCTGCCCGCCGAGTTCGGTCGTCAGGCCCGGCGGCTGCGCCGCCGCGGCGATCGCCGATTCGATGTCCCCGACCACGGCGCCGAGACTTCTTCCCCGGAGGTTGGCCGTGATGACGGCCGCGCGCTGCTGCTGGAGGCGATGGATCTCGGCGGGACCGCGGGCGACCCGGACGTCCGCCACCGACATGAGGCGAATCGGCCGCCCGTCGGGCCCCGGCAGGACGAGGTTGCGCACGTCATCAATAGAGGCCCGATCGGCCTCGACGTTGCGGATCCGGATATCTATCTGGCGGTCTTCTTCCTTGAACCGCGTGGGCACTACGCCCTGCACGCGGTTTCGCAACGTCTCGGACAACACGCCCATATCCAGCCCCAGGCTGGCGAGCTTGGCCCGGTTGAACACCACCTGGAGTTCCGGGTTGCCCGCTTCGAGCGACGAGCGGACGTCGACGAGACCGGGAACCGAGGTGAGCTCGCCGGCAAGGTCGATCGAGTAGTCGCGCAGCATTTCGAGGTTGTCGCCGTAGATGACCAC
This sequence comes from uncultured bacterium, assembly GCA_965371015.1. Taxonomy (GTDB): domain Bacteria; phylum Krumholzibacteriota; class Krumholzibacteriia; order WVZY01; family JAKEHA01; genus CBDUWU01. The sequence goes on along the minus strand of CBDUWU010000286.1, from coordinate 3,156 downwards.
TTCCACCGGCGTCTTCAGGCTGAAGTACGACGGCCTGCCGAACTTGACGTCCAGGTCGGGGATGCCGGAGAACTGGCTGCGGAAACTCTGGATGGCCACTGCCTCGCCCTGTTCGTCCGCGCGATCCAGCATGACGGCGTTCAACTGACCGAGGTGTTCGCCACGGGTGTTGAGCGACATGCCCCCGGCGATGAGGCGGCTCCCCACCGTAGAGTAGTAGTGTGCGATTCCCGGTTCTTCCCCGGCGGCCGTTTCCATCCGCTGCAGGATCCTGTCGGTGGCGAATATCGACGTACCCTCGGGCATGTTGACCTCGAAATAGAACTCGCCTTCCGAGAGCTGCGGGATCAACTCGGTGCCGACAAACCGCAGTGCCCATAACGAGACGAAGAAGAGCGTGAAACTCACGGCGAGCGTGAGCCACTTGCGCCGGATGGCACCCGTGACCAGGCGGTCATACCCTTCCGAGAATTTTCCGAGGGTAAAGCCCTCTCCCCCCGACGTCGCGTCGGCGCCGGTGTCGGGAACGGAGTCGCTGAATTGGGATTCCCGGTCACCACCGCCGCCGCTCCCCAACGGCCCGAGTTTTGCGCCCAGCGCGCTGAGCATCGGGATGACGGTAATCGCCACGAGGAGCGACGCGAGCAGGCTGATCGTCACCGTCATGGCCTGGTCCTTGAACAACTGTCCCGCGATCCCTTCGACGAACACGATGGGAAGAAACACGGCCACCGTGGTCAGCGTCGACGCGACCACCGCGGGCCCGACTTCGGAGGCGCCGACGACGGCCGCCCGTGCCGGAGGCATTCCGAGGCGTTTCTTGCGGTGAATCGACTCGAGCACCACGATAGAGTTATCGACGAGCATGCCGATGCCCAGGGTGAGACCCCCCAGCGACATGATGTTGAGCGAGATATCCGTCCGGTACATCATCAACAGGGTGGCGATGACGGACAACGGAATCGAGGTGGCGATGACGATGGTGCTGCGGGGATCGCGCAAAAACAGAAACAGCACGATGACGGCGAGAATCCCGCCGATGATGGCGGCGGTGCGGACTTCGGAAATGGCCTGTTCGATAAAGTGGGACTGGTCGAACAGCGTAGTGAGCTTGAGTCCCGGCGGCAGCTTGCCATCCCACTCCGACATTTTTTCGCGCACGAGCTTGGCCACCGTCACGGTGTTGGCGTCGCCTTCCTTGTACATGGCGATCTCGACGCACTCCACACCGTCCACACGGGTGATTTCCACGCGTTCTTTCGTTCCCATACGCACCGTGGCCACGTCCTTGACCCGGACGGCGCGGTCTGCCTCCTGCCAGATGATCAATTCGCCGATTTCCTCGACCGTGTCGAACTCGTTCATCGTCCGGATGAGGAACTGGCTGTCGTCGCTGCGCAGCGCGCCTCCGGGGAGGTTGACGTTGGAAACGCCGACCACCTGCCGGACGCGATCGATCGGAATGCCCAGCGCGGCGAGGCGGTTCTGGTCGATCTCGATCTGGACCTCGTCCTCGAGGCCGCCCTTGATCTGCGCGGCCGCCACCCCTTTGATCGTTTCGAAATCCTGTTTGATTTTCCGGTCGGCGAGGCGGCGCAACTCGTTGAGTTCGCCCGAACCCGACAGCGCCAGGCGCATGATCGGATCGAGTGACGGGTCGAACCGCAGTACGATGGGGTCGTCGGCGCCCTCGGGGAGGATCAACCGGTCGAGCTTTTCCCTCACCTCCATCGCCAGCACATCCATGTCGGAATCCCACGCGAACTCGAGTGTCACTTCCGACACGCCGGGACGGGAAACCGAGTGGATCGTCTGCAGACCGCGGAGCACGCCGACGGCTTCCTCCACCGGACGCGTAATCAGGTTTTCAACCTCCTGGGGCGCCGTATCGGGGAAATCGGTCTGTACCGTGATCGAGGGGTAGGCGATGTCCGGAAACAGTTCGAGGGGAAGCCGCTGGTAGCCCACGAAGCCAAACGCGACGACGGCCAGCGCCGACATGATGACGGTCACACGCCGGCGGACGGCGACTGCGATCAGTCCGCGCATCAGGAGCCCTTCCGCCGCTTGGGACGGTCTTTCTTCTTTGCCGGCTCGGTGTCGGCTACGTTATCGCCGGACCCGCCTCCGAGCACCTTGATGGGAGAGCCGTGCTTGAGCGTGCGTTGTCCTTTGACCACAACGGGCTCGTCGGGAGACACGCCGTCTAGAATTTCGGCAAAGTCGTCGTCGATGAAACCCACATCGACGACGCGCCGTTCGGCGGTGCTGTCGGCGGCGACGAACACGACCTGCTCGCCGCGGTCGGTGACCAGGGCGATCTTCGGGACGAGTGTGCTCCCCGAACGGCTCTCGGTCACGATTCTGACCTCGGCGAATTCTCCCGGGCGCACTCCGTCGGGGTACTCGGGGATCTCGATCGTCACCTTGATCGTGCCGCTGGACGGGTCGATCACCGGGCTGACGAGTTTGATACGCCCTTTGAGCCGGGTGCCGCTGCTCTCGAGCACCAGGTTGACCGGCTGCTCGGGCTTGAGTTTCTTGAATTCCTTCGCGGGCACGAACACCCGCGCCAGGAGGGGATCGAAATCCGAGAGGACGAACAACGCCGTGCCGGCGTTGACGTTCTGCCCCACGTCGACCAGCCGGCTGACGACGGCCCCGTTGAACGGGGCGGTGACGCTGGTGTAGGAAAGTGTGAGGCGGGCGAGCCCTTCTTCGGCCTGGGCAGACTTGAACGCGCTGTTGACGGTCTCGTATTCCTCGGCGGAAACAAGGTCCTGCCTCTGCATCTCCTCGAGCCGGTCGAAACGGGACTGGAGGTCGGCGGTGTTGGCCTCGGCCTGTGCCAGCCGGTAGCGGTACTCGTCGTTGTCGATCGTGAGCAGCACCTGACCCGTCGAGACACGGTCGCCCTCTTCGCAGCGGAGCGCCTCGACCACGCCGGACACGCGGGCGAGAATCTGCGCTTCCTTTTCCGCCGCCAGCGTCGCCGTCGCCGTGTAAAAGCTCGATATCTCACCGGTGTGAGCGGCTGCCACGGCGACCGGCACCGGAGGCGTCGCCGGTCGGCGCCCGCGGGCTCCGGGGCCGTGCTGTGCGCTCCCGCCACCGCGCCCGGCCTCATCGCCGCCACCGCACCCGGCCCGGGTCAGC
>CBDUWU010000285.1:0-4254 GCA_965371015.1 uncultured bacterium | reverse complement strand
CCCCGGGCACGGCGGCGAACGCCGTAACCCGTTTCAGAGGAGTGTACACCCCGTTGTACCAGAAAACGGTCAAAATGCCCAGCAAGATTGCTGTCCACTGAGGATAAAGTGCGAGGGATCCGAGAACAATCATCGCGCTCGACGCCACGAGGACGTAAGCGGGCGACACGCGCCCCGAGGGGAGCGGGCGGTTACGCGTACGAACCATGAGACCGTCCAGGTCTCGCTCCTGCCACTGATTGAGAGCCGACGCGCCGCAGGCGAGCAGAAACACCCCGGCGACCGCCATCGCCAGCCCGGGTTCGAAGCGGCCGGCGGCGAGCAGATAACCCGCTACAACCGTCACCACGGACAAGGACGCGATGCGCACCTTGCCGAGTTCAATGAGTATGCCGGGGTGGCGGCGCATGAGGGGTGTCTGATTATTCGAGAGACTTGATGTAGGCGATGAGCGCCTTGATTTCGTCGTCGTTGACGATGCCGGTCTGGGGCGGCATCAGGGGCTGGTAGCCCTTGACGACGTCGGCGTTCGGCTCGACGATCGACCGGTACAGATAGTCGTCGTCGACCACGATCTGCCTCTCGGCGCCACCCGTGACGACGGTTTCAGATAAACCGTAAATACCCTTGAAGCTCGGTCCCACGAGACGCGTTCCGTCGGTGCTGTGGCACGCCACACACCCCTTGGTCGTGGCCAGGCGCCGGCCGAGGGTTACGAGGGCTTCCCCCTCCCCGCCGGCTTCCAGGGCGGCCTTCATCTGTGCCACTTCGACCCCTTCTTCGACCAGCCAGGCGTCGAAATCCGCGCCGGGAAGCACCTTGACCTTCGAGAGCATCGCCGAATGCTGCAGGCCGCAGTACTCGGCGCAGAAAACCTGGTATTCCCCCGTCTCACGCGCCGTAAACCACAAAAACAGCCCGTCGACGCCGGGCACGACGTCCTGTTTGACCTTGAAGGCGGGGATGTAGTAGCTGTGGATCACGTCCAGGGAGCGCATGTTGAGCTTCACGGGTTTGCCGACGGGGACGTTCAACACGTCGGTCTCCACGCCGTTAGGGTACTCGTAGAGCCACGACCACATCCGCCCCGTCACCGTGACTTCGAGGGCGTCTGCCGGCACTTCCTTCATGAACTTGTAACCGACCCAGCCGTACCAGAACATCCCGAAGGCGAGCAGCGTGGGGATGACCGTCCAGACGATCTCGAGCAGCGTATTCCCGTGGACGTCTTCGGGCTTCGGGTTGCGCCGCCGGCTGTAGCGTATCGTGAAATACACCATCACGGCGGTGATCCCGACCAGAAAGAAGACCGACACGGCCGTTATGAAGAGGATGGGGCCGTTGACGACTTCGGCGATATTTGAGAGTTCGCTCAGCATGTTGTTACCTGAACAGGGTATCGGTAAACGTCAGGCCGATGAAGACCAGGAGCGTGATCAATACTATCCACATAATGACGTGAAACAACTTCGATTCGTATTTGAGGTGCATGAACACGTAGAGCACGGCCGTGGCCTTTATCCCGGCGATGACGAGCGCGACGGTCACGCTCAGGTTGCCGAAATCCATTCCCGCCGCCGCCACCGTGATCGAAGTCAGCAGCAGCAGGGTAAACCAGGCCAGGAAGTAGGTGCCGTAACCGACCGGCTCGTGTCGTGCGTCGTGTTCGTCCTTCATGCCATCCCTCATGTAATCAGATAGAACAACGGAAAAAGGAATATCCAGATGATGTCCACGATGTGCCAGTACAGCCCTGAGTTTTCGAGCTGGTTGAAATCGGCGATGTGGAATCGTTTCTTGACCGGCCAGTACTTGACCTTGACCGTCACGCTTTGCACCGAATCGTCCAGTTCCTCGCCGGACCAGACGTCATTCCCCTCGCCATCCCTGACGACGAATCTGCCGCCGCGCGCCCGTTCCAGACCGTGTCCGTCGACGAAAGCAACGTCCGCGGCGGGCCGGTTGAGGACCTTGATGATCATGACGGTCAAGAGAATCATCCCGACCACCACGTGCACGCCGTGGAGTCCCGTCATCGTGAAATAAAGCCCGAAAAAGATAATCTCACCCTTGGGGTGGTGCTGGAGGATTTCTGAACCAGGGTAGAGGCCGTGGCCGATCTTCGCCCCCCACTCGAAATACTTGTTTACCATGAACCAGCCGCCGAAGATCACCGTCAGGATGATCATGATCACGGCGAGTTTGCGGTTGCCGTGGTGAATGGCGGCGATCGACAACACCATGGTGAGGCTGCTCGTCAAAAGGATGATCGTGTTCACCGCACCGGTCAGCGTGTCCAGTTCGCTGGCGGCCGCGTGAAAATCACCGGGGTATTTCGCCCGGTAGACCGCGTAGACGAGGAACAACCCGCCGAAGAGGAGAACCTCGGTGGCCAGGAACAGCCAGATGCCGACCTTGGAACCCGTGTAGTCCTTGTGGTGCTCGAGTGCGATGGAAGACCCCTGGCTCATCCGGACACCTTCCCTTCTGCCTCGTACGCCCCCCGGTCAATGGTCGGGATTTCGTCGAAGTTCAACAGCGGAGGAGGTGACGGCACCTTCCAGTCGAGCGTCCTGCCGCCGCCCCACGGGTCGTCTTCGGTACACACCCGCCCGTGCCGCAGCGAGTGGATGAGATTGACGAACATGATGATGATACCGAGGATCAGTATCCAGGAACCGACGGTAGAGAGAACCTGCAGGTTCTGGAATTCGGGCAGGTAGTCGTAGTACCGCCGCGGCATCCCCTGCCACCCGAGAACAAACATCGGCAAATAGAGCGTATTGAACCCGATAAATATGAGAAACCACGCGATCTTCGACGGGACCTGGTGGTACATGCGGCCAAACATCTTGGGGAACCAGTGGTGCATGGCGCCGAACATCGCCATCGCCATCCCGCCGAACATCGTGTAGTGGAAGTGAGCGACGATGAAGTAGGTGTCGTGGACGTGGACGTCGACCGACAGGACCCCGATCATCATCCCCGTGAGTCCCGCGATCATGAACTGGAATACAAACTGGAGCGCGAACAGCATCGGCGTCTCCAGCGCGATCGACCCCTTGTAGAGGGTGGCCACCCAGTTGAACGTTTTGACGGCGCTGGGAATGGCGACGATCATCGTGAGAAACGAGAAGATGAAGTTGGCGACAAGACTGTTCCCCGCCACGTACATGTGGTGCGCCCAGACCAGCGACCCGAACATCGCGATGGCCACACTCGACATGGCGATGAATTTGTATCCAAAAATGGCGCGCCGTGAATGCACCGAAATCATCTCGGAAACGGCGCCCATGGCGGGGAGGATCATGACGTAGACGGCGGGGTGCGAGTAAATCCAGAAAAGGTGCTGGTAGAGGATCGGGTCGCCGCCGAGCGCCGGGTCGAACACGCCGATACCGAGGACCCTCTCCACCATGATGAGTATCAGCGTGATCCCGATGACGGGTGTCGCGATGACCTGGATCCAGCCGGTGGCGTAGAGCGACCAGGTAAAAAGCGGCATACGGAAAAAACTCATGCCCGGCGCGCGCATACGATGGACGGTGGTAACAAAATTGAGCCCGGTCAGGATCGACGAAAAACCCAGCACGAACACGGCGAATGCCGCCAGGGTAACGTTGGTTCCCGTGCGGATGCTGTAGGGGGCGTAGAAAGTCCACCCCGTGTCGGGAGGCCCGTCGCCCGTAAACAGCGACAGGATCGCCAGGATCGCTCCGGTCAGGTAGAGCCACCACGACAGGAGGTTGAGCCGGGGAAACATCACGTCTCTGGCGCCGATCTGGATGGGCAGAAAAAAGTTGCCGAAGGACGCCGACAGTCCCGGGACGACGAACAGAAAGATCATGATGACGCCGTGAACCGTGAACACCGCGTTGTAGGTCTGGGCGTCCATGATGGTGCGGCCCGGTGCGATCAACTCGAGACGCATGAGGAATCCCAGCATCATCCCGACGGTAAAAAAGGTGAGCAGGAGGGCCAGGTACATCAACCCGATCCGCTTGTGGTCGGTCGAGAATATCCAGGAGGCGAGCCCCGACCACCGGCTCTTTACGTGGTAAAAATCCGGTTCGGCCGCGTGGGAGGCCGGATCGACGGCGGGGGCTGCTTGATTCGCCATATCTATTTTCCAACCTCTCTGGCGCGCCGGCGTCCCGCGGCCGTCAGGAATATCGCAAAACCGACCAGGCTGAGTATCATGCCGGTTCCGACGACACGCGTCAGGTTCAGCACGTATTTGCGGCCTTCAGGGTC
>CBDUWU010000284.1:0-4277 GCA_965371015.1 uncultured bacterium | reverse complement strand
ATTGGTAGACGCGCTGCGTTCAGGGCGCAGTGAGGGTAACCTCGTGGGGGTTCGAGTCCCCCCTTCGGCACCACCTGCTTGACTGAAACAAGGTTTGAACCCTTCGGTTCCGGAAACGGGGCCGGAGGGTTTTTCTTTTGAGTTTGGGGTTGAACCGGAAGGGGGTTAGGGCTGAAAATCCCACACATGTCGCAAACAAACCGAATTCTGGAAAATTCATGGATGCGCGGGGCCGCGCTTGTGATCGCGCTGGCGGTACTCGGGGCCGCGGCCGGTTGCTCGCCGTCCAGATACGCCGTCGGCAGCGTGATGGTGCCGGTGCTGGATAACGCGCGCGATGCCGCTTTCGAGTCGGAAGACATCAAGACGTTTCAAGCCGCGGCACCGTCGAACCTGTTTCTGCTCGAGGGGTTGATTCGCACCGACCCGGATGAACGCAATCTCCGCATCAATGCCGCGATGCTGTACTTCGCATACGCCTTCGCTTTCCAGGAAGACCCCGATCCCGACTACGCGTCGCTACTCTACCGGAAGGGATTCGAGCACGGTTACGCGGCGCTGGCGAAGAACAAGAAGATCCCCGCCGACCCGGGTGTCCCCCTCGACGAATTCGAGGCCGCGCTGGACGGGCTCCGCAAAAAAGACGTCCCGGCCGCCGTGTGGACGTCCGTCAACTGGGCACAGTTCATAAACCTCCATCTTGATTCAACCGGTGTATTGAGGGACATCCCCAAGGTCACGAAACTCCTCGACCGGGTCGCGGAGCTGGATCCTGAGTATTTTGAAGGACTTCCGTACGTAATGATTGGCACGCTCCACTCGTTCAAGCCCCCCATAATGGGGGGCGACGCCGAAGCGTCGCGCGAGAACTTCGAGAAAGCGTTTGCGATATCCGGCGACTCGTTCCTACTTTCAAAGTACTTCTTTGCGCGGTTTTACACCTACAGGATCATGGACGACGAATTGTTCCGGGAGACGCTCGAACACATCATCAATGCGCCTCTGGCCGCGGATGACCCTTACAAACTCCTCAATATAATCGCGAAGGAACGATCTCGTGTCCTTCTGGGAGAAATCGATGAGCTGTTTTAGACGCGCACTTATATTTAGACGCGCACTTACACTGGCCTTCGTGGCAGCGGTCGCACTGGTGGCGGGATACGGCGACAGCGCCGGCGCCAAAAAACCCAAGCCGAAATTCCAGATCAAATTCGCCACGCTCGCGCCCGAAGGCAGCACGTGGATGAAAACCATGCACGCCATCGATTCAGCGGTCCGCCGCCGGCCCGAAAACCGACTCGGTTTCAAGTTCTATCCCGGAGGCGTCCAGGGCGACGAAAAGGACGTGCTGCGCAAGATTCGTAACGGCCAGCTGCACGGCGGCGGGTTCACCGGCTTCGGCCTGGGGAGCATCGTCTCCGAGGTCCGCGTCCAGGAACTGCCGTTCATGTTCGAATCACTCGACGAACTCGACTATCTGCGCGAGCAGACCGATTCGTACTTCTTCGACGCGTTCAACGACAAGGGCTTCGAACACCTGGGATGGTCGGATGTCGGATTCGTGTACGTCTTCTCCAAGAATCCCGTGCGGTCGCCGAAAGACCTGCAGAGCGCCAGAATGTGGATATGGGCCGGAGACCCGCTGGCCGAGCTGTTCTTCAAGGCCTTCGGGATTTCGCCGATTCCGCTCTCCGCCCCCGACGTGCTGACGTCGCTCCAGACCGGCATCATCGACGCCGTGTACGGATCGACTCTCGCCTGTATCGCGCTGCAGTGGTTTACGCGAGTCGACTATATGTCCGACGTCCCCGTCACTCACGGCCTCGGCGCCGCACTGGTATCGAAAAAGGCCCTGCGCAAAGTCGACCCCGCGGACGTCGAGGTCCTCATCGAGATATCGCGGCCGCTCCTTCGGCAACTGAGCGAGAGGACACGCGTGCAGAACGTCGAGGCGATCGACGAAATGAAAAAAGAAGGCGTCGAGGTACTGGCGATCCAGGACGCGGTGCGCGCCGAGTTCTTCCGTACCGGCCGCAGCGCGTGGGGCGACGGCGTGGATAAGCTGTACTCGCAGGAACTCCTCGACCGCGTCACGTCGCTGCTCGAAGAGTATCGCGGCGGTCGCGCCGACGCGGCGCCGCAGGTAGAATGACGACGGCCATCAATCCCGGGCGAATAGTGACGCCGTGATCAGTTCCCCTCTTTTTTATACTATACTGGCGGTCCTCATCGCCTTGTTCGCCGTCGTGCGCGCCGTTCTGATGCGCCGCGGCCGGCTGGAGGGCCTGTTCGCCGTGGCCGGCCGCGTAGAGGCCGGCGTCATCGCGACGCTGCTCATCGCGCTGGTTCTGCTCGGGTGCATGCAGATCGTGCTCCGGAATTTCTTCCACAGCGGGGTGCTGTGGGCCGACCCGATGATGCGACACCTCGTGTTGTGGCTCGGCTGCCTGGGCGCCGCGCTCGCCACCACGCACGTACGCCACATCAACATCGACGTATTCTCGCGTCTCGTCCCGTCGCGCCAACGCGGCTACCGTCGCGCCGCCGTGTACGCGGCCACGGCGATCGCCGCTTATTTTCTGGGCGTGGCGGCGCTTCGCCTGGTAGTCGACGAGCGCGAGTTTGGCGACGTCGCGTTCGGTCCGATGAAGACGTGGATGCTCCAGATCGTGCTGCCCTTCGCGTTCTTCGTTATCTCATACCGCAGCCTGGTCAACTTGTTTATCGGCCGCGAGAGCCGTCCGGCGGACGGAACGACGGAGCCCCTCGAATCATGATCGTGCTGCTCATCATAGTACTCGTCGTCCTGGCGCTATACGGCATGCCGCTCTTTGCCGTGCTGGGATCGATCGCGCTGGCGCTGTTCTGGTCGGCCGAAATAGACATCTCGTCGGTAGCGGTATCGATGTACACGCTGGCCAACTCCCCCCTCCTCGTGGCCATCCCGTTGTTCACCTTCGCCGGCTATCTGTTCGCCTACAGCAACGCGCCCGACCGCCTCGTCAAACTGTCGCGCGCTCTCTTCCCGGGGGGACTCGCCGTGGTGGCGCTCGTCTCGTGCGCCGTCTTCACCGCTTTTACGGGCGCGTCGGGGGTCACTATCATCGCGATGGGCGGTCTGTTGCTCCCGGCACTCATCAAGGACGGCTACAACAGGCGATTCACCCTCGGGCTGGTGACAACGTCGGGCAGCCTGGGTCTCCTGTTCCCGCCCAGCCTGCCGTTGATTCTCTACGGCTACGTGGCCGCCGTCAGCGTCGACAAACTCTTTCTGGCGGGGTTATTACCCGGAATTTTCCTGGTTGTTGTTTTGTCGGTCTTTGGATACCTGCGCGGGCGCAAGGACGAAGTCGTCCGCGAGAAGATGTCTCTCAGAAACGTACTGGCGGGAATCCGCGGCGCCGCGTGGGAAGCGCCGCTCCCCTTCCTCGTGCTCGGCGGAATCTACGGCGGCGTCATCACCGTGATGGAAGCGGCCGCGCTCACCGCTTTTTATGCCCTCGTCGTCGAGGTCTTCATCTACCGCGACATTCCGATCCGGCGGCTCCCCGCCATCGTGGCCGAAAGCATGATGCTCGTCGGAGGCATCCTGATAATACTCGCGTGTGCGCTGGGGCTGACCAACTACCTGATCGACGCCGAGATCCCGATGCAGCTCCTCGCGTGGATGCAGACCCACGTGTCGAGCAAGTACACGTTTCTGCTGCTGTTGAACGTCTTCCTGTTGATCGTCGGGTGTTTGATGGACATCTTTTCCGCGCTGATCGTCGTGGTGCCGCTCATCGTCCCGGTGGCCATCGGCTTCGGCGTCGACCCCGTCCACCTCGGCATCATTTTTCTGACCAACCTCGAGATCGGATACATTACACCGCCCGTCGGCCTCAACCTCTTCATCTCGTCGTACCGGTTCAACGAACCCGTCGTCTCTCTCTACGCGGCCAGCGTTCCGTTCCTGCTCCTTTTGCTGGGCGCGCTGCTCGTCATCACCTACATCCCGGCCATCAGCCTGTTTCTCGTGCGCCTCGTCGGCGGCTGATCGCCCGCTTGCACTGGCGACGCCGCTATAAATCTGTAAGAACACGGACTTTCGACATATTCGGACTTTAGAGTCGCAAGCTGTTGATTTCCCTCGGGTTCTGCTTTACTCGGACCAATTTGGTGTGTATTATAGAGAACAACAATCGTTCGAACGATCGTTCGGAAATCCAAACCCCAACCCGTCAATCCCATGAACAAATACAAAACCATAAAGATCGAGGTCGACGGCGACGGCCTCG
>CBDUWU010000283.1:0-4290 GCA_965371015.1 uncultured bacterium | reverse complement strand
AGATAGAATAAAAAAAAGCCCCGGTCCTCGACCGGGGCTTTTTTGTGTTCGTGTTCTTGTATGGTGCCGGAATTACTCGTCCCCGGATTCGATTCCCCGCATGCTGCAGTTCGCCGCGCGATCCGTCTGGCAGCACCCGCACGAATGGTGTTCGGGCCCGTCACAGTCACCGCCGTCACGCCGCGCCAGCCGCTGGACGCCAATCCACAAGCCCATCAGGAGGACGATACCCGATCCCGCTATCAGGAGGTGGTACAGCATGTCATTTGCCCATCCCGGCGAATCCCATGAACCCCATCGACAGAATGCCCGCGATGATCAGGGTCAGGGCGGCGCCCTTGACGACCGACGACACGTCGGAGAGCTCTAACCGCTCGCGCAGGCCCGACATCATTAACAGCGCCAGCGTGAATCCCGCCCCCGCCCCGAGCGCGAATGAGAGACTCTGCACGAAATCGTACTGACGGTTGGTCTGGAAGAGCGCTACGCCGAGGATCGCGCAGTTGGTCGTGATGAGCGGCAGGAATATTCCCAGCGCGCGGAACAGGGCCGGGCTGAAGCGCTTGATGAACATCTCCACCAGCTGGACGGACGACGCAATCACGACGATGTAAGAAATCAGGTGGAGGTAGGGCGCGTTGATCGCCACCAGCACGTGGTGGATGCCGAACGCGGCCGTCGAACTGACGAGCATCACGAAGCACACGGCGGCGCCCATCCGGGCGGCGGTCTCCGTCTTGCCGGATACCCCCAGGAACGGACAAATGCCGAGAAACATGGCGAGAACAAAGTTGTTGATGAAGCACGCGTCGATGAATATCTGCATCGGTGACATCGTGTTCATACCGACCTCACCCGCTTTCTCTCGCGCAGCCAGTTGAAGAGCAGCAACCATCCACCCAGCACGAAGAACGCTCCGCCGGGCAGGATCATGATCGTCCAGGGCTCGAACGTATCCGGGAGCACGCGGATGCCGGCGAAGGTGCCGCTGCCGAGGAGCTCGCGGACGAAGCCGAGAGAGAAACAGGCCAGGGTAAACCCGAGTCCCATCCCCAGCGCGTCGAGCATCGACTTGCCGATGCTGTTACGCGAGGCGAAGGCCTCCGCCCGGCCGAGGATCACGCAGTTGACCACGATCAGCGAGATGAAGGCGCCGAGGGCCTTGTGGATGTCGAGGCTGATCGCCTGTATGAGGTACTCGACGACCGTCACGAATGTCGCGATGATGAGAATATACGAGGCGATGCGGACCTGTTTGGGAATCCACTTGCGCAGGATCGATACGAGCGTCGACGACATGAAGAGAACGAACGTGGTCGCGATCCCCATGGCCAGCGCGTTGACGACCGAGTTGGTCACGGCCAGCACGGGGCACATCCCCAGCAGCATGATAAACACCGGGTTATCGCGCCACAGCCCCTTGACGAATTCTTCCATGTTCGACGGCGGTATACGTTCGGGCATTACGGCGCACCCCCTTCCAGGACGGCGAGGTTCTTCTCGATCACCGGGATCCGGTCGGCCGTACTCTTCTCGAAGATGTCGGCGATGGTCTGCGACGAGATCGTGGCGCCGGTGATCGATTCGACCTGCCACATTTCGGTCTTCTTGCCCGGTTTGACGAGGATGACCGGGTTGGCGATTCCGGTACCGTCCGGCGCGAGCGCTACGTCGAGCGCGTCAAAGTTGGCGCGGAACGCCGGGTCGGTCTCGATCTTGGTGCCGAGGCCGGGCGTTTCCTTGCTCGCCATCACCTTGAAGCCGACGACGCATTTGCACTCGGGCGAATAACCGTAGAGGATGGTCACAATATCCTGGAATCCCATTCCGGCGGCCTCGAGCGCCACGCCGACGAGTTGCCCCTCGTCGTTGTAGCCGGCGTAGTACTTGATCGCAATGGGGTCGTCGCCTTCGAGCGGCTCGAGAGTGTCACCCACCTGTTTGAACGTGACCTTGCTCGTCGCCGCCGGGATCACGTCGAAAATGGCCTTCTCCAGGGCGCGTGCCTTGTTCACCGTGATAATGGGCAGCGTGAGCTGGAACGAGAGCACGATGAGAATGCCGCAGAACAGACCGATGCCGCCCATGGTCAGTACCATGCGCAGGCTGCCCGGCTGGTCTTCGGCCACGGCTGCCGCCGGTGGCGGCGCGGATGGTTTCGTGTCTTCCGTCATGACGGGCTCTTTGCCGGCTTCGCCGACTTCGCGGGTTTGGCGGGTTTCGATGAGCCGTATATCTTTGGTTGCGTGTAACGGTCGATCAGCGGCGTGGCGCCGTTCATCAACAAAATCGCGTACATGACGCCCTCGGGCAATCCTCCGAACTGGCGGATCAGCACGACCAGGACTCCGATGCCGATCCCGAAAACCCACGTTCCCCGCGGGGTGACCGGAGATGTGACGGGGTCGGTCGCCATGAACACCGCTCCCAGCATCAGGCCGCCGGAAAGCAGGTGGTGGAGTGCGCCGGGGTATTTGTCTGCATTTATCAGATGGAGGATGGTGGCGAATACGGCCACCGTCGCCAGTATGCTCGTCGGAATCTGCCACTGGAGAAACCGCCGGTAAGCGAGGTAGGCGCCGCCCAGTAGGATCAGCACGGCGCACGTTTCGCCCGTCGACCCCGGGATCTGCCCGAAGAGCAGGTCCGTGATCTCCGTGGGGATCTGCTCGAATTTCATTCTGGCCAGCGGTGTCGCCGTCGTAATGGCGTCCACCCTGGGGGAGGCGAAGGGCAGCGCGAACGTGTCGCCGCGGAGCTGGAGGAATTCCCCGATGGTCGAATGGGTCGACCACGTTGTAATGGCTACGGGGAATGACGCCTGCAGAAACGCGCGGCCCGTGAGCGACGGGTTGAACACGTTGTGACCGAGGCCGCCGAAGAGCAGCTTGCCGACGATGATCGCGACCACCGCGCCGAGAAACGCCATCCACATCGGGATGCCGGGCGGGAGCGTGAGTGCGAGCAACACGGCGGTGACGATCGCGCTGCTGTCGGCGACGTGGCTCTCGCGCACCTTTCCGCGGCCCGTGAACACCCATTCGGTCAGCGTCGCGCCGGCGATGCACGACGCGATCACCATGAGCGCGCTGATGCCGAAGTAATAAACCGACGCCAGCACCACGGGGGCGAGCGCGTAGAGCACATGCCTCATGACGACCGGAGTGTCGACCGGACGTTTCAGGTACGGCGACGTGGATATAACGAGTTGCGGTACGTCGTGCCTCATTCGGCCGCTGCCTTTTCTTCTGCCGGGGCGTTCTCAGCCGACTTCTTTTCCTCTGCTTCGCGCGCCTTTTCGGCTGCCGTCTCCCGCGCCGCCTGCTCCTTGAGCATGGCCTTGGCCACGCGGAACCGCTGCACAAGCGGGATATTCGACGGACACACGTAGGAGCACGATCCGCACTCCATGCAGTCCCATATATGATACTTTACCATTTCGTCCCAGCGCCTGACACGGGCGAGTTGTCCCAGTTCGCTGGGGTTGAGAAAAACCGGGCACGAATCGATGCACGTGGCGCACCGGATGCACGCGTACTCTTTGCGGTAGCTCACCTGGTCGTCGGTCAGGCAGAGGATACCCGATGTGCCTTTGAGAATCGGAACCTCGAGATACTGCTGCGGCGCGCCCATCATAGGGCCGCCGAAGAGCACCTGGCGGACGTTTTCCTCGAGGCCGCCGCAGTACTCGATCACTTCGCCCAACTCGGCGCCTACGGGGACGAGGAGCGTTGACGGATTGCGGATGCCGGGGCCTGTGACCGTAACGACCCGTTCGATCAGGGGCTGTCCGAACGAGAACAAGTCACCGATGCCCGCCACAGTTCCCACGTTCTGGACCAGCACCTGCGCGTCGATCGGGAGCTTGCCGCTCGGTACCTCGCGGTCCAGCATTGCCTTGACGAGCATTTTTTCGGCGCCCTGCGGATACTTCACTTCCAGCGGCACGATCTCGACGTTGAGATCCGCCGGTATGCGTTCGCGCATCGACCGGATCGCGTCCCACTTGTTGTTTTCGACGCCGATGAAGGTCTTTTCCGAGTCCAGGATCTTCATCAGGATGCGGATGCCCAGGAATATCGAATCGGCCCACTCGAGCATGATGCGGTGGTCGCTGGTGAGGTACGGTTCGCACTCAGCGCCGTTGACGAGAAAGTATTTCGCGTGTTTGCCCTCGGGGATGGCGAGCTTGACGTGGGTGGGAAAGGCCGCGCCACCCAGGCCGACGAAGCCGGCGTTCTGTATCATCCGGAGGAGTTCCTCGTTGGAGAGCGACTCCCAGTCGGTGGG
>CBDUWU010000282.1:0-4293 GCA_965371015.1 uncultured bacterium | reverse complement strand
CACCTCGATGGAGTCGGTGTAGACGGCCGTCGTGGTGAGGTTCCAGTACTGGGTCGTATCTCCCAGGAGGTAGCTCCCCGAAACGGCGGGGCCGGTGTCGTCGATGGTCAGCGAAGTGTTGCCGGTGCCGGTGATGTTGTCAAAGGTGAGAGTGACCGGGCTCTCGCCGGTCTCCTCGTCTACCGGATTCACCTCGACGTCTGTGCCCGTCGTCGAGTTGAAAAACTCGACGCACAGGGAGAACTCCGAAGTTCCGTTTCCGAAATACGGACGCGCCGTGGAAGAGATGTAATGCCCGCCGGGAACATTGACGGGGAGCGTTGTGTCGAAGGTTGCATTTCCGCTGCCATCGGTGATCGTTGCGGCGAGTCCGAGGTATACGGCGCCTTCGCCGTGCCCGGACGAATCGGCATCGGAATTCGAAAAGAACTCCACACTGAAGCGGGTGCCCGGCGATGTCTCGAGCGTGCCCGTTATCCGGATCGAGTCGCCGGTGGCCGTCGCCGATATCAGGTCGGGGAAATTCTGCAGATGGTTGGGGCCGGTGTCGGGGTCTCCCGATACGTCGTTCGCGCTCACGCCGTCGTCTGACAGATCGATGCCGAGACCGGTCTTCGAATAGATCGAATTGGCGATGATGTCGGTGATCGTGTGCGTCGTGCCCACGCCGGGATCCACCACCACCACGCCTTTGTTGTTGGAGTGGATCTCGTTGTAGCTCACCGTGGCGAGACCGGTTGCAGGAAGTTCCACGCTGACACCGGCGCCGGTATTGTATGCGATCAGGTTTTTATATCCCGACGCGCCGCCGATGACGATGCCGTCGCCGCCGGCGAAGCCGACGTAAATCTGGATGCCCTGTGCGCCGTTTCCCAGCGCCACGGTGCCGGTGACGTCGGTCCCGATGCGGTTGAGTCGCACGAGGGTGCCGGATGTCAACGTGGGCCCCAGGACGGCGAGACCTTCAGCACCGTTCGCCGAGATGACGTTCAACCAGATCCTGTCACTCACTGCCTTGCCCAGCCGCACACCCTGGGCACCGTTGCCGAGTCCCGAGGTGCCGGTTGCGTCCACCCCGATGAAGTTGCCCCGGACGGTGTTGTTGGCCGCGGTGAGTATCAGGACTCCCTCTGCGTTGTTGCCGGAGATCACGTTGCGCGTGGCCGGGTCGGAGCCTCCGATCATGTTGTTGTCGCAGTTCACCGTCGCGCTGATACCGACATAGTTCGGCGCCGCAATCGTTCCCGACGCGTCGGTCCCGAGGTAACACCCCTCGACAGTATTGTTGCTGCTGTTGAGGTCGATACCGTAACCGGAAAAATTGCCGACGGCGAGACCGCGTATCGTACAACCGTCGACCTGCGTCTGGAGGCCGATGTCGATCGAGCCGGCGAGCGCGCCGCCGTCGAGGAAGATCTTTACGACGGCGTTGCCGCCTTCCCAGGCCCCGCTCGAGTTTTCGGAGCTGCCCGGCTGTGAGTAGCCTTCGATGAATGCGGGATAGGTGATCGCGGGCAGCAGTGTGACCGGTGCAATCGTATGCGGCCCCGGGCCGGGGATATTGAATCCGATATAGTCCAGTCCGGCGGTCGCATTCGCGTTGAGGATCGCCTGGCGCAGAGAGCCGGCGCCGCTGTCGCCGGTGTTGGTGACGATGATCCAGTTTCCATCCAGAAGGCAGGCGGAAAACTCCGACGTGCTCCCCGACGGGTGGGTCGCTGTTGCGGTGATGGCTTCGAACGCCAGGAAAGATCCGGGCACCAGGGTGTTGAACGCCGCGTGTCCCGCCCCGTCGGTCGTGACGGTCGCCGATCCCAGGTGTCGTGCCCCTTCTTCATAGCCGGCCGGGGAACAGCCGCTGAGATTGGCGTAGAAGTCGATCTCGAAGGCGGTGCCGGGTTCGCTGTTTAGCGTTCCCTGGATGCGCCGTGTACTCGCGGTCACGCTGGTGAGCACCGGGTAGTTCTGCAGGTCGTTGGCGCCCGTGTCGGCGTCGAGCGGGTCGTTCAATGTCCGGCCGTCGAGTCCCAGGTCGATGCCCTGCTGGCCGCAGTCGGCGATGATATTGCCCCGGATGGTGTTGCCGGTGCCGTTCCACACCACCACGCCGTCAGCCGACATTCCGGTGATTTCGTTTCGCTCGCTCTCGAGGAGGCCGCCGATGACGTTGCCGTTGCCTGCGATGAAGACTCCGGAGTATCCGTTCGTCATTCGGTTCGCCTGCACGGTGTTGCTGTCGGAGCCGAGGTAGACCGCGCTTTGGGCGTTGATACCCCCGAAGCCGTCGAACGCGAGCCCGAATACGGCGCTGTTGCCCGCCGTCTGGAGTCGAATCCCGGAACCCTGTTCGGGATATTCCCAGGTTCGTACGAGTGTCACCACCGGCGATCCGGCGTACCCGGGCTGGGTGGTGCCGTCGACGATGGTCGGTCCGGTCACTACGGCCAGGGGTTTTGGGAGGTTTATTGTGTGGGGACCGGGGCCGGGTATGTCGAACTCGATCAGGCTGGCGGCGGACCACTTGTTGGCATCGATGATCGCCTGATGGAGGGATCCGGGTCCGGTCGTGTCGGCATTTGTGACCGTAAATGAATCCGCGACGACCGTGCGGATTTCCACGTTATCGATCAGCGGTGCATGGCTGTGACAGTCGCCGTCGCCATAGATACCGCACCAGTTGGGACACATATCCCGCACCTGGATGGCCACCTCGACGTGGGTGGCGCCCGGGTCGATGAACGGGGAGATGTCTGCGCTGAAGCGGTACCATTCCTTGGTTTCGAATCCGCGATAAACCAGACCGTCGCTGCGCCAGGATCCGGTGCAGCCGTCCACGATCGACCGCACGCGATAGTCGTAGAACATGGCGCTGTTGGGGGGAAGGTCGCGATATACGTCGAACTCGAGGGCGATGACGCCGGTGGCCGGCACGGGGGCGCCGCTGGTGTCGACGGCGAGCGGGACCATCGGGGAGATAATCTCGTTATGGATGCCGACCATCCTCCCGTCGATTTCCCTCATCTTGGGTACCGCCGGCTGCTGTGGGTATCCGCCACAGTCGTAGGTCTCCGTCGATCCGTCGAAAAAGCCCCACAGGTGTGTCGTGTTGGTGACGAGCGAGTCTTCCTGTACCACCGTGGCGCCGTCGAAAAGAGCGGCGAAGTCGCCGTAAGGTTCGCGGACGGTTGCCGACCAGTGGCCGTCGGCGGTGACCATTGCTCCCACCGCTTCGGTCTCGAAATCCTGGTAGTCGATGATGATGGGTCCGTCGCGGACGACGAGCGAATCGATGATGACTCCTCCGTCCGAGTCGTAGAGCCCGTCCTCGTCGCAGTACACGGCGTCGGATTCGAAACGGAAGCGGATGCGCGCCACGCCGTTGATGCTGTCCGGAGGGATCACCGCCGAGACGAACGCTGATCCCCTGTCATCGAAATTGTCGAGTTCGTTCCAGGACCCGGTCGCGGAAAGATACTCGACGTACGTGTAATCGTAAAAGGGTTCGGAGTCGTAGCGGATGAGGTATGAAAGGGTGACGGTGCTGTCCACCGCGAAATCTATCGACTCGAAACGCTGGTCCCAGTTGAGCCCGTAGCCGGGCGCCGTGGCATAGTTGCACGCCAGTGCGTCCGCCGGGCGAATGCCGCACCACATCGATTTCGATCCCTGGAGCGCGACGAGTCCGCCGAAGTTGCCGCCGCCGAGGCCGGCGAAGTCGTCCACGTGGAAGAACGTGTCGACCTCGGCGGTAGCGTCGGCCGTCGTCCAGCCCTGCGCGTCGGGAATGCCGCCGGGGCCGTCGAAGTTCCAGCTCCCGAGTATCTGGGAGGATCCGCTCGCCGGTGCGCGCGCCGGCCCCGCCGCCCGGGTGGTTTCGCCCGGCAACAGCCTGTGACCCGGCGTCGTGGCGGCCGGAGTGGGGGGAGAGGGCTCGCGCTGCGCCTGCAATTCTGTCGCGCCGAACACGACGAGCAGGGTCAGAATCCATATAACCGGTTGTCTGATGTTCATTTCTGAGTGCCTCCTCGGTGGCGCCCCCCGTGGGCGGTGACCTCGTGTAGCTGTCTCGGGCTGTCGGGTTACTATTGTGGGACACCCGAAGAGCCGTAAAATCACAGGCGGGACAGGATTATTGGGGGACAAGGGGTTTTCTGCTTCACAGTCCATTGTAACATAAGAGGTTGCGTGATTTGTCGGTGAATGTTAACGTAAACCGCCCTTAATCGGTTTCTTCCGCGGATCGGGAGACCACAACGGACCGGGTTCGCACGTGTTTCTCCGGGGATTCCCTCA
>CBDUWU010000281.1:0-4296 GCA_965371015.1 uncultured bacterium | reverse complement strand
TGGGTCCAGTATCAGATACTGGTGAGCGACACCGTCAATCTGGTCGATCCGATCTAAGCAGTATATTTACAGTGGCTTAAGACCGGTTCGCCGCTTTTGCGGCGGGCCGGTTTTTTTTGTGGTCCGTGATTTTGAAGGGAACCTTCCGGGCCTTTTGCGTGTCCCTTACGCGGTTGGATAACAGCGAAAGGAGAACACACGATGCTGAACACAAGAACACTGTTGCTGATTTTATTCGCGGCGGTCGCGATGCCGGCGGCGGTTTCGGCGCAAGGCCGGATCATCCCGCCTCCGCATATCGTGCCACCCGTTCACATGGCCCCGTTTTCGGTCAAGTCGATGTATATCGACGTCGAAATCGACCGGCAGGTGGCCAGCACGACGATCGAACAGGTCTTCCACAACGAGGCCGACAGAATCCTCGAGGGGACATACCTGTTTCCCATCCCCGAGCGCGCATCGATATCGAAGTTTACGATGTGGATGAACGGCGAGGAAGTAGAAGGCGAGGTCGTCGAAGCGAAAAAAGCGCGGCAGATCTACGAGGACATCGTACGCCGACTGCGCGATCCGGGCCTCCTTGAATATATCGGCCGCGACCTGTTCCGGGCCCGGGTATTTCCGATCCCGGCCCGGGGTGACATCAAGATCCGGATTGTATACGAGGAGATCCTCGAGTACGACGCCGGGCTGGTCGAATACCGCCACCCGCTGAAAGTGGATGGCAACCGCGTGAAAGAGATCGGGCAGGTATCGATGTCGGTCCACATCAGGTCCGACGTGCCCGTCAAGTCGGTGTACAGCCCGTCCCACGACATCGACACGAAGATAGACGGCCGCACAGCGTCCTGCGGATTCGAATTCGAGGAAGAAGTTCTCGATCGCGACTTCGTCATGTACTACACCGTCTCCCCTGAAGACGTCGGGCTCAATCTGCTCACCCATCGGGTGGCGGGAGACGACGGTTACTTCATGATGCTGGTGTCGCCGGGACGGCTGGGCGACCCGTCGAAGGTTATCGCCAAAGACATCGTGTTCGTCGTGGACAAGTCGGGTTCGATGAAAGGCGAGAAGATCGAGCAGGCCAGGGGCGCTCTCACTTACTGCATCAACAGCCTCAACGGCGAAGACCGGTTCAACATCGTGCTCTTCTCGACGAACGTGACCACGTACAGCGACCGCATGGTCAGGGCCGACCGGCAGGCGAAGAAAAGAGCCACCGATTTCGTCGACGGGATCACGGCGCGCGGTGGAACCGACATCAACGAGGCGCTGATGACGGCGCTCGAGAGCCTCGAGTCTGACCGGCCGCGGATGGTGATTTTTCTCACCGACGGGCTGCCCACGGTAGGCGAGACCGACGTCGAGGCGATCCTGTCGAATCTGCAGAGGCGCGACGACGAAATTCGTATCTTCCCGTTTGGCGTCGGCTACGACGTCAACACCACCCTCCTCGACCGCGTCGGTATAGATCACGGCGGCGCCGTAGACTATATCCGTCCCGAGGAGGACATCGAGGTCAAGGTGTCGCGCTTCTACGACAAGGTGAGCAATCCCGTGCTCTCCGACGTGGTGCTCGACGTGCGGGGCGTCGAACTCGTCGACGTGTACCCGGGGCGGCTGCCCGATCTCTTCGATGGCACGCAACTCGTCGTCCTGGGGCGTTACCGCGATTCGGGATCGAAGTCGATCCGCCTGCGGGGCCGCGTGGGCGGCCGTGAGCGCGAGTTCGACTACGAGGGCACCTTCGAGCGCGAGAACGATGGTCACGCGTTCATTGCCCGCATCTGGGCCAACCGCAAGATCGCGTTCCTGTTGTCCGAGATCAGGCTCCACGGCGCCGACAGGGAACTCGTCGACGAAGTAATCGAGCTGTCGCTCGAACACGGCATCATCACGCCGTACACATCGTACCTGATCCTCGAGGAGGGTAGCGGCGAGGACCGCGATCGCCTGAGTCGAGCGCAACCGCAACGGCACGCCGACGCGCCGGCTTCGGCGGCGATGGAAGTGGAAGAGAAGGTCTCCGCCCTGACCCTCGCGGATGACATGGGTGAGGCGTCCGGGCGCGGCGCCGTCGGGCTGAGCAAGGACCTGGCGCAGGGAAAGAAAAAAGACAACGTCGTGATGGACGAAGAAACCGGCCTTGTCCGGTACGCCGGCGGCAAGCGGTTTCTGCTGAGAGGAGAAGAGTGGGTGGACGAAGACGTGAGCGATGAACTGGAAGTCGATGAGATCAATTTTCTCAGCGACGAGTACTTCGAGCTGTTGCGTGAGCATCCGGAATTTAAGGACTACCTCGCGCTGGGTGAGAAGGTCACATTTGTGTTCAACAACCGTGCGTACCGCATCATATCCGAGGAGGACTAACATGAAACGCACCATCATTCTGGTATTGTTCCTGGCGCTTGCCGCCGGGTCCGCCTTCGCCGCCAGAACCAAAGATACGCCCCGCGTCGACGTGGTGTTCGTTCTCGACACCACCGGGAGCATGGGCGGCCTGATCGAGGGCGCCAAGCTCAAGATCTGGGCGATCAGTAACAGCATCATCAACGGCTCTCCGACTCCGGAGCTAAGGGTCGGGCTGGTCGGTTACCGCGATGTCGGCGACGACTATGTTACCCGGGTCCACGACCTGTCCTCCGACCTCGACGAGGTTTACGCCAACCTCATGTCGTTTTCGGCCGGCGGCGGAGGTGACACCCCCGAGCACGTCAATCACGCCCTCCACGACGCCGTCGAGGACATCTCGTGGAGCACCGACGACGGCACACTCCGCATCGTGTTTCTCGTCGGTGACGCGCCGCCGCACGTCGACTACGACGACGGTTTCGACTACAACGCGATCTGCCGGGCGGCCGTTCGCAAAGACATCATCATTAATACTATCCAGTGCGGTGCGATGACGGAAACAGTCGAGTTCTGGCGTGAAATCGCGCTCCTCGGCGAGGGCGAGTACGCCGCCATCCCGCAGTCGGGCGGTATGCGGTCGATACCGACACCCATGGACGAGGAACTGTCCGCCCTGGGCACGAAGCTCGACGCCACCGTGGTGGCTTTCGGAGACGAGGAGAAGATGGCCCGCAAGCGCGAGGCCGATGAGTTGGTCGCAGCGATGGCCCCGGCGGCGGCGGTCGAGCGTGCCGCGTACAAGTCGACGAGCGGGCGAATGGGGGGGTACGACCTGATCGACGCGGTTGATTCGGGCGAAGTCGAGCTCGAGGAAATCGAGACAGAAAATCTCCCCGCCGAGATGCGCGACATGACCGACAAGGAAAAAGAGAGTTTTCTCGTGGCCAGGAAAGACGAGCGCTCACAGCTGCGCCGGCAGATCACCGAGTTGAACCAGAAGCGCGCCGCTTACATCAAGACGAAGCTGGCCGAGGGCGGCGACGCCGACTCGTTCGACACGCAGGTCTTGTCGATGATCCGCGCGCAGGCGGCCGGGAAGGGCATTACGTACTAGGCAACGGTAACGCGTGTTCGCGCGAAGAGAGGGAAGCGCCGAGGGGTGCTTCCTTTTTTTTTATCCACGAACCGACACCTGTGGTAACATACGTATGAGCACTTTTCCTCCGGGGATGTTTCCATATGTGCGTTCGGACAATCATTGTTGCGCTGGTTCTGGTCGCGGCGTTCTCGGCCCGGGCGTTCCCGGCCGGGGACACTCCCTTTCGCAACATCTATGACGAACCGACCATGACCGAGAGACGCAGCGGTCCGCACCAGGGTGCCGACCCCGATACGATGATCCTGGCGCACTTCTCATTCGACAGTGGTCCGTCGTGCGACGCCCAGGGGTGGGTCTCCGTTGACCTCACAGACGCGGGAGGCGGCGGGTTCGGTGATTTTGCCGGTTTGTACCCGGGAATCGCCGTCGTGCAGCAAGACCCCTGCCGGATGCAACTCGACTGCGCATGGGCGTGCTTTTCCGGATCTGCGAGTGACTATACCTGCGGCCAGTTTCCGGCACAACAGAGCGTTCCCGTTGGCGGTGCCGGCGGGTACATCCATAACGAAGTCTGGTCGCCGCCGATAGACTGGACGCCCGCCGGATCGGTCGCGGAGCTCCGCTTTATCGTTTACCGTGACCTGCGTCTCGAACGCCTCGTTTTTTACACGTGGCGGGTCAGGTCGCTGTCCGGCGGTGTCCCCGGCGAGTGGCGGTCGCGCGAAACGGGCTACTATGGCGATGGCGAGGACTGGCTCCGCAGGAGTCACGCCTTTCGCGACCTCGTCGATCCCGGCGCCGACCAGATACAGATAGCGCTCGGCGCCGCCGACATGTGCGCCGAC
>CBDUWU010000280.1:0-4300 GCA_965371015.1 uncultured bacterium | reverse complement strand
GTTGAAGTAGGGCCTCGACAGTGTCATGTAATGCGGCCCATGCCCGAAGGGTATAATCGGACGCGGGCATCCACGTTCGAGCGCAAAAAGGAAGGCGTCCCCCTGGGGGGCGCCTTCCTCATCCCGGGTCCGGAAGTCCCTGCCTCATTGTCCGTTGACTGCGCACTGTCGTGGCGTTATAGTACCCATCAGGTACCGACATATTAATGCCGACTACCCCCAGTTCCCACGTTTCCTAAATATATTACCAATTCAAATTCTTTTAAGGGGGTACCACGCTTGGTAGAAATCAGGACCCACGGACGTGGGGGTCAGGGCGCGGTCATCGCTTCGAAAGTCCTCGCCAACGCCCTTTTCAAAGAGGGCCGGTTCGTGCAGGCTTTCCCGGCGTTCGGGGTGGAACGACGCGGGGCACCCGTAGTGTCATTCACCCGCTTCGACGAATCTCCAGTCAGACTCAGATGTGAGATCTACAAACCCGACCACCTGATCGTCCTAGATCAGGCGCTCACCGAAACCATCGACATCACCGCCGGCCTCAAGGACGGCGGGTGGATCATTATCAATACTCACATGAAACCGGAAGTGTTTCCCTACAAGGACAGGTTCAAACTCGCCGTCGTCGACGCCGCCGCTGTGGCGATCCGGCACCGTCTGGGCAGCCGGGCGACACCGATCGTCAACACGGCGATTCTCGGCGCCTTCGCGAAGGCCACCGGCCTCGTCGGCATCGACGCCGTAGTCGAGGCCGTCGGTGAATCGGTGCCGATGAAGCAGAAAGAGAATCAACAGGCGGCAATCGACGCATTCAATGAGACGATCCTGCTCGACCCGGTCAATTCATGACATAAGCGCAGAATATAAAGGAGCGGAATTGAGCGACAAAAAGAAGGAATTCAAAGACGAAAAGGAGATGCCCATCTCGTCGATTTCGGCCGCGTCAGACGACATGCGCTGGAACAAGACGGGAAGCTGGCGGAATGTAAAGCCTTATTACGACCCTAGAACTTCGCCGTGCATCGCCAGTTGTCCGGCGGGCGAAAATATTCAGGGCTACATCGAACTCTCCAAAGAAGAGAAATACGAAGACGCCGTCAGGCTGCTCTGGGAAAACAACCCACTCCCCTCCATCTGCGGCCGCGTGTGCTACCACCCGTGCATGGACGGCTGCGCCCGGGAACCATTCGACGGCTCGATCTTCATTCCGGCGATCGAGCGATTCCTCGGCGACTGGGCCACCGAACACAAAGTCGCCCACACGCCACCGGAGAAACACCTCGACGAGAAAGTCGCCGTCATCGGCGCCGGCCCCGCCGGTCTGAGCTGCGCGTATTTTCTCGCCCGCAAGGGTTTCCGGGTGACGGTTTTCGAGGCCAGGGAAAAAGCCGGCGGCGTCCTTCGCTATGGAATACCGCCCTATCGACTCCCCAAGGGCGTGCTCGACGCCGAGGTCCAGCGAATACTAGATCTCGGGGTGGAATTCAGGCCCGGCACCGTGGTCGGCCGTGACGTCGCCATCGATGACCTTTCCGGGTACTCGGCGTTCTTCGTCGGAGTGGGCCTCCAGAAGAGCCGCGCGTTGGGGATGGACAACGAGGACCTGCCCGGCGTGACGGCCGGACTCGAGTTTCTCGAAAACGTCAACACCGGCAAACAGGTGGAGGTCGGGAAAAAAGTCATCGTGGTCGGCGGCGGCAATACAGCCATGGATGTCTCGCGGAGCGCGATGCGTATGGGCGCCGACGTCACGGTCGTTTACCGGCGGACCCGCGCCGAGATGCCCGCGATCGAGGACGAGGTTGTGGAGGCGATGGAAGAGGGCGTTAAATTCAAGTTTCTCGCCACGCCGGTGGAAGTGTCCGCCACCAACGGCCGCCTGTCCGGGATTCGCTGTCAGGAAATGGAGCTGGGCGCCCCCGACGAGAGCGGGCGCCGGCGCCCGGTACCGAAGGAAGACGCGTTCTTCACCATTGAGGCCGATTCCCTTCTCGTCGCCATCGGTGAGCAGCCCGATTCGGATGCTTTCGAAAAACTCGTGGACATCAAATGGGGGTTGATCGTCGCCGATGAGTACGGCAAGACATCCAACCAGAAGATCTTCGCCGGCGGGGACATCGTGAGCGGCGCGTCCACAGTGGTCAACGCCGTCGCGCGTGGCCGCGGTGCGGCGGAACTCATCGAAGCGCAGTTGACGGGGTCCGATTTCAACCCGAAAACCATGAAGAGGGTCGTGGCGATCGCCGATTTGAACACCGCGTATTTCATCCATAAAGAACGTGCCGCCATGCCTCATTCGCAGGCCACGAAGTCCGACGACCCGTTCGTCGAGGTCAACACCGGCCTCACGTGCGCCCAGGTCCAGGAAGAACTTTCGCGCTGTTACAGTTGCGGAGTATGCGACGGATGCGACAACTGTTACGTGTTTTGTCCCGACGTCGCCATCTCGCACGAGAACGGCGTGTACACGATCGATTATGACTACTGCAAGGGTTGCCTGATCTGTGTCCAGGAATGCCCGCGCGGAGTTCTATCTACTGAGAGTGAGGCCAAATAAATGAAGAAGGTTCTCGAGGGCAATCACGCGATCAGCTACGGCGTCCAGGCCAGCAACGTCAAAGTCATCGCGGCTTATCCTATTACGCCCCAGACTCAGATCGTGGAATTACTGTCCGAAATGTGTTCGGACGGATCGATGGACGCGCGTTTCATCAAGGTCGAATCCGAACACTCGGCGATGGCCGCCGCCATCGGCGCCTCGGCCGCCGGTTCCCGCGCGTTCACGGCCACATCGTCGCACGGGCTTCTCCTGATGCACGAGATGCTGCACTGGGCCGTCGGCGCCCGCCTCCCGGTTGTTGTCGCCAATGTCAACAGGGCCGTTGGTCCTCCGTGGAACATCTGGACCGACCAGAATGATTCCCTGTCTCAGCGCGACACCGGCATGTTGCAGATCTACTGCGAAAGCAACCAGGAAGTGTTCGATACAACGCTCCAGGCGTTTCGTATTGCCGAAGCCGTCAGTCTCCCCGTCATGCTCGTGCTCGACGCCTTCTTTCTGTCGCATACGAGCGAGATCGTCGATATATTCGGAGCCGATGAGGGCAAGAAGTATCTGCCGCCTTTCGAGGCGACGGAATATCTCGATCCCACCAATCCCAAGGCGTTTGGCAACCTGACGGGGCCGGACAACTATTACGAACTTCGCCACATGATCCACAAGGATACGGTGCGCGCCATCGGCATCGCGCGCGAGGCGGACGAGGAGTTCCAGCGGATTTACGGCCGTTCCTACGGTATCGTCGAGGAATATCACACCGAAGGCGCCGAGACGATCCTTGTGACGTCGGGCACGGTAACCAGCACCGCCCGCACCGTCATCGACGATCGCCGGGCGAAGGGTGAGAAGATCGGCCTCCTCAAGATGAGGCTTTTCCGCCCGTTCCCCGTCGACGAGGTCCGGCGCGTACTCGCGGGCCGGAAAAAAGTCGTGGTCATCGACCGGAATATCGGCTTCAGCATCGGCGGCATCTTCGCCCAGGAAATCAAGGCGGCGATGTGGAACACACGTAACTACGTGCCGATCTTCGGCTTTATCGCCGGCATCGGAGGCCGCGACGTGACGCCCGAAGTGATCGACGAAGTCGTCGAAACAGCGAATTCTCATGACAATCCTGAAAAGGAAACATACTGGATCGGGGTGAAAGATGAAGAACTTCAGCATACCAGAACATGAACTGATGAGTTCCGGCCACCTGGCCTGCCAGGGGTGCGGGGCCACGCAGGCGATGCGCTTCGCGCTCAAGGCCCTCGGTAAGAAAACGGTCATCGTGATGCCCGCTTGCTGCTGGTCGGTAATAGACGGTCCGTTTCCGCACACGTCGGTACAAGTGCCTGTGTTCCACACTGCATTCGAGACGGCGGCGAGTTGCGCGTCCGGCGTGAAAGCCGGGCTCGACATGCAGGGCGAATCGGAGACCACCGTGATGGCGTGGGCCGGCGACGGCGGTACGTTCGACATCGGTTTCCAGGCGCTCAGCGGCGCAGCCGAGCGCAATGAAGACATCATTTATGCTTGTTATGACAACGAGGCATACATGAATACGGGAATCCAGCGATCCAGCGCGACCCCCGCGGGCGCCTGGACCACGACGACTCCCCACCCCCACCCCAAACGCCACCCGAAGAAGCGCATCTTCGACATTCTCGCCGCGCACAACATTCCCTACCTGGCGACGGCCAGCGTCGCCTATCCGGACGACCTGGGCGAGCCTACGTGGCTCGACGATCTCCGATACGCGGT
>CBDUWU010000279.1:0-4323 GCA_965371015.1 uncultured bacterium | reverse complement strand
CTTCCTCATCCGTAACAACGGCATCGAGACACTCCAGTGGAACGTCTCGAGCGTTCAGCCGTGGATAGCGGTCAACCCTGTGGCCGGAATCGACGACGGTTATGTGACAGTAACGGTCGACAGGACGGGACTGTCGTACGGTGTTTACTACGGTGAGATCTGTATCTCATCCAACGGGGGCAGTGAAACTATTGACGTGCAGATGATGGTTCCGCCGGACACTCCGATCCTTTCGGTTGACCCGTCATCGTTGCATTTCGACGAAAACCAGTCTGTTCACTTCTTTCTCATCCGTAATGACGGGATATCCACGCTCGAATGGAGCGTCGACAACGGGGCGCCTTGGGCATCGGTCGATCCAGCGGCCGGAATCGGAGACGGAACGGTTACGGTCACGATCGACCGGACGGGGCTGGCCGGGGGTACGCATTACGGCACGATCCTGGTGACATCCAACGGCGGCAACGACACAGTGGAAGTAACCATGGAGGCCCCCCCTCCCCCGGATCCGGTCCCGGTTCTGCAGGTATTACCCCGCAATCTCTTGTTTCTATGGACGGAAGAAGAGAAATTTCTCTATATGACCAATACCGGGACAGGGGATCTGGAGTGGTATATCGTGAGCGACCTGTCCTGGATGTCCGCCGTCCCGACGTCCGGCACCAATGACACCCGTGTTACCGTCCACATCGACCGGACCGGCCTCGCCTACGGCGACCACTATGGTAATCTGCACATAACATCGAACGTCGGCAACGATAGAATCCCGGTCAACATGCAGGTGGGACCGCTGCCGATACTGGAGGTTGACCCGCCGGCCCTGATCTTCTCACCGACGGTGACATCGAACACGTTTTTGATCTCCAACGCCGGCGAAGGGACACTCGAATGGACGCTCACGGCGGACAAGGAGTGGATCGAGATCGTACCTCCGCTCGCCGGAACGGACAATGCTACGGTGACGATCAACGTCGATCCGGCGGCGGTGCCCGCCGGTGGCACCCAGGTAGGACACGTCACAGTTAACTCCAACGTAGACACGAAAACCGTTGAAATCAGGTTTGTTCCGCCGGGCGAAAGCAGCCCGGGGTATATCGGTATCTATTCCGATATCCAGGGGACCAGCTGCAATTTCTTCGACGACGGCTCACTGATCGAGGTCCACATGGTCCACGCCGGACACTCGGGAGCAACGGCCTCGCAATATCTGCTGGACGTCTCGCCCACTGGTTGGTGGCCCTACGGATGGACGTTCATCGGCGACCAGATGAGCTTTTCCACCGTGATCGGCTCGTCGGTCCAGGGGATCTCGGTGGCCTACGACGCATGCCTGCCCGCACCTACGTACCTCGGTAGGGCGTTCTTCATCGGATCCAACGCCTCCCCGTGTGCGACCATCCGGACCGTCCCGGATCCCCTGGCCGTCTCCGGGAAGATCGAGGTCGTCGACTGCGCGCAAAACACGATGATCGCTTCGGGCCGTTACGGCGTCGTGAATCCCGACGCTTACTGCGACTGCGACGGCAGCCAATCCGTTCCCGTCCAGAAAACGACGTGGGGCGGGATCAAGGCGATGTACGGCGACGAGAACAGGTATGACAGGAATAAATGAGGTTGGCAGTGGAGCGGCCCGCCCCCTCGAGGGGGCGGGCCGTCTTCTTTTCGGATACGATCAGCCCCTGGACGCCTCGTACTTGCGGAAGAGTTCGGCGAAGAGCTTCGGCACCAGCGCCATGCGCTCGGGCGGTTCGACGTAGGCGATCCGCATCTGGGTGCGGCCGGGGTTGGGTTCGCCTTCCGCGACGCTGTAAAAACCGGACATGGGTGCCGTCAAGAGCGTCATCGGCTTGCCGTCGACTTCGACGACCCCCTCGCTGGCGCAATACACGACGAAATCCATCGCGCTGAAATCCGGACTCGCCACGTTACGCACGTCGACCACCGAGTAGATGGCCGCGTCGGGGCTCGACACGATCACGCCGGGGAGTTGTTCCTTGAGGTCGCTGGTAAACCTGAACAGCATGTCCCGGTAGTACCCGCGCTGTTTCGCGTACCACTCCCTGAGGTCATTGTGGTTTTCGTGGGCGATGGCGCCGAACACCCACTGTCCGAGCGCCGAGGCGCAGAGGCTGGCCGTGTATTCGGCCACGGACTGCTTGTGGAATTCGGCGTTGTCGGTCATCACGGCGCCGACCCGCAACCCGCACGCGTTCCACACCTTGCTCGTCGTCTCGATCCCGATCCGCCGGCCGGTAATACCGGGCACGGTGTCTTCGGTGATCGCCCATACGCTCGGCGCGGGCGTGTCGGTGTAGTGGAGCTCGCGGTAGGCCTCATCACTTA
This sequence comes from uncultured bacterium, assembly GCA_965371015.1. Lineage (GTDB taxonomy): Bacteria > Krumholzibacteriota > Krumholzibacteriia > WVZY01 > JAKEHA01 > CBDUWU01. The sequence goes on along the minus strand of CBDUWU010000279.1, from coordinate 1,980 downwards.
TGAGCCACATGTCGTGCGTGACGCAGAGTCGCGCGAGGGCCTCGAGCGATTCCTGGTCGTAGAGCTGCCCCGTCGGGTTGTCGAACGGGATCACGACGAGCGCGGCGGGCTTGTTGGCCTCGATGACGCGCTCGATCTCGTCGTAACTGGGCAGCGAGAACTTGCCGGCGTCGTCGAGCTTGCGGCACACGGATACGGTAGCGCGGCCGAGGCGGTTGGCAAAGGCCTTGTAGTTGGTGTAGGCTGCGTCGATGAGGAGCAGCGGCTTTTCCCTGGTGCCGGCGGGACCGCACGTCCCCAGGACTGCGAGTTCCATACCCGAGCTCCCGCCGTCGACTATCTGGATGCTGATCCCTTCGGTGGAGTAACCACTGCTGGCCAGGACGTTGAGAAACGCGTCGCGCGTCTCGGGAGCGCCGACGGTGAGCGTGTACTGTACCACGCCCTCCTTGAACGGGCTGTCGGGCCCCTTCATCTGCCCGAGGCGTTCGATCATCGCCGGGTGCATGGGCAGCGACACGTTGCCGATGGCCACGTTCACGTCGTCGACTTTGTCGGTTCGCTCGAGGAACCGGAGTTGTGCGACACGGATTGACGACGGTTTCCTGCCCTGAAAGTGGGCGCTCATCCTGGGTTGGGCCATTTGCCGCCTCCTTGTAATGACAAAATTACTATAAATAACGCGTCCGCCGGAGCAACTTCACCCGGCGGACGCGCTTGCGTCGGCGTCGGAGAACGAATACTCGTTGATCAGCACGACAACTTCACCGTAAAAGCCTTCGTCGGGCCGCGGGATCGCCGACTTGTTCCGGGTCTTCTCGATATGATACGGGCGCCGCTCCAGGTAATCAATGATTCGTTCGTCAATATTTCCGCCGCCGTTGAAGCGCACGTCGATGATCAGCGCCTGCTTGTAGCGGTATTTCTCGAATTTCTCTTTGAATTCGCGCCAGCCGGTACCCGACATGTCGGGCAGGTGCATGTAACCGATTTTGCCCTCGCCTCGCTCGTCGACCAGCTCGTTCCTGCCCCCCAGCCAGTCCAGGTACCGCAGCTTGCTGTCGGTATAGAGCGGCTTGAACGTGGATTCCGTGGCTCCCTTCATGGTGGGCTTGTCGTTGGTCGCGATCGTGATCTTGTTGCGCGTCTTGTCCTTGAGATACTGGTAGAAGTTTTCGTTGGGTTCGAGTTCATGGCCGTCAACAGCGACGAGGTAGTCCCCTTCCTCTACCTTCACGTAGTCAGCGGCGAGCGGGGAGCGGTTGCGTGTGCTCAGGTTGTCGCCCTGGTAGATCCGTGCGAACCGGACATAACCCGATTTCTCATCGAGAACGAGCTTTGCACCGAGTGACGCGATGGGTACGCGCCGCGCCGTTTCTCCAAAGTCTCCGCCGGAAGCGCCCTGGTGCGACGCGTTGAGCTCACCCACCATCTCGTTCATCAGCAGGTTGAGCTCCCGACGCGACTTCACGTGCGGCAGAAGCCCGCCGTAGTATTCTTTTTCCTGGTCCCAGTCCACCCCGTGGAGGTTCTCGTCGTAGAAGTGGTATTTGACCACCCGCCAACTCTCGTCAAAGATCTGGTTCCATTCGGCGGTCCTGTCGAGCCGCATCCGGGTCCTGCGCTTGATTTTGACAATACTCTTGTCCTTTTTGCTCTTCGATACGGTGGTCGAGCTCTTCTTCGGCACCTTCTTTCCCACGCTGATGATGTGGAAATTGCCATCGTAGTAGGCGAGTTTCTTTCCGTTCGCCGCCAGGCCGTAGGTGGTGATTCCCGAGGCGACCTTTTCACTCTCGAGGTCCTCGGTATCGAGCATATAGAGGTCGTACGACGGCCCGAAGAACATGACCCTCTTGGGCATGATGAGATAGTAGTAGTACCGCTCGGTAAGCTATGTGCAACTCGTTTATCAACTTTGTTTTCCGGAATCTTTAGGTTGTGCCTCTGAAATTGTATCTGGCCCGGGTTGTGCAATAC
>CBDUWU010000278.1:0-4342 GCA_965371015.1 uncultured bacterium | reverse complement strand
GGCGTTCCCTGCTACCCCATCTTCCGCCGGTTCAACGAGCTCTTCTCCGAGTGGGGCGGGACGTTCGTCAACTCGACCTACCTCTGGTTCGCCTCCGGCGGCACCAACGTAGGTTTCCAGTACGACATCGACAAGCCGATCGAGAGCCTCGCCGAGGGCGTCCTTATAAGCGTGCGCGACTCGATGGACAGCATGTTCCACCAGGACCGCGTGATCGACGGGATGATCGACGGCTACGGAATGGACGGAGTCATTTATCACCCCATCAAGAGCTGCCGCACCGTGTCGACCGGACTGGCCGACGGGCGGCGCTATCTGACGGACAAGCGCGACATCGCCACCCTTTTCCTCGAGTCCGACATGATGGACCGGCGGGTGGTCTCGGAAGCGCAGATGAAGAACCGGATCGACGCTTTCTTCGAAGGGCTGGCCTCGCGCCGGCAGCAGGCGAATATCGGCTAGCACCCGGATCAACCAGGGAGGACCCACATGGCTTATGCCGCAGGCGTCGACGTTGGATCGACGCAGACCAAAGCGGTCATCATCAACGAGGACAGGGAGATCGTTGCGCGCGCGCTGATCGACACGGGCGCCAACGTCGTCCTGGCCGCGGAGAACTCGTACAAGCAGGCGCTCGAGAATGACGGCGTCAGCGAAGAGGAAGTAGACTACATCATCGGCACCGGCTACGGCCGCTACCGCGTGACCTTCGGCAACGCGCAGGTGACCGAGATCAGCTGTCACGGGCGCGGCGCCGTCCACATGTTCCCCGACACGCGCACCGTCGTCGACATGGGCGGCCAGGACACCAAGGCGATCAGCGTCAAGCCCAACGGCGAAATCGCCGACTTCTGCATGAACGACAAGTGCGCCGCCGGCACGGGACGTTTCCTCGGCGCCGCCGCCGCCGCGCTCGACATTCCGCTCGACGAACTCGGTTCGACGGCGCTCGCACACTCAAAGTCGGTCCGCATCAGCACGACGTGCACGGTGTTCGCCGAGTCGGAGGTGCTCTCGTGGCTGGGCAAGGGCAAGAAGATCGAGGACATCCTCTGGGGCGTCCACAAGTCGATCGCCGGACGGTCGGCGGGGCTGTTGCGCCGCGTCGGCATCGAGGAGGAAGTCACCTTCACCGGTGGCGTGACCCGCAACATCGCCATGATCGAGGCGCTGGAGGAGAAACTCGGGGTCAAGCTGAACGTGAGTGAAGACTCGCACTACATGGGCGCGCTGGGCGCCGCGCTGTTCGCGATGGACCACATCCTCGCCAGCCGGTCACCTCACGACAACGTGGAGGCCAGATCATGACGATCACCGCGGGAATCGACGTCGGCTCGACTTATGCCAAGTGCGTTCTCCTCGACGACGCCGGCAACATCATCGAGCGCGCCATGCGTCCGACCGGCTTCAAACTGGGCGAAGTGGCCCGAAAGGTACTCGACGACTGTCTCGCCGAGGCGGGGCTCCAGAAGAGCGACGTCGAGTATACGATCGCCACCGGGATCGGCCGGCACCAGGTGGACATCAAGGACATCCACGTCACCGACCTCACCGCCAGCGCCCGCGGCGCGGCGAAGCTCTTTCCCGGCACGCGCACCGTCCTCGACGTGGGGGGACAGACCATGAAGGCGAGCCGGCTCGACGATACCTCCAAGGTGATGTCGTTCCGCCTCAACGACAAGTGCGCCGCCGGCACGGGGGCGTTTCTCGAAAAGACGGCGCGCTACATGGGCTACTCGACCGTGGAGATCGGGCCGCTCCTCGTCACGTCGAAAGAACCCGTCCCGATCTCGGGCGTGTGCGCCGTGTTCGCCGAGTCGGAAGTGATCAACCACCTCTCTCTCGGCACGCCGCCGGCCGACATCATGCAGGGGGCGATCCAGTCGCTCGTGAGCCGTTCCGTCCAGCTCATGAAGCGCGTCAAGGCCGAGCCCGAGTTCACCCTCGTCGGCGGGATCCTCCGCTTCGAGACGTTCGGGCGCGAGGTCCAGAAGCAGCTCGACAAGGAAGTCAACGTCCCCGACGCCGACATGGTCCAGTTCGTCGCCGCCCTCGGCGCCGCCGTCCTCGGGCACCGGCGGATCGAGATGCTCAAGGCCGAAGGAGCACAGACATAATGAACGACGACCTCAGCTGCGGCACCGGCCTCACAGACTCGGGGTACTCTGTCAAAGACGACCCCGAACTCATCGCCCAGGGGTGGGTGCGCCGATTTATGGCCAATCCCGAGCGGGCGAAAGAAGCGGTGGAGCTGTATGAATCGATGGGCTTCGAGGTCAAGGTCAAGGAGCTCACCCCCGCCGACTTCGGCCCCAACTGCACCGAGTGCGGCAACAGCCTCTGCGAGACCTACGTGCTGATCTACACGCGCAAGTCCCCTGCACCGTAACCAGCAGGATCAATCGCTGATGTAACCGAGGGATTTGAGGCGGCGGCGCTCCTCTTTGGATAAGGGCTTCTGATCCACACGCTCGAGCGAACGCGAACGCGATTCGAAGAACTCCCGCAGCCGGCCGGACAGCCGGTTCGCGGTGGCTTCGTCGCTGCCGACGAGATTCACGCCTTCCACGCCATCCACTTCCAGGTTGTACAACTCGTGCTCGCCGTCGGATGAATCGATGTACTTGAATGGCCAGTCGTAGATGGCGGTCCGGACACGGTCGAAGCGGTGTCCCCACACCGGGTGAAACAGGTCCTTCGTCCGCGTGTAGTAAATCTCGCTGATGATCTCGTGGTTTCCTGGCGCGTCGGGAAATTTGCCGAGGTGAGCCGCCCAGTTCTCTCCCGTAAACGCGGAGAGAATCATGTGGGGCAGGTCCGTTGCCGACACCACGGCAGCATCAACAACGCCTTCATTCTGACCCGGATACTTGACGATCAGGGGAACCGACAACACTTCCTCGTAGACATCTTTCGAGTGCTCCACGAGCAGGTGCTCTCCAAAAAACTCGCCGTGATCCGACGTCACGACAAAAACCGTATTGTCGTAGACACCGAGGCGCTTCAGCCGGTCGATCAACTCGCCGATACCCGTGTCCAGGTTCCGGAGCGCCGTATCGTACTGGTCGATCACCTTCTGTTGCAGGCCGGCGGGCACCGGGTTCGTACCCGGCATCACCACTTCGTAGAGCGATTCGAGCAGTTCGCCGTTGTCGTTGACGACGCGCCGGGGCAGGAGCCCCTGCACCGGCCGCGCGTTGTAGGGCCGGTGGGCATCCATATAATTAACGAAGAGGAAGAACCGCTTTTTCGAAGCGTGGTCGAGCCAGGCAAACACCTTCTTGTTGAGCTCGGAACACCGGATCCGCTCGACCCGGTACGTCTCGAATCCCTGGTTGAGTTGCCAGCGCGGCCCCAGGAACGCGTCGTTGGCGACAAAAGCGCCCGTCGTATATCCCTCGTCCCAGAACACCTCGGCGAGCGTCAGCTCCCCGTCGGGCAACGGGTTGACATTATTGACAGGAGTGTCGACCTTGAAGCCGTGCGCGCCGTGTTCGAACGCAAATTTGCCCGTAAAGAACGACGCGTGCGTCGGCACCGTCCACGGCGACGACGCCACCACCCGCGTGTAGAGCGTTGAACCACCCGCGAGCGCATCCAGCCCGGGAGTCGTGTTCACCGGGTAGCCGTAGCAACCCATGTGGTCCGCCCGGACCGTGTCCAGTGTGATGATCACCACGTTGGGCGGGACCCCGCCATCATCCCCCGAGGCACACCCCGACAACGCGCACATGCCGGCCAGAAGAGCAAATATAGTGTAAACGGAGAATTGCCGTACCATGTCTGATCATAGTCCTGTACTGAAATCCCTGTTGCCCTGAACCTTGATTTCAGACTACCAGACTGTCGATGTTTTTCAAAGAGACAAGCGAATCGGGCACAATTCAAAAGGCCGCCCGTCTATAACGGGCGGCCTTTTGGTAACCGGTCTGCCGGCGCGGTTTTGAACCGTGTCTACTTGTGATCGAACGTGATCTTCTTCACGTCGTCCCATTCGATGTACATGGCGTTCTTGTTACTCTTGATAACGAGCACACCGGCGTTGTCGTCGCTCACGTCCTGGCCGTCTTCGAGCGTGATCTTCTCGCCGCTCGTCAGTACGACGAGGCATTCGTCGTGGCCCTGGGGTTCGAGGCTGGCGATGAGGTAAAAGGGCACGTCGAAGTCGATGTCTCCGACGTCGCCGTTGAGGATCTCCCATCCTTCGGACTCGTCGAGGTCGATCACGAGACGGCCGGAAAACTTGTCGCCGTCTTCGGTGGTAACGGTGCCCTGGAGGGGCCCACGCGCGGGAAAGTCATTGTAGCCGGGACCGCTTCCCTTGCCCTCGATGAACGTCACC
>CBDUWU010000277.1:0-4349 GCA_965371015.1 uncultured bacterium | reverse complement strand
CCATGACATTTTCCTCGCGAAGTTCGATCCAAACGGAAACCACCTCTGGAGCCAGCGATTCGGCGACGTAAACTTCCAATTGGCCCAGGGGGTTGCCGTCGACACTTCGGGGAACGTCCTTCTGGCGGGGTCCTTCATCGGTGCCGTGAACTTCGGGGGTGGTGTGCTGCCGAGCGCGGGCAGCTATGACATCTACCTCGCGAAGTTCGATCCAAACGGAAACCACCTCTGGAGCCAGAACTTCGGTGATACAAACTCCGAGCAAGCCCAAAGTGTCGCCCTTGACACAGGGGGCAGCCCCGTAATCACGGGCCATTTCGCGGGAACCGTCGACTTCGGCGGCGGAGTGCTGACGGCCGAAGGCTCCCCATACTCGGACATCTTTCTCGCGAAGTTCGACCTAAACGGAAACCACCTCTGGAGCCAGAGCTTCGGCGATACAATCCTGGATATTGCCCGGAGTGTTGCCGTCGACCCTTGGGGCAACGTCGCCATTACCGGGCGCTTCCAAGGCACCGTCAATTTCGGCGGTGGCGTGCTGACCAGTGCGGGTGACGACGACATCTTCGTAGCGAAGTTCGACCCCAGTGCCACCGGTATTGCGACAAGGCCAGACAACAGGCTTGACCTTCGTGTGTATCCGAACCCTCTCAACCCAACAACGAGTGTTGTCTTTTCTATCCCCAGGCCGGGATTTGTGAAACTTGAGGTCTACACCGTTCAAGGCCAGCTGGTCCGCACGCTCATAGACGGGCACCGTGGCCCGGGCCCGCACGAGGTGACGTGGGACGGTCGCGACGAGACCGGCCGCCTGTTGAGTTCCGGCGTTTATTTTTGCCGCCTGGACGCCGGCGGCCGCTCGTGGGCGAGAAAAATGGTCCTTCTCAAGTGAATATGGAAACGGCTGGCGTCAAGTGTGTTTTAAGTCGAGAGGAGGGCGATTACCGACGATCATCAGATTACGCTTTCAGCCCCAGATTCTGACGGCGCCGGCGCTCGAGCGTCCGGAGCATTACAAGCTCTGGGGAGGTCACTGACCGCCGGTCCCGCCCCCATAGCATGTCTTTCGCAAATGCACGTCGATTTCAGACCGTTTGCTGATAGGGATTCACACTTTCGAATTTTGGCAAGGAGGGATTCTCATGGGACGTGCGTTCGTTCTGGTGGTCTTTGTGATCATCAGCCTGCAATTGAGTCTTACTGCATTCGGGTCTCGCAAGGAATCACTGGGAAAACAGACCCTTGCGTCCTCACCCCCGACCCAACCGTCTGTCTGGGCGAGCGTCTTTCCGGACACGTTTTTGCTCGCCGAGTATACGTTCGACGATTCACTCGGCGGGCCGGATCCACAGGGATGGGTCAGCGTGGATCTAACGCTGCAACCCGAACCGTACTTTCACTTCGATGACTTCGCGGGTATCAGTGGCAACTACGTACCCCTCGAGGGGTCAAAATCGCTATGGTGCGGCGTCCGCGATCTTCCCGGATGTGTCTCGTGTCCGGGGTACGGAAACTTCTGGTTCCAGATGTTCGAATCGGTCGCGTTCCCGGTTTCGGGTGATGTGATGGTCGACTTCCTCATCCACTACGACACCGAGCCGGGTTATGATTTCGTCTTCCTTGAGTACGAGTCGAAGAGCGGCGAATGGCAGACGTTGCTCACGTTCGATTGGGCCGGAGAAGAAACGGCCAGTGCCATCGTGCCCGGCGACAGCCTGAACGGATCCGTAAAGCTCCGGTTCAAATTCGAATCCGAGCGAGCCTGGTCCGACGAGGACGGGTTGTGGCCGACCGACGGCGCGGTGGTCATCGATAGCGTCACGGTGTCAGACTCGACCGGTGTTGTCGACTTCCAGGACTTCGAAATCGAGGCGGTGGGGGCCCTCGTTACAACCGACGGCGACTGGATGGCGACCATGGAGCCGGGATTCGGCGACTACGCCGCGCTTTTCTCCGGCGCCGGAGTGCTGCAAGAGGATACGCTCGTTGTGAATACGACACACCTGTGGGGTTTCTTCAGCGGTTCTCCCGACACGTATGCGTGCGGGGGGCATCCCGAGCAGCTCGCCGTGCCGTTCACGCGTAACCCCGGTTCAAGAAAACTGTACGACTACATCTACAACGAGATCCGGTCTCCGCTCATCGATCTCTCTCGGGATATCAACGGTGTTCCGATTCCCGAGGGGGAGACGGGAGGTCTCGTTTTCGAGTGCGATGTTTACATGGATTTACCCCTCGACAATCTCGTTTTCTTCGTACGGCGCGCGCGCTTCTTCGTCGACGGTGTGCCGACGCCGTGGACGCTATATTTTGTCTTTCCCTCAGACACAGGCGAGAAGAAATGGAGCCGGTGGAGCACGGATTCTAGCGAAGACATGCCGCCCGACGCCACCCATGTCCAACTGGCCATCGGCGCGCTTGACATGTGCTATTGGCATTGCGGCGGCGCTGGCACCGGCGCTTGCCACTCACATTCCCCACTCATTGACAACGTACTTCTCTTTCGCACCGCCGGCGGACCGTTAGTGGTCACGAATACGAACGACGCGGGACCCGGGTCGCTTCGTCAGGCGTTGCTGGACGCCGACGACCCCGATCGGGACCTCGTTGTGTTCGACATACCGGGCCCCGGACCTCACGTCATCCAACTCGCCGAGCCGCTCGCAGCGGGGTATCCGATCGTACTCGACGGAACCACCCAGCCCGGGTACGCCGGCACGCCGCTCATCGTCATTGATGGTAACGCTCCCACCCTGAATATCGTGGGCATGCAGATATCTGGACGCAATTCGGCGATAAGAGGCCTCAAGTTTACCAACTGCGGCCAGGATGGGCTCTACCTAGTCGGCGCAGACCACACCGTCGTCGAAGGCTGCCAGTTCGTCGGAAACGGTCAATTCGGAATCCGTTTTGATAACACCCACGATTGTATCATCGGGGGCGACACGCCCGACAAAGGCAACCAGATCTGGAATAACGGCAGTGACGGTATCCAAATGGTGCTCGGGAACGGCGGGCGAAACACGTTTTTGTCAAACTCACTCTACGACAACGCTGGGCTCGGAATCGATCTACGGCTTAACACCGGCGACATCGGTGTGACTCCCAACGACCCCCAGGATTCCGATGCGGGCCCCAACATGCTGCAGAACTTCCCGGTAGTGAGGTGGGCGGACAGCAACACATCGCGTATCGGCGCGTCGTTGAACAGCATCTCGAACTCGACCTTTACCGTTCAGTTCTTTTCAAATACAGCGTGTGATCCATCGGGTTACGGCGAAGGACAGACGTATCTCGGTTCGGCGGTGGCGACGACCGACGCCCAAGGAAACGTCGATTTCACATACACAACAACGGTGCAGTTCGACGATGGCGATTATTTGACGGGAACGGCCACGGACGGGGCTGGCAACACATCCGAGTTCTCCGCGTGTTTTCTCGTTTCACCGGGGACGGGCGTCGACTCCGAGATGACGCCAAAGAAATTCGCTCTGCGTCAGAATTTCCCAAATCCGTTCAATCCCACAACGGTGATATCTTACGAAGTACCGGAGGGCGGCGGTCATGTGACACTTCGGATCTACGATGTCGGCGGTCGGCTGGTACGAACGCTCGTTGACGGCGAGCACACACCCGGCGAAAAACGCGTGACGTGGCACGGTCGAAACGAGAACGGGTACAGCGTCGCGACCGGGGTCTATTTCTACCGGATGACAGCACCTGGTTTCGAAAAGACACGCAAGATGGTTCTACTGCAATAGTCCGCGTCTCTTTTGGGTAAAGAGCTCGGCTGTCGAGTCGGTTGGAAACTCGGCGGCCCGGCTTTTCTCTTGGGTGGTGGGATAAATAAAATCCCGGGTAGGACGGTTTCCGGGGTGGCAGAGGGAGAGACTGGCCCAGCTACCGAGGACGAACCGAGGAAAGGATTCCGTCTGGCCGCGGCCCGCTGCTCGGCGTTGCTGCCGGCGCGGATCTACGAGTGCTCTGACCCCGCATTCAGTGGGGTGCCTACCGCCGGGCGGTCGATCTGCTCGCCAAAAGTACCACGAAAGTACCACACGGGGTGATCGAGGTTGACTTCAAAGCGTCGCAAGTCGTTGGAAAACAATGGAGGCGGCACCCGGACCTACGGCCGGGGAATAACGGTTTTGCAGGGCAAGATGAGGAAGATGAGTAACTTGCTGTGAGTAACACAGTTGTTTATGTGACCCCGATTTACAGTGACGATTATCCGTCTAATCAGTTCCCTTTTGTCTCACGCAAACCCAACACACCCGATCTATAGTGGCGGATTAAGTGGCAGATGAGTTGTCCGTCTCGGTGGACCGCTTCCAAGAGTCGCATCCCCA
>CBDUWU010000276.1:0-4387 GCA_965371015.1 uncultured bacterium | reverse complement strand
CTTCCACGATGGCCGCTTCGCTGACTTGCGAAAACTTTTCACCACCGGGCAACGACGTATGATCGAGCCCCGGCGGAAGTTCACAGACGATGACGTCGGGCAGGAACAGGTTGACGCTTCTCGCACCCGCCACGATCAGCTCACGGCGGTATTCGAGGAGCGTCCGCTCCGTGACCCCGTCGGCGGTGAGATAAACCCGGTTCGCATCCATCCCGGCCGGCACCTCCGCCGCGTACGCGCGTACGGGCAAAATCCGTTTGGATTTTGCCCGTACATCCGCAGGCAGCAAAAGGTGCCCCGTAATAACGGCAACCAGGGTGAGATAAACGTAAGTCTTTTTCATTGTATAACACTCGCTCCGCTGAGTTCAGGGGTGACTTACGGCCGGCAAATCTAATGTATTTCGATCATGGGTTTCGCGTCGGATCCTGAGCCGATCAGCTCGATCGTTGTTCGCGACTCTTCCCTTTCCTTGTTCGGTATACCCGGAACGGACGGTACCGTTTTCGATTCCCTCACACGATCGATCACGCACCTGACGACACGAAAGATCGGGACGTCGTCACACAACCACACGTCGAATACGTCGACGTCGTTTTTCAACAGCATCACCCTCCCCATATCGATTTCTCTCCGGCCGTCAACGACCAGATGCTTATGGTCGCAGACGAAACGCCCGTGCGGCGTATCCAGCGTCTCGTCCGGCGTCAGCACCCAGTCCGAATCGGCGGTGGGGTTGGAAAGCGACAGTTGCTCGAGGTCGGCCGGATCGGCCGGTTCGACGGCGCCATTTCCTCTTTTAATATATAATTCAGATATGTACTGTACAAGTGAATCCCCAGGAGCTAATGTCTTGATTTTAGATGAGATAAGAGCGCTGGCCACATCCCGCTCCGCTGCGGACCCACCGACGGGGCCGCTTTCGAGCTCCAGCCACCAGGCCACCACGCCGTTTCGCCGGGTTTGACCGGTAACGGCAATGGTCACCACCGTCGAGTCGCACGCCCCCATGATCTCGTCGACCACCAGGTATCGGCACCAGGCGCCGATCTCGAACTCGGCGTCGCTCAGGGCAACGCCGGGTATGAGGAATCCGTCCCCCCCTGAGCCGCTCGCCGGTGTCACGGCCGCCACGGCGGCGGCCACGGCAGCGAAACGAACGGCGCTAATGAGCGATTTTCTTCCAGGCTTTTTCATAGTCGAAATCGGGGTCCTGTTCTCGGGTGTGACACCTGGTACAACTCTCCACGGCAACCGACCGATAGGAACCGCCGCGGCTGTGGTCGATACCGGGGCCGTGACACGCCTCGCACTGGACGTCTATCAGGTCGGCCGGAGCTCCAAGTCGGCGGATACCGGCAAAACCGCCCCGCTCTCCGTATCCGGTAACGTGACACCCCACGCAGCTGTCATCGTGGTGAACGAACTGCGAGGACAGCGTCCGGTACGCACGGGCGTGTGCTGTATGTGTATACACCTCGAAGGCGGCGGGGTGGCACGACATGCACGACCCGACGCCGAGATACACGTCGGACACATAGCTGCTGGAGCGTGACGCCTTGAGTTGTTCCCTGGCGAAGAGGATCTTCTGCTGTTTCCTGTTTTCCTCGTCGAACTCGTCCAGCAAGGCGGCCACATCAGCGTCGTCCGGGACGTTGGCGTCGAGGAAGTAGATCTTGTTGTTGGTGTCGACGATCGTGCCGGTCTCGTCGAGCGCCACGCGCAGGTTTCCGATGTTTTGTCCCTGGGCCGTGGCCAGGTAAACGGGCACGGTACCGACCATCACCGGCTCGATCGACTGCCAGTTCTGCGCGTTGTGGCCCCGGATCACCAGATCGATATCGGGAAAGTCGGGCAACCGCATCTCGAGATCGAACTGGTCCATGTGGGCGAGCAGGATCACCAGGTCGCACTCGGCACGCGCCTCGGGCAGTACGGCCGCGACCGCTTGCCACGGCTCCTTGATGATGTAGGTCATCGCCTCCACTTCGCCGCTGGTTCCGACGGCGCGAGACTTGGTCTCGGGCGACAGGATCCCGACAAACCCGAACCTGACTCCGTTTCGTTCGACGACGATATAGGGGGGGAAAGCCGTGCCCAGCTCTTCCTGGAGCGGTGTCGTCCTCCGGCTGACGGCCCCGCCTTCCTTGGCCACGATGTTGGCGCAAGTCACGTTGAGATCGTACTCGTCGACGTCCCCGACCAGTTTTTCGAGCCCGTAGTTGAGGTCCATTTCGCCCACGGCGATGGCGTCGTATCCCAGGTAACCCATCATCTTCGCGATAAAATGCGACTTGGGTTCGTTGAACTCGCCGGCGCCGCCATAGAAATCACCGGCATAGCACATGATCACGGGCTTCGTGGCGTTGTCTTTGAATTGTGAAATAAGGTGCGCCCTCCGGGCGAACCCGCCTCCGGCATTGTTGTTTCAGCCGCAGGGACGGTAATACCCGCGCGTATCGCTGTGATACACGAGCTGGAACGACTTGAAGCCCTGTCCGCCTCCGGTCTGGCCGACAGTTGTGGGCGCGGAAAAGAGCACCAGAATCGACGCCGCGGCGAGGAGTCTGCTCATGCGTGACGGTCCTTTCTCGTGGTTCGTAAGGGTCTGGTATATATAGGGAAAGATAACATACGGCCGGGGCGGCCACAAGATTGGCGAATTGGATAGAAAAGCAAAAAGCGGGGCATCTGACTGCGGCCCCGCCTTTTGCATCAATGGGCAGGTACCCGTTTACTTACGGATTCGATCCTTCAGCGCACGGCCAGCGGAAAACGCCGGGAACTTCGACGCGGGAATCTGGATTGATTCGCCCGTCTGAGGATTGCGCCCTTCGCGTTTTTTGCGCTTCCTTATCTGGAAGGTGCCGAATCCTGTAATCTGCACCTTACGGCCAGACTTGAGCTCGCTGGCGATGATCCCCTGCTTCGGTACGGTGCTGAAAATCGCGTCGACGACCATCTTCGCATCTTTGAGGGTGAGGCCGGTCTTGTTGGCCACTTTTTCGACTAGTTCTGTCCTGTTCACGATATCACCTCCTTGGGGTTCTTATGCGCACTTTATGGCCCCCCGGAAAAATCTGTCAACATCAAATGTGCTGTTTTTCGCATAAGACTGCGATTTTTCTTGATCTGCTGCTTCTGGCAATTCGCGGCGGCGGCCGAGGGGCCGTCAATAGTTGGTGAAAGTCGAGCCGCTGGTGATGCCGGAGGCGAAACCACCGAGGCCACGCTGACCGGTTTCGCCGTAGAGTTCGGGGTGCGCCTTGATAGCGATACGGAAGTAGAACTGCCATTCTTCGCCCAGCAACTGGCGGGAAAGACTCATCTCCCAGCAGTGGAGGTCGCGGTGAATCCCGAAGTTCTGGCCGTCCATCTCGCGGTTTTCCAGGTCGTAACTCGTCCAGTAGGTAAACCGCCATTTTTTGGTCAGATCGAACTCGCCGGCCAGGTCGACGGTCGCCCGCGGGTCGGCGTTGAGTGAGTTGTTGTAGCTGAAAGCCATTCGCAGACTCCAGGGCATCCGGCCTTCCTTCAGCGCCAGGTCGCCCGGAACCGGCTGGTCCGTCTCGATTCCCCCCATCGCGTACTGGTCGACTTCCACTTCCCGGCCGCGGCCGCCCGTCGTATCTGACGCGGCGACGATGTTCAATTCTTCCACCGTTATCTTGTCCGATCGCCCGAACGGATGCGTGCCCCGCAGGGTGAACCCCGTCTGAACGCTCGTCGAGAGCAGCTTCTGTTCGTAAGGGTCGAACGACTGGTTCATCGATATGTTGGTCCCCAGGGCCCGCAGATTGACCGAGCTGCGTATGTCGCTCCAGCCCTCGTTCTTCTTTGCCTCCGGATTGTAGCTGGACGAGAGCGTCCAGATGAGGAAACCCGATATCTTGTGAAGGTCTTCCTCGCTCCCTTTTTCGCCCCCCCCCGGGCCCGGGACTCCGCCGTTCGATTCAGCACTCACTGCCGGCGGGCCAGCCGCCTCGGCCGCCGAGCGGCTGCCCGGCGTGCGCGTCACCAGCTCATTGGCGCCGCCGGCAGCCCCCCCGCCCAGCGCCTTGCGCACCATCTTCAGATCAAACGTGTTCGTCAGTCGTACGCTGAGCGACTGCGACCGGGCACTCGTGCCCGTCTCAGGGCGAAAACTGTAGGAGGCCGCCGGCTGGAGGAGGTGACGGACCCCGCGCAGGCGCCCGATCCTGGGATAGAAGGTCCCGTAGATATTGGTGCTGGCATTGGCGCCCAGCCCCCACCGGAACTCGTTCTCGGTTTCCTCCACGCGGTTGGTAATGAAGGTGGTGTCCCCGAACGCGTCCTCGAATGGGTACGCGGACGTGTCGACCACCGTTCTCGTCCACGTGTTGCTCGACGTGAGCGTCGGCGACAG
>CBDUWU010000275.1:0-4391 GCA_965371015.1 uncultured bacterium | reverse complement strand
ACGGCGCGGGTCTCCGACCCGCAGTGGTCACCCGACGGCAAGCACCTCGCCTTCGTCGTCACCGACTACAGCATCGAGAAGAACAAGGGTGACAGTGACGTTTACATGATTTCGTCGAAGGGCGGCGAGATCCACCGGCTCACCCACAACGAGGGCCGCGACAACCAGCCGCGGTTCTCCCCCGACGGCAGGTGGCTCGCGTTCACGTCGTCGCGGTCGGGTGAGTCGCAGATCTGGCTCCTCCCGCTCTCCGGCGGCGAGGCGAAGCAGCTCACCACCCTCTCGACCGGCGCGTCGTCGCCGCAGTGGACGAGCGACGGCGAACGGATCGTGTTCCGCTCGCGCGTGTTCCCCGATTGCGCCGACGACGACTGCAACGCCGACAAGCTGAAGGCCGAAGAAGAGAGCAAGGTCAAGGCGCGCGTCATCGACGAGCTGTTCTACGTCCACTGGGACTCGTGGCGCGACGACCGCCGTTCGCACGTCTTCGTTATGCCAGTCTCCGGCGGCACCGCCACGGACCTCACCCCGAATCAATACGAAACGCCCACCATCGCGCTGGGGAGCGGCCACGACGTCGCCATCTCGCCCGACGGCGCCGAGCTCTGTGTTGCGGTCAACACCGACGCCAACGCGGCGTGGAGCATCAACAACGACCTCTTCCTCGTGCCCGCCGGCGGCGGCGAATGGCGGCGTATCACCGACAACGCGGCCAACGACAACCACCCGGTCTACTCGCCCGACGGCAAGTACATCGCATACCGCGCGATGTCGCGCCCGGGCTTCGAGGCCGACCGCTACCGCCTGATGCTCTACGACCGGAAAAACGCAAAGTCGGTCGACATCAGCGGAGAGCTGGCCGGCGAGCTCGACCGCTCGGTCGCCTCCATCGCCTGGTCGCCCGACAGCAAACGCCTCTACGTCCGCTCGGCCGACGACGGGTACAACTCGATATACCGCGTCGATGCGAAGAACGGCAAGGCCAGGAAGCTCACGAGCGAGATGTACACGTCGTCGCTCACCGTGAGTCCCGACGGCAAGCGTTTCGCGTTTCTGCGCCAGAGCGCGACCATGCCCAACGAGGTATACGTCTCGAAGAACGACGGCGGCGACGCGGTCAACATCACGCGCATCAACGACAAACGCCTCGCCGGCGTCGACATGAACCCGCTGGAGGCGTTCTACTTCGAGGGCGCCGACGGCGACCAGGTCCAGGGGTGGCTGTTGAAGCCGCCCGGATTCGACCCCGACCGCGAGTACCCGTTCATCTTCCTCGTCCACGGCGGCCCGCAGGGCGCGTGGGGCGACATTTTCCACTATCGCTGGAACTACCAGATGTTCGCCGCGCCCGGCTACGTCGTGGCCGCGATCAACCCGCGCGGTTCGACGGGCTTCGGCCAGGAGTTCACCGACCAGATCAGCGGCGACTGGGGCGGCAAGGTGTTCGACGACCTGATGATGGGGCTCGACTACGTCCTGGAGACGTACCCGTTCATCGACGACAAGCGGATGGCGACGGCGGGCGCTTCGTACGGCGGCTACATGATGAACTGGTTCGCCGGCCACACCGACCGCTTCAAGTGCCTCGTCAACCACGACGGAGTCTACAACCTCGAGAGCATGTACGGCGCCACCGAGGAGCTGTGGTTCCCCGAGTGGGAGCTTTACGGCACGCCGTGGAGCAACCCCGACATGTACGAGAAGTGGTCGCCGCACCGGTACGCGGCGAAGTTCGGCGATTACAAGACCCCCATGCTCATCGTCCACGGCGCGCTCGACTATCGCGTGCCGCTGGCGGAGGGGATGCAGGCGTTCACCGCGATGCAGCGCCAGGGGGTGCCCTCGAAGTTCCTCTACTTCCCCGACGAGGGCCATTTCGTGCTCAAGCCCCAGAACGCCCGTCTGTGGTGGGAAACGGTCCACGACTGGATCGCCGAGTGGACCGCCGGCGGCTGATTCCGCGCTCCATCGGAGCAGCACCGCTGGACTGATTCTTGCAGCGCTCGCGCGCAGAAGGAGGACATCTATGCCCGGATTTCTGCGCGCGAGCGCCTCTATTATAGCGATGGCTGTAACGGTGGCGGCCCTGATCGCCGGACCCTTTGTAATTCCGTCTGTTAGCACGACGAACACGGCCCACGTGGAAGCCCTGTGGAAGGACTACGTCGTCGCCCAGAAGCGTCTCCAGTTCGATCTGTCCCGGTTGGTGAGTGACGACTGGCCCGATCTCCAGGGGGTCGCCGGCCTGCAGCGCGACCAGGAGTTCGCCACTATCGAGCTCGGCGACATGAGATTTCAGTACCTCCTCGTCTTCGACCCCGACCGGCTCGTCTACAAAGACGGACTCGACGGATTCGTCGAGTTCGAGTGGACCATTTCTGACAACGATGCGCTCTGCGACTCGAACCCCGACTACCTCAAGCTGGAACGCTGGACCGAAATGAACGCCAAACGTCTGTCCGGGCACCCCGGGCTGATCGAAGCGGATGACCGGTTGATGACGCTCCAGGGCGACGAGCGCTACCAGACGATGATCGAACATTACCGGGCGCGCATGGACGACCTCGAGTCGGCCCTCGACAGTATCGCGAAGGCCAAAAAGCGGGCCGAGCAGAAAAATCTCCAGAAGGCGCAGAGCTTCGAATAGGCCGTCTGCGGCACCGACGTGGCCGGCACGGCAAACTGCTGGCACCAGCACGCGAGTTTCCATTAATATATCCCAATGCTCCCCGTACCCCGGCGCGATTGGCAGGTGTTTGCGGCGCTCGCCGTATTGAGCGTCGTCGTGCGCCTGCCCGGCATCTTTGCGCGCGCGTTCGACCTGGTGTCGTTCGACGGCACCTACTACATCAGCCAGGCGCTGGTGCTCTGGTCGAGCGCCCCCATGCCGGGGGCGTTTCCCGTCGGATACCCGTTTTTCATCTCGCTCTTTCTTCCCGTCGTCGGCGACGGCGTGCGGGCGGCGCAGGTCGTCTCGCTCCTGGCGTCGTTCGGCTCGCTGATTGTAATGTTCGCGCTGGCGCGGCGCTTCCTCGAGCGGCGGCCCGCGTTCTACTGCACCGTTTTTCTCGCCGTCACGCCCTTGTTCGTGCGCCTCTCGATGGAGACGTTTTCGGAGTCGCTCTATACGATGTGGCTGCTGCTGGCGCTGTGGATGTACGCGAAGGGGCGCGACACCGCGTCCGGCGCCGCCGCCGGAGTGGCGGTCATCACGCGCCCCGAGATGCTCGGAGTCGCCGGCATACTCGCGTTGTTGCGTATAAAGACGCCGCGACGGGCCGTTCTCTTCGTGCTGCCGTTCATCGTGATCTTTTCGTTCAATACGCTCAAGCTCTACCAGTCGACGGGCAATTTTGTGGCTCTGCCCAAGGGCGAATTCTTCGGCGCCGGCGCCCAGTCGTGGATCGAGCGTGAAGATACCGCCGAAGAGCGACGGGCGGAAACGCGAAGCGTCCCGCGCTCCAATAATTCCGGCGCGGGGCTGCGAAGCGTCCCGCGCTCCAATAATTCCGGCGCGGGAGTTGAATCCGCAAGGCCCCCGGCGTCCGACATCGCCGTCAACTATGCGAAAAAACTGCCGCGCGAGGTCCTGCTCCTCGCCCGTCACGTCGGTTTCCTCGCGCTGTTACTGGCCGTCTATGGTTTCGCACGGCGGCCGTCCTGGCTGCTCGCTTCTCTGGCGCCGTTTGTGATCGCGCCGCTGTTTACGATTCGCACCATCGATCGCTTCCTCCTGCCCTATATACCCGTGATCCTTCTCTACGCTTTCGTCGGCGCCGGGGCGCTGAAGGACGGGTGGGCGCGAAAAGGCGGGTACGCGGCGCTGATCGTCTCGGCCATCGCCGCGATCGCGTTCAATTACGGCCAGTTCGTCCGCCCGGTCAACGAGGGACTCGTGGAGATGAAAGAGGCCGGGATATACCT
Source organism: uncultured bacterium (assembly GCA_965371015.1). Classification (GTDB taxonomy): domain Bacteria; phylum Krumholzibacteriota; class Krumholzibacteriia; order WVZY01; family JAKEHA01; genus CBDUWU01. The sequence continues at coordinate 467 of CBDUWU010000275.1, read as the reverse complement.
GCGCGACAACGAAGACATCGGCCCCGGCGACGTCGTCGCCGACCGCAAGCCGTACGTGGCTTTCTACGCGGGCGCGCGCTACCTTGAAATCCCGTTCGGCTCTTACCAGGCCACGATGCAGTACCTGCTCGACGAGAACGTCCGCTATCTCTCGCTCCACACACGCATCCTCAAGAGCCTGCGCCCGATGATGCTCTCACTCGTCCTCGACCGCGCCGTCATCAAGGGCGAGCTTCGTTTCGAGCAGATATGGGGACACAAGGAGGGTCTCCTTCTCTATAAAAAGGTCCTCGACCGCGACCCGTTGACCTGGCGACTACTCCACGACCCCGGCGACGGGGTCGACACTTCGCCGGCGTGGTCGCCCGGTGGCGGTTTCATCGCGTTCAGCTCGCGGGTGGGCGACCAGCTCGACATCTTTGTGATCCCGGCCGAAGGGGGCGAGGCACGGGCGATCGTCTCGAGCC
>CBDUWU010000274.1:0-4472 GCA_965371015.1 uncultured bacterium | reverse complement strand
CCCCTTGGCGTTGAGATAGATGACCCCCACGCACACTACCGCCGTCATCAGATTGACGGCGAGCTGACGGCCGATCAACTCGAAGACAAAATCAGAGAAGACCGGAAAGTACGAGTGGATGAATTCCCAGAAATAAGCGCCGAATCCCAACGCATAGAGTGCGCACGCGACAATGTACGAAAACCACAACATCCACCCGGAAGCAAATCCGACCGGACCCGGAAATGCCTTTTTAATGAAAGAGTAGCCGCCGCCGGCCTCGGGAAATGCCGAGGCGAGCTCGGCGTACGTGAGTGCCGTCAGCGTTGTCACGACCGCGTTGAGCGCGAACGCGAGCAGGGCCCCGGGACCGGCTTCACCCGACGCGAGACCGGTCAGCACAAAGATGCCCGCGCCGATCATTGCGCCGATGCCGATCATGCTGGCGTCGAACAGGCCGAGGGTGCGCGAAAACGATACCTCGACGTCGTTATTGTTATGGTTTTTTTGTTCGACCATGAAAGTCCGGGTTGTTGCCGACCCGCATAGATACAATCACCACGGCCGGACCAGCGTCAATCAGAACCGGCCGCAGGCGCGCTGCCGATAAGGGCATTCATTACCGGGAGGTGACAAAGAAGACAATTTTGTCACATAATTATGTATTGTATAATCAGTTACACTTCTTATCATGGAGGAACTCATACAGATTTCCGTGTTCTCTGGCAGCGGACACTATCGGAAGCGAAAAGCGCTTTTGCTACGTCCCCCAATACGAACGCGGTACTACCACCCCAAAGAGGAACACGACTTGCTGACTCTGCGGAAATATCGCCGGGAAGTGCACCATGACCATTGACCAGATCGCATACCTGGGCGTGATCGCCATCGCCGTCGCGATAGTCGCTGGCTATATATGGCGGTATAGTTCCGCCACGAAACGCGCGCGCCGGACGCTGCAGAAATCCGTCGACGCCGGAATGAGCGAACCGGTCACGCTCCATCCGGAGGTGTCTCCCAACCGCTGCATCGGTACCGGTAGTTGCATGAAGGCCTGTCCGGAGGGCGAAATCATCGGCATCGTCAACGGGCGGTTTTCCCTGCTCGCGCCGAACAAGTGCATCGGCCACGGCGCGTGTCTCGCCTCCTGCCCCGTCGACGCCATTTCGCTCGTCTTCGGTACCGCCAGGCGCGGAGTCGACATTCCCCACGTCCGGGAAAACTTCGAAACCAATGTCGACGGGATTTTCATCGCCGGCGAGCTCGGAGGAATGGGACTGATCCGCAACGCGGTGGCGCAGGGGAAACAGGCCGTCGAGAACATCGCCCAGCGGCCGGGGAGCGGCGACAAGTCGGTCCGCGACGTCTTCATCGTCGGCGCCGGCCCCGCCGGCCTGTCGGCGACACTCCAGGCCGCGAAATCAGGCCTCGACTACCTCACCATCGACCAGGAGGACATCGGAGGAACGGTGCTCACGTACCCGCGGCAGAAAATCGTCATGACGCAACCGATGGATATCCCGCTCTACGGCAAGTACTCGCAGCGCAAGATCCAGAAAGAGGAGCTGCTCGAGTTGTGGAAGGACATCATCGCCCGGACGAGCATCAACGTCCAGACGCACGAACGGCTCGAGTCGGTCACCCGCAACAACGGATATTTCGAGGTGACCACGTCGCACGACCGTTATGCGGCGAAACACGTTCTGCTCGCGATCGGCCGGCGCGGAACTCCGCGCAAGCTCAACGTGCCGGGAGAGACATCGTCGAAAGTCACCTACCGGTTGCTCGAACCCGAACAGTACCGCGGCCGCAAACTGCTCGTCGTGGGCGGCGGTGACAGCGCGGTCGAGGCGGCCCTGGCGCTCGCCGGCGAATCCGGCACCGAAGTCACGCTGAGCTACCGGAAGGATGCCTTTTCCAGGATCAAGGAAGCTAACCTGGAGCGCATATCCGCCGCCGTCGAGAGCGGCGCCGTGAACTCCATGCTCCGTTCCAAGGTCGACAGCATCGACAACGAGACCGTGACCGTCACGTGCGAGGATCGGACAGAAGTGATCTTAAACGACTACGTGTTCGTTTTCATCGGCGGCGAACTGCCCACGCCGTTTCTCAAAAAAATGGGCATCCGAATCGAAACCAAGTTTGGCGAGAGATGAAACTTTTTTCATTCGATACCGTTCTCAAGGCGTTTTACGCCGCGGGGCTTTGCCTGGTGCTGGCAGTGCTGGTCACCGGCCTGCCCTATTACCTGCTGACACTCCCGGAGCGTCCGCATTCTGACATGCACACCCAGCTCAAGCCGGCGGGCATCTGGGGACACGGGCTGGGCATCATCGGAACGGCGATGGTTCTTCTCCTGCTCCTCTACTCGGCGCGCAAGCGCCTGTTGATGGGATTACGTTTCGGGACACTGCGCCGATGGCTCGACATCCACATTTTCTTCGGTATCATGGGGCCCCTGTTGATCACCCTGCACACGGCGATGAAATTCAACGGTATCGTCTCCATCAGTTATTTCTCGATGCTCGCCGTCGCCTTCAGCGGCGTATTCGGACGCTACGTCTACATGCAGATACCGCGCGACAACCGCGGACACGCGCTCGGGCTAGAAGACGCCCGCGAAAACCTGGCCGGGATACAGCGGGCACTGGTCGAAGACCTCGACGCATCGCCCGAAGCGATCGGCGCGATCGAGGAATTCGCGTCCCGGGCCGGCGCCACCGCCGGTTCGAAGTTTCGCGGCATCCTGGTATCAATGCGCGATGACCTGACCATCAACCGGCGCGCCCGCCGGCTTCGCCGGCGGCTCACCGGCGGCCCCAACCCGGTGCCGAAGAATATCGTCAACCAGGTCATAGCACTCGCCCGTGAATCGTCGATTCTCCAGCGGCGCGTGGCGCTCCTCGATTCGATGAGCGACCTGCTCCACTACTGGCACGTATTTCATAAACCATTTGCATACGTGATGCTGTTTATCATGGTGATACACGTCGGTGTCGCCGTCGCATTCGGATACACTTGGATATTCTGAGACGCATATTGTCTCTTGTGCTCACCGCCGCCGTGGTCCTCGCGCCGTCGGCGGCGCTGGCGCAGATCTCGCCGGGAGAACTGTCGCGGGACCACGCCGACCTCGAAGGCATGCGAAACTGTCTCAAGTGCCACGACCTCGGCGAGGGCCCGAGCGATGAGAAGTGCATGGAGTGTCACGACGAGATCGCCTGGAGCCTGGGGCGCGACAGTGGTTACCACCGTGGCGTCGCGGGAGACGGTAACAGGGAATGCTACGAATGCCACAGCGAGCACGCAGGGAGGGACTTCCGGCTGGTCCACTGGCCGGGGGGAGTCAATTCGTTCGACCACTCCAGCGCCGGGTACGAACTGGCGGGCAAGCACGCACGGCTCAAGTGCCGCGACTGCCACAAGAGCGGCCTCATTCGGGAGGACCTCTCGCGCTTCGGCGATCACGTCAAGACCGACCGGACCTATCTCGGCCTGCGAACGGCGTGCCTCGACTGTCACTCCGACCCGCACCGCGGCCAGCTGCAGGGAGACTGCACCGGTTGTCACACCAACGACGGTTGGAAGCCCGCTCCCGGCTTCGACCACGCGCGAACCGCGTTCGTGTTGACGGGGCGGCACGTCCCTCTGCAGTGCGTCAAATGCCATCCGTCCGCAGAGTTGAAAAACCCGGATTATCCGGGAAGCCGGTCCTTTGTCCGTTACACGGGACTGGCCCATAACAACTGCACACCGTGCCACGCCGACGTCCACAGGGAGCGCTTCGGCGAACAGTGCGCCCGGTGCCACAATACGTCCGACTGGCGGGACATACCGGCGGAGGCGTTCGACCACTCCAGAACCCGGTACCCCCTGCTCGGCCTGCACGCGGGACTGCAGTGCGAAAAGTGCCACGCACCCGGGGCGAAAAAATCGCCGCTGGCCCAAGCGCGCTGCGCCGACTGCCACGCCGACACGCACCGGGGGCAATTCACCGCCCGGGCAGACGGTGGCGCCTGCGAGAGCTGCCACACCGTCGAAGGATTCGCGCCGGCACTCTACACCGTCGAACACCACGCCGAAACCCGCTTTGCGCTGACGGGCGCCCACCTCGCCCAGCCGTGCGTGGCCTGTCATCCGCTGGCCACGTCCGGGGACGGTGCCAGCTTCCGGATGTTCGCCGTCGACGGCCGAACGTGCGAATCGTGCCACAACGACCCCCACGCAGGACAGTTCAGCGGGTCACGTCCACCCAGAGACTGCACCGTCTGTCACGGCAACGACGCGTGGCTGCCGGTCGCGATCGACCATGACCGCGACACGGATTACAAGCTCGAGGGCGAGCACCGGCGGGTTCCGTGCGCCGGTTGTCACGTTACCGTCACGGAGGACGGCGCGACGTTTGTTCGCTATAAACCCATCGATCCGTCGTGCAGGACCTGTCACGACACCGGCAATCTGAAACTGGGAAAGAACAAGTTCGAATCCGGAAC
>CBDUWU010000273.1:0-4484 GCA_965371015.1 uncultured bacterium | reverse complement strand
GCCGTACGAAGAATGTGACGACGACGTCCTCCGACACCACTCCCATCACAGCCGGCGGTCGGGCGATGCCGTTGAACAGTAGGGAGCCAGGGCCTGGGCGAGCACAGGAAGAATGACCAGCGCAAGTATCGCAACGAACGCCCTCGAATTCGGCGTCCGGGTTTGTGCGACTGACATACGGGATTATCTCCGGCGAAATATTCGGGACAGGTCTGAAATGACCGGGGCAAAAACGTCGTCAATAACCCGGGAACGCCCCTTGTTCTCGCGCCAGGCGGTGACAATCAGAGCGAGAAACGCGCTCCAGCCGAGCCCAGCGAGAAAGCCGACAACGACGAGCGCCTTGCGCCTTGGACGGCTGCGAAAATTGGGCGCCGAGGCTTCATCCATGATCTGGACTGTGGGCGTGTCGCGCGCCTCCTCGATGCGCGACTTCTCGTATTCCGTGACCAGCATCGTGTAGACCGTGGTTTCGATCTCGACGTTTCGTCTCAGACGCAGCATTTGCAGGGAAAGAGCGGGTACATCTTCGAGTGTGGGCAGAAAAGCCCTCAGGATGTCCTCGTCATCGTCATCCTCATCCCGGTTCATCTTGAGCTTCTGGAGCTGCAGCAGCACCTGTTCGTATTCGCGCTTCGCTTCGAGGTACTCTTCCGAATCTGGCGACGTGAACGTTTCCAGGATTTTCAGTTCCGTCTCCAACGTTATCGCCTCGGCCGTCAGGTCGGTGACTATCGCCAGCGCCGCGCGCAACTGCTCGTCGAGTTCGAGCGCCTGGTTTTCATCCTGAAATTCCTTAAGCGCCAACTCGGCCTCGGCGAGCGTCGCCTCGCGTTTGACCAACTGCCCCTTGATGAATTCACGCGTTTTGGACGCACGTGAGATGTTCAACTGCCGGTTGAATTCGTCGAGCAGACCGATATACCGGTTGGCGACGTCCGCCGCCCTCCGGGGGTCTTTATCCTCGAAACGGACGATGATGAGCCCGTTCTCGAACAGGGTGAAAGACGTGTGCGAATGGAGTTCGGCCACCGCTTCCTCGACCAGAGACACATCGTAGACCCCGAACAAATCGAACTCATCGATGAGGAGTTCGGCCACACGGCGACTCTTCATCATGTCGATGTATATTGTCTCCGGACGCGCGCCGGTGCCCAGCTGCCCGAGCAGCGGCATCTGCAGACTCTGGATGAGCTCGGAGTACATGGGCATGCCCCCACCCTGTTCCGGGGGAAACATCGAGGCCCTGGCCGTGTACCATCGGGGCAGCACGAGGCTGATGACGGCGACGAGACCCGCCGTCACGATCGTGGCAACGATGATGAACTTCCGCCACTCGACTATTGTTTTGAAAAAGAACAGCATGATTCAGTGAATCGCCACCTTTGTCCAATACGGGGATAAAAACTCCACCACAACTCCTCGCGGGCGATCAGCGTTCTCCCGCCCCCGGCAAACCCGTTCCCGACGGCAGCCGCGCCAGGCCGTCGGAACGAAACCCGACCCACAACTCGCCTCCACCGCGGGCCAGCAGCGAGGTAACCGCACCACCCCGGAGGCCGTCCCGGGGGGTGATCCAGCGCGTGCCGTCGTCATCGATCACGGCGATTCCACCCTCCGTACCGATGAACAACCGCCCGTCAGAATCGAAGTCCAGCGTCAGTATCGATGGCGCGCCGGGATCCCAGACGGCCGTCAGACTGGAATCCGCGGGACTTGCCGTACGCCGGAATTCCACCGGTTTCCAGATACCGTCATCCCCCAGCCCCCACACTCCGCCATCGGTCGCCAGAACGGCGACGCCGTTCGGCGCGACGGCGACCCGCCGAGCCGGCCGGTCACCATAGGCGGGCGGACCGTATACCGTCCATCGGCCCCGGGAATAACTCGCGACACCGCCGTTCGCCCCCGTCACCCACAACCGTCCCATTCCGTCGGGCGCGAACGACCGCAACGCACCGATCTTCAACTCGCCCGGGTCGCCCGTTCGCATCCAGATCTCGCCGTCGAAGCGGTGGACACCGCCCTCCTGCGTTCCAGCCCACAGTGAACCCGCCCGATCGAAACCGATCGCGCTGAACACCGGCTCGCGCTCCGAAATCCGCGCGTCGATGTCGACGTAGCGATCTCCCTCGCGACGAAAGATACCCCACCTCGTCGCCGTATACAACTCTCCTGCCGGTGACACGGCAATATCCACGACGACGGGCGATGGGTGCTCGAGGCTGAATGTGCCCAGCACCTCGTCGATGCGAAGGAGGTAGGAACCGTTCAATACATATAGAGCGCCGGATGAATCCGCCTTCATTACCCTCACACCGGCCGCCGGGAGACCTTCCGGAAGACGGAACCCGGCCTCGATCTCGTCGTGCACCATGAACACGAATCCGTCGGCCGAACCGAAATACACACTGCCGTCCGGTCCCGCGGCGGCGCTCCGCCAGTGCCGCCGGGCCAGATCGTCCCGGCCGGTGTCGTACTCCGTCCAGCGGCCGTTACGATACACCGACAGTCCGCCGTGGTCGCCGCATGCCCACAGATCACCCCTGGCATCGACCACCATCGCCGCGATCGAATTTTCGACGAACTGGCCACGCCCGGTCACACGCCTCGATCGTTCGCCGTTGAACCAGTATATCCCACGGCCGCCGACGAGGAGATAATGTCCGCCTTCCGGCGCTGCCTCGATCTGGCGAATCTCGGCCCGGGGCAGACCGGCGCCGGCGCGGAAGTTCACCCAGGCACTGTCGCGGTAGGCACAGAGGCCGGTCGACGTGGCGAAATAAAAAGTCGTGTCGTTCTCCTGGACCATGCCGAAAACTTTGTCGTCGAGGAGCGAATCCGCCCTGGTGACGCTCCACGCAGTGTCGTAGCCGAGGACGCCGAGGCCGAGACCGTAAGTGGACAGGTACACGAGGTCGTCGAGTCCGAAGTCGATCTGACGGATCTGGTCGAGCGGCGCGCCGGCAAACCTTCCGGGTGACGACGCGGTGAAAACGAGGGCGGTATCGCCGGCAAAAATAGAAAGTCCGCCGTCGGTGCCGACGTAGACACGGTCCTCACGGACCGCGATCGCCCGGACCGAGTTGGAAGGCAGCGCGGACCCGATCGTGACGTGACCGACGACCTCACTGGCACCCGTGTGATAGATAAACAATCCGCCCCCGGTGCCGACCCAGAGCGAATCACCGACACGGCACAGGGCACGCACATCACCGTAGTGGCCGATATGAAACCAGCCGGGATCCGGAGAATCCGGTTTCGCGGCCGGCGGCGACTGGGCGAGCGATACCACTGCCAGCAGGAAAACAACTATGAATCGGTAGCGTCTCATAACAGATTGATTCCAGATATAGTAAATGCCAGAGGCCTGCGCGGCAATATTTTCCTGTACGCTCGCCAGATCGGAGTCTACGCTCACAGACGCCATGAATCTCGCAGTAATCGTCAATCCATACGCCGGCCGCGGGCGCGTCGAGCGCTTCATGGAGAGTTTCCTGCCCCGCGCAGAGGCCGCCGGGAGGCATATCGAGTGCCTGTATACCGAGGGGCCGGGTCACGGTATCGAGCTTGCCCGCTCCGTCCGGTCCACCGCCGACGCCGTGTGCGTCATCGGGGGTGACGGGACCGTCCACGAAGTCGCCAACGGACTGCTCCCCGACCCCATCCCCATGGTCGTGCTGCCGTGCGGCTCGGGCGACGATTTTTCCCGCCTCGTCGGCTGTCCTCTCACGCCCGAAGAGTTGTTCGGGGTGCTCGACGAGGGCAAAGGCGTCAAACTGGACGTGATCGACTGCGGCGAACGTTTCTGCATCAACACGTGCGGACTCGGTTTCGAGGCCCAGGTGACCCGGAACAGCCGGTCGATCAGGTGGCTCAACGGGCTGCCCCTCTACCTGCTGGCGGCCGTCAAGGCGCTGACCCAGCTCCACTGCCCCCACCTGACCATCCGGCTTGATGACGGATCGGTCATCGAGGGCGAGCGGCTTCTCGTCAGCATCGGCAACGGCGTGAGCGCGGGCGGGGGGTTTTATCTGACGCCCGATGCGGTGCCGGACGACGGGCTGATGGATCTGTGCGTGGTGGATAAAATGGGCCGCGGCCGGATACTGCGATTACTACCGCTGTCTCTCAAAGGCGCGCACACGGACCGCCCGGAGGTAGACATGCGCCGCACGCGCAAGCTGACAATCGAGGCCCGGGGGCCCCTCCACGTCCATATAGACGGCGAGTACCTCGGCGACCACCGGCGGTCGATGACATTCAGCGTCATCGACCGGCTCCTGCCCGTTCTCTGCAAGTCCGATGTTCCGGGCCGCTTCAAGCAGCCGGTGCAGCAACTTCTTTGACCGGATAATAATGAGAGAGAAAGTCAGTTAGAGAAGCTGGCGCCTCCAGAGGCGCCACGCGCGCGGGGGTGCGCGCCGCCGGCGGTGTTGTCGGTGTTGCCCAGGCGATACCCGACCCAGCCCTTGGCCCCGACG
>CBDUWU010000272.1:0-4487 GCA_965371015.1 uncultured bacterium | reverse complement strand
GCACGCGGCTGCGACTGGGGTGATGGAATGACGCCGCTGTTGATCGGGGTGATGCTGGCGACGGCGCCGGCGCCGCTCGACCACACAGAGCCGGCGGCGGTGGCGGCGGCGGCGACCGTGTATCTCGATTCGATGGCCGCGATCTGTCCCGGCGATCCGGGGTGCATGCAGAAGTTCCAGTTGGGCGCGGCCGGCGACCTGGAACGCGCCGGTACCGGCGAACCGTGGGCGGCGTTCGTGCTGACGTACAAGAATCTGCGCGAGACGGAATTTCAGGACATCCTGAGGGTAATGCGCTTCAATTATTACGCGTGTCCGATCGTGATCGACGATCAGTATAAAGGAGTGGTGAGGGTGTGCACGGGTGAGGACGATCCGGGCGCGGCGTTTACGTCTTGCGGGTCCCGGGGCCCGACGCGAATCGCCGAGGTGAATACGTACAATTTGACGCTGGCGCCGGAAAGCGACAGCCTCAAGGTGATCTGCGTGCTGACCGTCCAGAACAACGCCCGCTACATACTGGTCAAACAGGGTGAAGAGTACTTCGCCATCGCCGGCTCCGACCAGGCGGCGGATCTGATCCGGGCCCACGTATCGCACGTGAGCCGCATGACCATGTTTCCCCTGAACGAAGTCCTGTACAAGGTCCAGGTCAGCGCGAAGCGGAAAGAAAAACGAACAAGGTAGCGAGGGGCGCCGCCGGCGAGCGATCAACGTGGAGAGTTCAAACTGGGTTTTCTCAATGCAATATTTCTGACCGGTCTAGTAACCGCCGCCATTCCGGTGATCATCCACCTGTTGAATCGGCGCCGGATCCGCAAGATCAAGTTCAGCTCGCTCGAATTCCTCACCGAACTCGCCCGTCGGCGTATGCGCAAGATCAACCTGCGCCGGATACTTATCCTCGCCCTCCGGACGGCCGCCGTCATCCTGATCGTGATGGCGTTCGCGCGGCCGACGCTCAGGGGAGCGTCGTTTTTGCTGCCCGGCAAAGCGCCCAAGAACATGGTCATCTGTCTCGACGCCAGCTACAGTATGGGCGTCGACAAGAAAAAGGGCACGGCGTTTACCGCTGCCAAGCAGATCGCGTCGACCATCGTGAACGAGGCCGGCAAGCACGACGCCATCAACCTTGTGCTGTTCTCCGACCGCGCCGACGTTCAGTTCGAGCAGGGTACGCGTAACAAGTCGCTCATACGGAACGCCATCGGCAAGGCCGAGCTGACGTCGGAGACGACGTCGATCCGGCGAGCCGTCGACGAGGCGTACGACCTTATTGACTCGAGCGACCTGTCCGGCGGCGAGATATACGTTGTGTCCGATTTCCGGTATCACGCGGATTCTACGCTCACGGGGCAGCGCCCCGGCCGGCGCGACGTGCGCGTGTTCTTCGTTCCCGTTTACGAAGAAGCCATCGACAACGTCAGCATCGACGGCGTTATGGTGCCCCGCAAGCTGCTCCGCCCCGGCGAAGTCATCCGGGTGGCCGTGGCCGTGACGAACCACTCGCTGCAGACGCCCGCCAGTTTTCCGCTCGAGTTATCCGTCGATGGCAGCCGAATGGCCGAAAAGGTCGTCAACCTGGCACCCGGGGCGTCGGCGACCATGACGTTTCCGATCTCTTTTGCCAAATGGGGAAGTTACCGGTGCCGGGTGTCGAAAAACCTCGACCGCCTGCCCGTCGATGACGACCTGTACTTCCTGCTCGCGGGTTCGCGCAGCGTGCCCGTTCCCGAAATCCGGGGGGGGCGGGTGCTGGACGACGCCGGTCGGGGCCGGGCGGCGGGGGGGCTCGGCCGAGCCGCCGGGTTCTTTTATGTGGAAAAGGCGCTCAACCCCCGACCGGCTGGCGAAAGCGAATTTTCGGTCCGGACGATCGACGAGCAGGACGTCACCGCGGCGGTGCTTCCCATGCGTGGAGTAGTGGTGTGGGTCAATCCGCAACGCATCCAGTCCAAAAGGCTGGGGCTTCTCGAACGGTATGTGCGCCGCGGCGGCGGCTTGATGATATTTCTCGGAAACGGCGACCGACGGCTGATGCAGGACGAGCGGTTTCGGGAGCTCGTCGGGATGCGGGCGGCGACCGAGCGCACTAATCAGACGAGGACCGGATACACGTCGTTCCAGCAGGATCATCCCGTGTTTTCGATTTTCAACGAAGAAGAGCTCGAGCTGTTGACCCGGACGCGCGTCAGCCGGTACGTGTCCGCCCGCGGTGTTCCGCCCGATTCCGTCCTTGCTTATGTGGCCGGTGGCGATCCCGCGCTGTGGGAATGCGTGCGCGGCAAGGGCAGGATTCTCGTCTTTGCGGCCGCCCCCGACCTCGAGAGCGGAGACGTGCCGCTGTCCCCCATGTTCCTTCCGTTGATTCATACATCGGTGTCGTATCTGGCGAGCGCCGGAGGCGCGCAGCGTCAGCGGGAGAATCCTGTCGGCCGGCAGTTGATGTTCGACGCGCCGCAGTCGGCACTGGCGTCGTCTCAACTCGTCATCCGCGACCCCGACAACCAACCCCTGCGCCCCGTTGTGTTCGAGACACCGAGGGGCGATCGCCGGGTGATCTTCGAGCGGCCGCAGAAGCCGGGTTTTTTCCGGTTGATGACCGATACAACGATCGTGGCCGAAGAAGTCGTGAATCTAGACACGCGAGAGTCGAATATCACGGTGAGCAGCATTCCTGACGAGGGTGTCGAGTCGGCCAGCGTGGTCAGCACCGACGGCGATTTTCTCCGCAATCTGCAGGCGTCCCGGCAGGGCCGCGAAATCTTCGGTTTGTTCATAATCCTGGCCGCCGCCGCGCTGGTTGCCGAGTCCATCCTCGGCCGCCGGGCGTAGAGGTTTACGGGGATACTCTGCCCCGAATCTATCCTGGGCCGCAGGGCCCGGAAATCCACTGGCATACTCTGCCTCGAATCCACCCGGAAAGCCCTGCCGATTTCGTGGTATACTGCCGGCATGAGGCAGGGGCGATCGATTATCAAATTTCGTTCGATTATGGCGGCTCTGCCCGCCGGACTGGCCGTTCTGGCCGGCCTGGCCGGCCTCTCATCCTGCGGGGGTTCCACGAGGGACGTCCGTTCCCTGGAAGATATCAAGAACAGCGGCAAGCTCTTCATCGTCACGCGCAACGCTCCCACAACATACTACGTCGACCGGCACGGCGACGCGGCCGGTCTCGAATTCGAAATGGCACAGTCATTCGCCGAGTACCTCGGTGTAGAGGTAGAGGTCGAGGTCATACACACGATTTCCGGGATTCTCGATGCCGTGAGAGAAGGCCGGGGAGACATCGGCGCCGCCGGGCTCACGTATACGAGCGGCCGGTCGGGGGATTTCAAGATCGGCCCAATTTACCAGACGGTGAAACAACAGGTAATTGGCCGTCGCGGGGGGAAGCGTCCGAAGAGTGTCGACGATCTGGGGGATGTGAACCTGCACGTGGTTGCGGGAAGCAGTTATGAGGAACAGCTGCTGGAGCTCAAAAAAGAACACCCCGACCTCGTGTGGGTGGCGAACGACAGCCTCGACACCGAACAGCTGCTGGAAATGGTATGGCGCGGAGAGATCGACTGCACGATCTCCGACGAGAACATTTTTCTCATCAATAGAAGATATTTTCCCGAACTGGTGACAACGATGTCGCTGACGGACCCCGAACCGTTGGCGTGGTTTCTCAACCAGGAGTCCAAAGGGCTCCGAAAGGCGATACACGAATGGTACGGTGATTTCGAAGCCACCGGCGCGCACTCGTTGGTGATGGACAAGTATTACGGACACGTGGAGATCTTCGACTACGTGGATACGCGTAAATTCGTCCGCCGCATCGACTCGACGCTTCCGACATATCAACCCCTGTTCGAGGACGCGGCGGACCTGAACGACCTCGGCTGGACGTTGCTCGCGGCGCAGTCGTATCAGGAATCGCACTGGCGTCCGCGCGCGAAGAGTCCCACGGGGGTGAAGGGCATCATGATGCTGACACTGCCGACGGCGAAAGACGTAGGCGTGTCGAACCGCCTCGATCCGGAGCAGAGTATTTACGGAGGAGCGAAGTACCTCCGAGAAATGATCGACCGGCTCCCCGTGGAGATTGTCGAACCCGACCGGACATGGATCGCGCTGGCGGCATACAATGTGGGGATGGGGCACATGTACGACGCACGCGAGCTCGCTCGGCGCCTGGACAAGGACCCGAACCTCTGGATCGAAATGCAGGAAGTCCTGCCGCTTCTCGCGCAGAAGCAGTACTACAAGACGGTGAATCACGGCTACGCGCGCGGCAGCGAGCCGGTGTTGTACGTGATCCGAATCCGCAATTACGATGACATTCTGAAACGCGCCGTGGATTGAGTGTTCGTCGCTCGGGCAGGATTTTATTTTGCGATTCTAATTATTTTTCTTGACGCATTTTTGAAACGTTGACTTTGACTCTTTGAGTCAATCACTGCAAAGCGTTGTCAGCAGCATTGCGGAGACAAGGGCCGATG
>CBDUWU010000271.1:0-4512 GCA_965371015.1 uncultured bacterium | reverse complement strand
GACAACCGGATACTCCGGTTCAACGGCACCTCGTGGTTGGTCTTTCACCTCTACTCTACGTCGGCAATCCTCGATGTGTGGGGGTTTCCCGGCGGCACTACTTACGCCACTTCGATCGAAGGATACGTGTACAACCGGAACGACGAGTCCTGGTTTCACCGTACGCTCGGCTCGGGACCGGCAAATGCGATCTGGGGTGTCCACCCCAACGAGTTGTACGTGGCGTGCGACGGCGGTGACATCTTCCGCTTCAACGGTTCTTTCTGGCGATCGGGTGCGACGGGAACGACCGCCGACTTCCACGGAGTGTGGGGTGTTCCCGACGACTACCTCCCCATCGGCACCCACCGGGTATTTGCCGTCGGCGACGACGGACTCATCGTCGAGTTCCTCCCCGAAGCCGGCCAGTGGGAACCCGTCGCCAGCCCGACGACGTCGGCCCTCCACGGACTCACCGGCGCCAGGAGCGACGAGCTCTACGCCGTCGGCGACAACGGGACGGCGGTGTGGTTCAACGGCTCGCGGTGGTTGTCCGCATACGCGGACGCGGCGGCACCGCTGCTCGGCGCCTGCGGCCTCTCGTCGGGTGAGTTGTACGCGGCGGGGGGAGACGGCCCCTTCAGCGGCGTCGTGATTCGCTACGGCCCCGATTAACCACTGGCCGCCCCCCGGGGCAATCCGGTATGCTCGCCGCGCAAGCGCCGGGCAACCATTCCCATAACACGAAGGACTCCTCCCGTGACCAGGGCCGCGCAGACAAACTGCTACTGGATCTATATGCTCGAGTGCGAAGACGGTAGCTACTATACCGGCTACACCAACAACCTCGTCCGTCGTTTCCGCCTGCACGTCGAGGGCAAGGCCGGTGTCCGATACACGCGCAGCCACCCGCCTGTCCGCATCGCCCAGTGCTGGCGCCTCATCGATACGGTGGGCACGGCACTCAAGGTCGAACTCCTCGTCAAGAAGCAGGGGCGCCCGGGGAAGACCCGCCTCGTGGAAGACCCGGCGCGTCTCAAGAAACTCATAACGAGAAAATTTGATCGTGACGTGAGGATATATACCGCCGACCCTGCCGCGGTCGAGAGCGAATCGATGGCGATGACCCCGGAAGACCTCAGGAACGGGCACGACCCGTTCGCCGACGCGCCCGCTTCGGACGACGTGTAACATGCCCGTGGCGCGTTTTCAGAAACTCCAGTTGATGATCGGAAGAATGGGAAGATTGTCTTTCTCGGTGGCGATATTGAGAAGACCAATCTGAATGCCCTTTAGCCACGTCGCCTTGTTGATCAGGCCGAGCTGAAAACCGGTGGCTTCCGTCGTCATGTTGAACAGACCGAACTGGAAACCCGTGGCTTTTTTGGCTCCGTTGAAGAACCCGCTCTGAAAACCCGTCATATCGCGCTTCACAATGCCGATGAACCCCTGCTGCCAGCCCACGCAGTTCCGGCGGGACCACGTGATAAAGCCCAGCTGTACGCCCTTCACGTCGCGCTTGGCCTCGACGGCGAGACCGACGTCCAGGCCGAAAACGTCGCGGTTCACGCCAAAAATCGCCAGGCGCACGCCGTGAATAGAATAGTCCTGGTTGTACACCTGCAGACTACTCCACAACGACAACTGGAAGTACCTTACCTCGTCCTTCTTCACTGCGACGCTTTGAGCCGCTGCGGGCAGCGACGCAAACGCGAATGCAGCAACTACCGACAGTACAACCAGTTTCTTCATTTTGGAAATCCTCCGGAATATGGACAACGGATCTTCCCAGCCATTATCCCGACAAAAGACGACAAAGTCAACTCCGCGGTACGGTTCGCTTGACCGGTCTCGCCCGAGGGCGTAGAGTATGTGAGACATTTTCTCAAACGCTGTATTACATGACTTGGAGGATAAAAAGTGAAAGAAAACATCTCTCGCAAGGAATTCCTGCAACAGTGTGCCCTGATGGGCGTGGTGGTCGTGGGCAGCGGTTCGCTCCTGGCGGGTTGCGGCGGCGGCGACAAGGCCGATTCCGGAAGCGCCTCGCAGAGCGCCGGCACCAAATCCGCTGCGGCCGACCCGTGCGCCGACCTGAGTGGACTCACCGATACCGACATCCAGATGAGGACCACCCTCAAGTACGTGGCCGTCTCCACCGACGCCAACAAGAACTGCCTCAACTGCAAGTTCTACCAGGCCGACCAGCACGGAGACGCGTGCGGCGGCTGCCAGCTGTTCAAGGGCCCCGTTGCCCCCAAGGGCAACTGCTCGTCGTGGTTCGCCCAGGACCAGGGCTGACCGCTCAACCAACAACCAGCCTGTAAAGAAAACGGGGGCGGATATCCGCCCCCGTTTTGCCCTTGCGAGTTTATCTCGCCATACCACCCTGACTCGCTGAACCGAAATCATTCGTTGTAGATCGACTTGATGTGTCCCCAGGTCGATTCTCGCACAGGAATGGCGCAGCGGCGGTCCATCGCCCCGAGAGCCGGGTTTGACAATAACTCGCAGACAGGGTACCCTCAACGTACGGCGCTCCCTCATCGGCCGTAACCCCCACTTGTCTTTTTCCAGAATCGCCCGAATGAACCTCTTTTTGCGCACTCGAAACTCGTGGGGAGTCCTTGCGGGACTGCTCGCCCTGATTTTCCCCGGTTGTTCCGAAGACATACCCGACGTTTCGGCACCCGGCGGCGACGACGCCGTCGGCTGCCGCATCGAGAGTTCCGTCTCGTCGCTGCGCAAGGTGTGGTCCATGCCCGGCGGCGAGGCATTCGCCGTGGGGAGAACGGGCGCCATCTGGAAATTCGCCGGATCACGGTGGAGCCGCGTGTCGAGTGGAACCAGCGTCGACTTGCACGACGTCTCGGGAGCGTCAAAATACGATATCTGGGCCGTCGGAGACAACGGAACGATACTCCACTACGACAGCGTCTGGAGAGCCGTGAACAGCGGCACCGACGCCGACCTCTACGGCGTCTGGGTCCGGGATCGCAACCTGGCGGTCGCGGTGGGCGAAGGGGGCAGGGCGTTCAGTTGGGACGGCGACAAATGGTCTCCGATGGGCGACGGCGGAGTGCACAACTTCTACAGCGTGTGGGGAACGGCGGCGGACAACGTGTACGCCGTCGGGCAGAGCGGAACCATCAGCCAATACGACGGGCTGAAGTGGCGTTCGATCGACACGGGGTCGGAGCTCCCGTTGCGCAACATCTGGGGCACGGGGGCCGATGATGTTTTCGCGGTGGGATCCCTGGTCTATCACTACGACGGTACCGGCTGGTCGCCCCAGCCGTCGGGCACTTCGGATTTCCTTCAGTGCGTCTGGGGCGCCGGGTCCGACGATGTATTTGCGGTGGGCTGGAACGGTACGATCCTGCACTACAACGGCTCACAGTGGGTATCATCGAAGAGCGGAATGCTCGGCCACCTCTGGGGCGTGTGGGGCAGATCCGCGACCGAGGTCTTCGCAGTTGGCTGGGGCGGCACCATCCTGCGCTTCGACGGTGTCGAATGGAAGCCCGTCGTCGAGGGGAGCGCAGAGATTCTCCGTGACGTCGGCGACGACGGAAGCGGCACCGTTTTCGCCGTCGGCCAATACGGCAACGTGTGGCGGCGCGCCGGGGATGCATGGAGCCAGGACCCGCGCGTGACCGACTGGGGTCTCAACAGCGTATGCGGCGACGCGCCGGACAACGTCTTTGCCGTTGGCGACGGCGGCACGATCCTTCACTACAACGGCGTCGAGTGGCGCGCGATGGACAGCGGAACGTTTGATTCGCTCTACGACGTGAGAATTATGTCCGACGGCACGACGGTCGCCGTCGGCAACGCCGCCGTCCTACTCGCGTTCGACGGCACCGAATGGAGCCCGATCGACGCCAGCGTTTACTTCGAATGCTACGGCGTCGGGGGCGCCGCGCGGGACGATCTGTTCGTCGTCGGTTCCGAAGGACACATCCTGCATTACGACGGCCGGGACTGGGAGGTGCTTCACCAGGACTCGTTCGAGGACTGGAACGGCATGTGGCATATGGCCGGCGCCGGAGTGCTCGTCGCCGGAGAGAGCGGTGTGATCGCCCGGCTCGAAGGTGGCACGTTGACGACACTCCATTACGCCGGCGTGCCGGTGAACAATGTCGTTGCGCGACCCACCGGTGAAATCGCCGCGGCGGGGGACGACGGAGTGCTGTTGTGGTTCGACGGCCAGGAATGGACGACGATCGACTGCGCCAGAAACGAGGACCTGTACGGTGCCCACTTCACCTCCCCACCCGGATTGTTCGCCGCCGGCGGCGGGGGCGTCATCCTCTTCGACAACCTCACCACCCCGTGACCCCATAACAACAAGAAACTCCCCCGGTCAAACGAGCAGCCGGGGGAGTTTCTTGTTGCCTGTCGGCTGTCTCGACTAGTAGCCGATGACCCTCTGGGCGTCGAGCGCGCGGTCGATGCGCGCGATGGTTTCCATCAGGTGCGCGTTGGTCTCGTCGTCGAACCCCGGTCGCTGCAGTGCCGTGTTGGCACTGT
>CBDUWU010000270.1:0-4544 GCA_965371015.1 uncultured bacterium | reverse complement strand
CGTCCTCGGGGTTGAGGGTTCAACAATAAATTCTCGCTTCATCGGGAGTATTCGGTACCATACTTGCACGAAATCCTACCGGCATTTCCGAATAAATAACAGGGAGGATTTCGTGTTGAAAAATATGAAGTTAGCGGTTTTAGTCGCCGTGATTGCCGAAATCATGGCTGTGCCGGCTCTGCACGCCCAATGGACAGATAACGGCATCCCGCTGGGAACGGCCGGCGGCGCCCAGGAATCACCTGTCATCACTTTCGACGGTACGGGTGGTGCGGTGATCGTCTGGGTAGACACTCGTTCCCCTGTCAATGCCGACATCTATGCGCAGGCAGTTACGGCGGACGGCGTGATCAGATGGTTTCCGATCGCCATGCCCGTCTGCACGGCTTCCAATTACCAGTCGAACCCGATGATCATACCTGACGGCGCGGGCGGAACAATCGTCGCCTGGCTGGACGCCCGAGGCAGCACTCCGGATATCTACGTACAGAAGCTGAGCGTGATCGGTTACATACAATGGGAGGCCTACGGCGTCGCGATCTGTACCGGAAAGACCGGCCTCCTCCTTGGCGGTATGGTATCGGACGGCGCGGGCGGCGCGATTATTACGTGGCACGACAGAAGAGATTTCACCAACGGAATCTTCGCCCAGAGGATAGCGTCCAACGGCACTGTGATGTGGACGACCAACGGCGTGACAGTCTGTTCGATAGGCGAGCATCAGCAGAAACCTGCGCTCGCAACCGACGGATCCGGGGGAGCGATCATCGCCTGGGAAGACCGTCGAAACGGCGGTTACGACATATATGGACAGAGAATAAACGCGAGCGGCACGCCCCAGTGGACGGCCAACGGCGTGCCTGTCTGTGACAGCGGTCAGAACCAGACGACCGTTCAGGTAGTCGAGGACGGCTCCGGCGGAGCCGTCATAGCGTGGATGGACAGGCGGAATACCATAGATTTCGACATCTTCGGCCAGCGTGTCAATGCAAGCGGAGCCCTGCAGTGGGGCTTCGGTGCGCCGGTGGGCGCCTGGATGGGCGACCAGGCCGATTGCCGGCTCATGCATATCGGCTCGGGCGAAACCATCGTGACATGGGTCGACAAGCGTGCAGGGGCAACCTCAGACATCTACGCCCAGAAGGTCGATGCTGCCGGCGCCGGCCAGTGGGGATTCAGCGGCGCTGCGGTATGCACAGCTACCGGCGATCAGGACAACGCCAGTATAGTGCCCAACGGTACAGGCGGAGCCTTTATCTCGTGGGACGACGAGCGCAACGGTACGTCGAACATCGACGTCTACGCGCAGAACATCGGTTTTGACGGAACCCCTTCGTGGACGGCCGACGGAAAGGTGATCTGCGGGGCTACGGGAAACCAGCGCGCCGCGGCGATTTCCGAGGATGGGGCGAACGGCATGTTCGTGGCGTGGGGGGACAGCCGCAGCGGCACCGTCAAGGCCTACAGCCACAGGGTCAACGCGGCGGGAGACATCCCGGCAGCCACCCTGCTCAGTTTTTACACCGCTGAGACCATTGGAACAGACATACGAATCGACTGGACGCTATCCGAAATCGACGAAGGAGTCGAGTTCCACATCTTCCGGGCCGATGGACACGGAATGGTATTCGTGGAAATCCCGGCCGTCGATCTGATCCAGGAGGGCCTCGCCTTTTCGTTTGTCGACAGAAACTGCAAGCCCGGCGCCACCTACTATTATAGAGTGGCATATGACTTCGAATCCGAAAGAAGTACACTGTTCGAGGCCGGCCCGGTCACTACGCCGGTAACGGTGCTGGAACTCCACCAGAACCTGCCCAACCCGTTTAATCCCAATACTGACATCGCATACTACGTGCCCGAAAGAAGCCGGGTCCAACTCCGGGTTTTCGACGTCAAGGGAAGCGAGGTCGCGGTGCTGGTGGACGAGTCTCAGGCGGAGGGCGCCTACCGAGTCTACTGGAACGGCCGATATGCAAACGGTACCGAGGCCGCTTCAGGCATATACTTCTACCGGCTCAGGGCGGGCAAGAAGATGCTGTCGAAAAAAATGATTCTGCTCCGGTAAGCTCTGCTCCGATCGCGGCGCGCGGGAGTTATACCCTTCGGGCATTGGGCACATTGTAAGACATTAATGTTCCCTCATTTGATCAATACCATCTTTCGAGTTTGCGCGAAGTCCCGTGTGCGCAGACGCACGAAGTAAACACCGGATGTCGCCAGCTGACCGCGATTGTCGCGTCCGTCCCACAGCACCGACCTGGAACCGGCTATCTGACGACTTTGAACCAGAGTGCGAACCAACCTTCCGCTGACATCGAAAACCTGGACCGTGACATCCGCGTCCGTTGGCAATTCGTAGTGAATCGTCGTCGACGGATTGAACGGGTTGGGCACGTTTTGTTGAAGAACAGCTGCACCAGGAACCGGAGCAGAGTTGACCTCAGCGACAGACGCGACTTCCGCCCCTGTCGCCGTGAGGTTGTTGGCGAGCGCGACAATCTCCGATTCGACCAGGGCACGCGTATAAATGCGTACGTCATCGATATCGCCGGCAAATGGGTCTGAGCCCGCTCCCGGCGGTTGGTTGCCAATCGCCGCGGCGACCGCGGCATTGACGTCGATCACTCCGGCTTTGGGCAGGCTTGCGAGGAGCGTTCCATTACCATAAATGCGCATCTCGTTTTGATCGTAGGTACAGGTCACGTGGTACCATTGATCGATTTCGAGCTCACCCTGCCCGGAGATCAGCGTCGACGTAACCCCGCCGGCTTTCAGACGGAAGCGCAACGCCGTGTTGGAATAGGTGCTGACCATCCAGTAGTGTCCCTCCTCCGGCGTGCCGGTTGCCTTCGAGATCAACCGCGAGGAACCCTGGAACTGACTCGGCCGCACCCACAGTGCGATCGACATCCCGCTTGTCGATGAAACATCGAACGATCCGATATCCACAAGATCATCGGTACCGTCGAACTCCAACGCGCCGCCAACACGACCGCCGGCCGGCCGCCAGGTGGGACCACCGAGCAGCGTACCGTCTTGTCCCCCCACGACATCTCCCGCAATTTGCCCCGACGTCTCGTCGAGCGGCCAATGCGCCACCAGGCCGCCTGTGAGATCCGCGACAAAAATTGCAAACGTGCCGCTGCCACCCAGGACTATACCGTCCGAAACTGTAAACGAGAAACGATCATCAAACGACGACGAACCGTCGTGCACATAAGTTACGCGATTTTGATCGATGTCATTCTGGGTGAATGTTCCTCCACCCGACAGGGCGCTGCCGTCAACGCGGAGTTCCCCGGAGCTCGGGAGCTCGGTGATCGTGTAGGTCAGGCTGGCCGGGCCATTATCCATATCCGTCGTAAGAAGAAGGGTGGCATCGATGATCAACGTCCCTCCCTGGTTCTGCAATACTGCCTGGTGCGATCTGTTTTGCTCGTGCAGCGCAACTTCATCGGCATTTCTACTCGCGGAGAGAACATCGACATCGCCATCGCTGTCCATGTCGATAAAGAAAAGGCCGTATGCCCCATCGGCGCTGGTATCGATCGCTCGATTGGTGAAACCGCCTGCCCCATCGTTCTCGTACCATAACACTGCGTCGTCGTTGACGCTGGAAGCCAGTAAATCGACATCGCCGTCACCGTCCACGTCCACGGCAAGCACAGTACGGGCACCACCGACAGAGTTGTCGAGGATCCGCGTCGAGAAACCGCCGCTGCCATCGTTGAGGTATAGCGCTATCGTGTTGTCGAGCTGACTCGCGGAGAGGACATCCAGATCTCCGTCGCCATCGACATCTGCGGAAGCAACATAATAGGCGCCATCTGCCGTTGTATCGATGGACCGTTTGATGAAATTCTCATTGCCGTCGTTCTCGTGCCAGGCGACCTCATCGTCATGGAACGCGGCAGAGATCACGTCCAGATCTCCGTCACCATCGATATCGGCAAATTCGGCCCGCTTTGCACCGGTGGCAGTACCATCGATAGTATGTTTCGTGAAGTTCTCGCCACCAAGGTTTTCATACCAGTCCACACTGCTTCCGTCCTGGTTGGTGGTCAGCAAATCGATGTCGCCGTCCTCGTCCATGTCCCCGGTGACGACCGAATGGGCGCCATTGGCCGCCGTGTCGACGTCATGACGCGTAAAGGCGCCGTTGCCGTCGTTCTCGTACCAGACGATGGTATCGGCGAGATAGCCGGTAGCAAGCACGTCGCTATCACCATCGAGGTCGACGTCCGCGACACCCACCGGGTAAGCGCCACGAAGATTGCCGTCCAGCAGGTGTGTCACGAAACCACCTGCCCCATCGTTCTCGTACCAGAATATTGAGTTATCCAGATAGTCGGTGGCGACAACATCGATATCGTTGTCCCCGTCGAAATCGGCCGCCGCGACCGCGTGCGTCTCATCGAGATTGATGCCGATGATCTGTTTTGCGAACACCATCGACCCCGTCAATATGTAGGGGGCAGAGTTCTCGGCACCGACGGAGATCGTCACGGTTGCCGGATTCGAGTTCAGCAGAGAATCCGTGG
>CBDUWU010000269.1:0-4558 GCA_965371015.1 uncultured bacterium | reverse complement strand
GGCGGCTTTGTGGGCATCGGAGACCCATATACGGGGATTTCATTCGACTACAACAATCCGACGTGCGACATGAATCTCCCGATGACAATTCTCACGTTGAGCTTCCTGGCAGCCGGGACAACCCCGCCAGGTTCAGAAATCTCGTTGCAGGCGTACCCGGGACAATCGGGTCCGCAGGGAAAAACGTGCTTGAATCAATGGGTGGAGGTTGACACCTGGTCTGAGTATGTCAACGGAGGTCCTTGTGTTGACCCGGGGCCGGTTCCAGTTCAACAAACGACATGGAGCGGAATAAAAGCGCTGTTCCGATAGATTGTTGTTGAACTGCTCGGCAAACTGCTGGGGCGGGAATCAAGCGGCAGGCGGGTTAGTGTCCTCGTTCAGCAGCGATTCCTTCATTCGCTCGAGTCTGGCCTCTTCTTCCTGCGTCGGGCGGCCCCCATACTTCGCACGGGCCATATCACCGATTGAACGAATCTGCCGGGCGTAGCGCCGGCAGTACCGGCACATCAGCAGGTGGAACCACACCGACAGGCGCTTCCCCGGGCCCGAGCCTTCCAGTTCGTCACCCGCGAGGATCGTCGAGACTTCTTTACAGTTTGGCATCGGCGCTACTCCTCAGTCCCCTCGCTTCGAGGCACTCGCGGATCCGGTTGCGTCCCCGATGGAGCGCCACCCCCAGGTGGGTCCGCGTCAGTTTCAGGATGTCACATATCTCCTTGGTCGAGAATCCCTCGACTTCGCGCAGCACCAGTGCGAGCTGCGAACTCATCGGCACCCCTTCCATGCAGTCGTCGATCTGCTTGCGCAGATCCTCGTCGTGAACGCCGGCGTCCACGCGGCGCGGCGGGCGCTGCCACCCCCCGCGCTCGTCGAACCGCTGCTCGACCACTTCGTCGATCGGGTCGAAATCCTGCGCGCGCCGGGTCTCGCGGTGCGTTTCCATGATCTTGTTGTGCATGATACCGAAGAGCCACGTGCGAACGTGCGAGCGTCCGTCGAACCCGTCGGCTTTTTCCAGAAACGTCACAAACGTCGCCTGCGTGACGTCCTCGGCCCGGGTTTCGTCGAGGCCGGCACCGAGGGCCGCCCGGAAGATCTGTCGCATGTAGGCGTCGATCACCGCCTCGACGACCCGCCGGTCGCCCTCCCGCAGCCGCTGCGCGGTGAGCTTATGGTCTTTGAACAAAGCAGTTACGTCGTTCGGAGACATTTTTTCCATGAATTCGCCTTGAACCCTGTAATAAATCCCGCTGCCGGGTCACATACGGTCGAGAAAGGGGACAGATCACAATAGAGAAGTCGAATAAGAAAACGATGATCTTACAACCAGTCCCGCAATAGTCAGCAATTCTACAAGGAGAATTTCATGAATACCAAAAGAATAGTGTACGGAGCTTTCGGCGGCCTGCTGGGCGGCCTGGTGTTCGGCGCGCTGATGGCGAAAATGGGCATGTTGCCGATGATCGGCAAGATGGTCGGACAGCCGTCGGCCGGCGTCGGATTCCTCGTCCACATGGCAAACAGTGCGATCATCGGCGCCGGATTCGCCGTCGTGTTTCACCGTTTCTCGACCGGGATCACCAGAGGCCTTCGCTACGGACTTCTTTACGGGGGCGCCTGGTGGGTCCTGGGACCGCTGACGCTGATGCCGCTGTTTATGGGCGTGGGTCTCGGAGTCAACTGGAACGCGGCCGCGGCCGCCAAAATGGTCCCCAGCCTGATCGGCCACCTGATGTACGGGGCAATACTTGGGATCAGTTACAGCTGGTTCCAGGCCCGGGCTTTGTACCAGCAGCGACTGGAGATGGCGTCGGCAAAGGGGCGATGAGCCCCGATCCTCAACACACCGCTCGACCGAACCCGCCTTTACACCTCCACCCACACGGCTCCCGGGCCAGAAGGCCCGGGAGTCCTGCGCGTCTGCAAGGCGGCTATTTGGTCAGCAGCACCTTTCTGACCGACGTGAAGTCCTGAACCTGGAGTTTGACGAAGTAGACGCCAGAGGGCAGGCGCTTTCCGTCATTGTCCCGTCCGTCCCAGCTTATGCGCTGAGGTCCCGCGGAAAACGACGCGTTCGCCAGGCGGGCCACGCGCTGGCCGCCGACATTATATACCGACACGTCGGCGTGTCCGGACTGCCCGAGGACGAACTCGATTTCGGTAGTCGTCCCGAACGGATTCGGTGACGGATGACTCAGAAATGCCGGCCCCGTCGACGCGACGAATGGCCCGTCGTCGACGCCGGTCGGAGTGCACGGCCTGTATACGACGTAGAACACCCAGTCGCCGGTGACGCCGAGCAGACACGCATCGTTCCATCCGCCGGGAATGGCGAATACCACGTTTTTGCCCGCCTGGCAACCGTTACCGTCGTGGACGACCGTCGGGGCGAAGGGATCGCCCGCGTTGTTATTAAAGAACTCGAGTGTGACGGTGAACGGGCCGCTGGCCACGGTCACTTCGCCCGGCAGCGGTTCGACGTCGAATTCGTTGACGAAACCGTCGTTCAACTGGGGCCCCACCAGTGAGAACAACGGCGTACCCGGGTCGGGTAGCCCGCCCTCATAGACGTGGAGCGCCTGTTCGATCTGCTGGAAAGCCCCGCCGAACTGGGACCCCCACCCCACGCCGATCCTCAGGATTTCGAGCGGATAGTGGGCCGCCGGCGCGGTCAGAACGACGCCCGCCTGCTCCCCCGGCACGAAGCACGGGCAGGAGACGGTGCCAAGGCCGGTGAAGTTCTGGAGCGGCGGCTCATCCGGACATTGGGCAAAAGCCCCTGCCGGGCAGGCGAGAAATGCGAAACAGCCGATCACAGCCATGGATAATATCGATTTGAAGTTCGTCATGATTCCCCTTCCTTCCTCGAGACGTCAAGGCCGGGGGCGGCGTGCGAGCCCCCCGCCGGGCGCTGCAAGAAGTAGTCCCGATTCCACCGTTTCCCGGGTCATCCGATCGGCAGACAAAACCGCAGCGGGAACACCATTGCCGGGTCCCCTGTTGAAATCTCCACCCAATTGTTCTATAACAGTCCATAAGGCCGTCAGTGTTATCGGCACTCAATTTCCCGGTCAACCATGCTCGACTCAGGCAAAGGAAACCAGTCATGTCACAGATCGATGCAGCCGACTTGAACAAGGCACTCGAAATCGGCCGTCCTCCGAACGTAGCGGCGCTCTTTCCGCACTCACGCGCGCTGCTGGTGAGCGGCAAGTTCATCGACGCTGCCATGCTCAAAAAAAGCAACGCCATGACGATCGCCGCCAACGGCAGGAACCGGCTCGTGCTCGCCGGCGCGTTGCGCGCGGCCCAGAAGGCAAACGCCGCCATCATTATAGAGATTGCCAAGTCCGAGGGTGGGGCGGGAGCCTACTGCGCGGTCAATTACTGGAATATCGCCACCTACGTGGACGCGCTCTGTAACCAGCTCGGCATCACGGTGCCGGTCGCCGTCCATGCGGACCACTACGGCATCAAGAACGACGCCGATGTCGAGATCGCCAGGATGGAGATCCCGAGTCTGTTCGACGCGGGCATGACGTCGATCGCCATCGACGCGTCGCACCGTCCCGACGCCGACAACCTGCTCTCGAGTCTCGCGCTGAACAGTTGCGTGCCGAAGTGGGCCAGCCTCGAAACTGAAGTGGGAGAGATCAAGGGCAAGGAAGGGATGTCGACGGTTGAGGAAGCGTCGTTTCTCATCCAGGGCCTCAACGCACACGACATCTTCCCGACCTGGATCGCGCTCAATAACGGCACCACCCACGGCATCGAAGCGAGCGACGCGGGTATACAGGTAGACCTCACCGCCGAAATCCACGCGGCATTGACGAAGTACGAGGTATCAGGCGCCCAGCACGGCACGTCGGGTAACAGTTCGGACCGCTTGCGCCAGATCGTGGCCACGACCAGAACCACCAAGGCCAACGTCGCCACCGCCCTGCAGATGATTTCGTGGGGCTTGGAAGTGAACGACTACGGCAACGCCATCCTCGACGACGACAAGAACTTCATCAAGGTCGAGGGCGAGGGTATCACCGAAGCGCTGTGGGCCGAGATGCTCGAGTACGCCAAAGCGAACGAACTCAAGGGCGGCAACTTCAAGAAGATGAACCTTCCGTTCGACAACAAGATACTCCGCCAGCCCCCGGAGATCCGCGACCGGATGGTCGCCAGGGTCGAGGACTTCGTCCACAACATGCTCGTCAACGTGTTCAACGCGAGCGACACGGCGCCGCTCGCCATTGAAGCGATACTGGAAGCGGGTTCGTACGAAGCGGCCCCCAGGGCGAAACGGATCGAGGATCCGGCCGACTGGACGAAGGACAGGATCGTCGAACGCGCCGCGCTCATTGATTCGGACAAGGGCCCCGAGGGCGACTTCGAAGATTAGGTTACAAGTTGTGGTGACGCGACACGGCTGGTCGCTGCCGATATGACAAACAGATATAATCTCATATTTGCGGCGGCGATCCAGCTGACCGGTAACGTCCTCGCCGGTCACGAGTACGTCGTCGTCGAGTGGGTCGCGGTGTCAGGCGGCGGCGACCTGCCC
>CBDUWU010000268.1:0-4559 GCA_965371015.1 uncultured bacterium | reverse complement strand
CATTTCTTTACTCTACCCGAGTGGTCCGCGGCGAGGTGGGCGACGACGGCGGCCGCGGTCGCCGCGGTGTTCGTTTTCGGCGTGATGGCCGGCCGGTCGGTTTTTACACCGCAGCCCGTTGAAGTGCGGACGCCCGGCACTATCCAGGGCGGACCAGTCTCTGTCGCCTCTTACACTGAGTCGCTCGAGCCGCTGCTGATCGACTTTGTGAACCACCGCGGCGGGGCGGCGGACGACGACATGGCCGAGTTCACGCGCCGAACAGCGGTCGAGATGCTCGCGCAGACGAGGATGCTCAAGCGCGCGGCGATGGACAGCGGCGACGAACATACGTACTTCCTGCTCGAAGAGGTCGAACTGGTGTTGATCTCGATCGCCAACATCGGCGCTCACAATGGTGACGTGGCCGGCCAGTTAAAAAATGTCATTAGAGACAAATCGTTGATTCGACGGCTCAATCGGCTGTCGGCGGAAAACAAAACGATATGAGACGGAGGATTCCCATGAAATGGATACTGCTGACAACCCTGCTGCTGTCCCTCATTCCCGCGGCGATCGTACACGCGGACGGTTTCCCCGGGGACGCCGAGACCGATTACTTTCTCTCCGCCAAGGAAGCGGTGTTCGACCGCGACTGGGACAAGGCGCAGAATCGCCTGGAGTCGTACCTCGAGCATTATCCGGATGGACGTTACGATGAAGAGGCTCGCTACTGGCTGGCCCGGAGCTTCAACAAAATGTCGCAGGAGGCATCGAAGACGCGAGACGTCATCCAGCTCAAGGAAAGCGCCGCCGCGAGCATTGATGAGCTGTTGAAAAAGTACCCCGACAGCATCTGGAAGGACGATGCGCAGGTCCTTCGCGTTGAAGTCGCCGCCCAGCTGGCGTTGCTGGGCGACGAGGACCAACTCGTGTACGTCAGGGAGACGCTCAAAGGGGAGCCGGAGGGCGAATCGAAGCTCCTGGTCATCGCGCTGGAGGCGCTTGTCGACACCGGGCCCGAAACCGCGCTCCCTTTGGTCGAGACCATACTGAGCGAAGAAAATGACCCCGAGATTCGCAAGAGGGCGGTTGCCTTGATCGGGATGAAGTTCGGAAATGAAGGGCTGCCGCTGCTGCAACAACTGGAAGCGGAGGACTCCGACCCGGAAGTCAGGAAGGAAGCCGCGCTCTGGTACGGGAAAGTCAAAATGTGGTCGATCCCGGTCGAGTTACATTACTTTGGGTACGTCGCGAAGCTGGAGACCGACCAGCAACGTATCCCGGAGAATGAACTCTACGTCGCCGACATTTCCGCTCCGGGATCTCCCAGCAAACGGAAAGCGGAAAAAGCGGTGAAAAAGCACTTCGGAGGTGCGCTGTCCGACCTGAAGTTCGCTGCCTCCGCTACATTCAGCGAGTCGACGGAGCTCGCCCGGTACAGCCATGGATACAGAACCGTGCACAACCTTGCCGGGTTCCTGGTGGAGGTCCCCGGCGGTGCAATTGAAAAAAGCCACTACGATATCAAAGGCCTCGCGACGTTTCTCGACAAACAGACGGACACGGAGTTCCAGGACGAGTTTTCTGTCAACGAAGACAACGCCAGGCTGCTCGCAGCTCGGCACGGAGATCGCGTTGCCGTTCTCGTGCTGCTGTTCGAATCGGATGAAGAGAAGCCCGACAGGAAAGACGAGCCGGTGTACTACACCAAGTTCGTCAATGTGTTCGGTGCCGCCGTCCACTCGTCACGGCAGTCGTGGGGGGCGGACGAGATGAGCGGCGCTGTGGTGGAGTATGGGCGCGCCAGGGCGGAGATTCCCGGAGACAACGGCTTGTGGGTGCTGGTTGGTGACATACAGAGCCACCGCAAGACCCGTAAGTTCGTGGGACGCGGAGCGACGCTGTACAATCCAAAACGAGAAGTCGTGGCAGAAGCATCGGAGATCGTAGTCCCCGCCGATTCGCCCGAAGAGTTCGAGGTGAAAGAGAAATAGAAGCTCTCCGAAAAAAAGCCGCTGACCAGAATAGAAGAGGCCCCGCCGCAAACGCGACGGGGCCTCGAAAGGTTCAGTATCGGTGGCGTTGGGTTCCCCCTGCTCGGGGTGATCCCCTGACTAGCGCCACGCGCTCGGGAGGCCCCTCACTACAGGGACGCCACCTCCACTAAGCCGTATCTGTCAGAATTCACTGGATCACCTCCTTGCTGGGCGAACCCTTCGCGGTGAGACCCAACTCACCCGGCCACAGCAACCGCCCAAGGCAACCGAGGCCGCCGCACGTCGGTGCGGAGCTTCTATAAGCTAATCTACCCGGAGGTGCAAGAAGCATGCAAACAAAAAGTGGACTCTTCTGCGATTTTCTGCAAAACGGCCCCGCCTCCTGAAACTGGACGCAAACGTCTTGATTTCAGGAGGTTCCGGGGCCGGTTCGGGGAACACTCGAGCGGTTCCTAGCTCGCGGGATTGTTGATCAGGATCCTTTGTGCTCCCGCTTCTTTCGCCATTGCGAACGTGTGGATGACGTCCTTGTACCGCGCCTTTTCGTCGGCGTGGATCGAAAGGATCAGATTCGGGTTGTCGTCCAGCATCTTCGCGAACACCCTGGCCAGCTTCTTCGGCCTGACGGCCTGCTTGTTGATCTCGATAGCGCCCGAAGCGTCGATCACCACGTAGGCGATGTCGTCCTTCGAGATCTTCGCCATCTTTTTCTTCACCTGGTCGTCGGGAAGCATCCCCGGCATCTTGTGGCCGTTGCCGTCGGCGTAGGCGACCTTGGTGATGCCGGTTGTCATCAGCTGCTGCTGTACTTTGTAGAGCCGGTTCATCGAGACGTCTCCGTCGCACTGGATCAATGCGACGACATTATCAGGATTGTCTCCGGCGACTTCAGAGAGATAATACGCAAACTTTTCGTAGGACATCTTCTTGCCGTCGAGCGTGAGCCCGTCGGACTTGATGACGATTCCGATCTTGGTCATGTCCGACTTCGACTGCGCCTTCTTGGCTTCCTGTTCGCCGGGCTCGCCGGCGTTCGCTACGTTGTTGGCGATGACCTCACCATCGGCCAGGTACATCGAGAACGGGAGCATCGCAATAACCAGAACGGCCAGAACTATGGCCAGTGTTTTCTTGTTCAGGGACAGCATGTCGCCCTCCTTCACTTGATAGGCGACGCGCGCCAGGAGCTCGTGCTTCCGCCGCATCAGCGTGGAAGCCGATTCGCAGGCGACCGGCGGGCGGAGCGCCGTTTCGGCCAGCTCGACCAGGTATCTCGAGTATGTCAATCGGGAGGTGCGGTCGCGGCCGACCGAAGCGTCGTCGCACGCCATCTCGCGATACGCGCGCAGACGCCGGTTGAGAATCCAGACCAGTGGATGAAAGAAATAAAGCGCCTGGGCGACGATCTCCAGCGTCTGGAACAGTCCATCGCGCCGGTGAATATGGGCGATTTCGTGCTTCAGAACGGCTGTGCGGCACTCCCTCGTCCAGTCGTCCCACGCGTCGGGAACGAAGATGCGGTGGGGATGAACGCCCATCGTGAGCGGTATGCCGATGTGTGGCGCCTTGTAGACGCCGATGTTGCGGCAGTCGCGGGACGTGGCCGACTTGAGAGACGGTTCTCCCGTGATCGGCCGCGCATCCCTGACGCGTGTGGCGAGACGGACAGTTGCCCGCACCGCACGCGCCAGCACGAAGAGCACAACCAGTGCCCAGACAATAAAAAGGGCGCCGAACAGATCCAGCCCCGCCGGCGTGCTGGGTGGACCCGCTTCGGCGCCCGCAGTCAGATTCGAAAACGAAAACAGGAGGTTCGATGCCGGAAACGCCATCGGGTCGGCCGCCGCCACGAACAGACTCGTCGGCACGAACGGCGGTAATAACAACTTCACCAGCCCCACCGCGGCGATCGCATACTTCACACTCGCCGACGCGTTGCGGAACCAGTGCAGCGCCAGAAATACCAGCGCCAGGAACACCGTGTTCTGCACCAGCGCCGGTACGATGTACTCCGCCCACGTCCGTCCGATTTCGTTTAACACTTCGATCATGATTCATCACCCCTCAGCTCGCGCTCCTTCTCGTCAATCAGCGCCCGGATCCGTTCGATCTCTTCCAGGCTCAGGTCGTCGAGCGAAAGGAGCGAGTTGGCCAGTGCCGGGATCGAGCCGCCGAATACGCGCGTAACCAGCGACGCCATCTCCGACCGTGACACATCTTCCTTCGATTTTGTGGGGGTGTAGAAGTTGACCAGCCCCGTTTTTTCGCGGACGAGCAACTTCTTTTTTTCCAGCGTGTTCATCACCGTCTGGACCGTGGTATACGCCTTTTCGCCGTTCGGGTAGGCGCTCTCCAGGACGTCGCGAACCGACACCGGGCCGTCCAGACGCCAGACAGCCGTCATGATCTCCCATTCGGCGGGTGTCAGCTTGGGTGTTTTCGACATGATTTCTCCTCGGAATTACCTATGTAGCTACTATAGATGTAGTAAATCTACTAATTAGATAATAGGAGATCAAGGCAAAAAATAAATAAACTTGTAAGCTATTCAATTACCGTAGGATATATGCTATTATCCAG
>CBDUWU010000267.1:0-4572 GCA_965371015.1 uncultured bacterium | reverse complement strand
AAAAGACAATGAATTCAATGTCACCGTCGCGGACATCGATCCGAACAAGCTCCGCGAACTCGAAGCGCGGTCCATCGCGACGCGCGAGATGGACCTCTCCGACGCCGACGCCGTGACGGCGCTCGCCGGAGAGTTCGACCTCGTCCTCAACGCCGTTCCCGGCTTCATGGGCTTCAAGACACTCGAGGCAATCATCCAGGCCGGCAAGAATGTCGTCGACATCGCGTTCTTCCCCGAAGACCCCTTCCTCCTCGACGAGCTGGCGCGAAAGCAACGCGTCACCGCCATCGTCGACTGCGGCGTCGCACCGGGGATGACCAACGTCCTCATCGGCCACGCGCACCGTGTTCTCGACGAAACGAAGAACGTGTTGATATACGTCGGCGGATTGCCCGAGTGCCGCGAGTGGCCCTACGAGTATAAGGCGGTCTTCTCGCCCGCCGACGTGATCGAGGAGTACACGCGACCCGCGCGCCTCGTCGAGAACGGCCAACTCGTCACCCGTCCCGCCCTGTCCGAGTCCGAGTTTCTCCACTTCCCGCCCCTCGGCACGCTCGAGGCGTTCAACAGCGACGGGCTGCGCACGCTCGCCACGACCATCGACGCGCCCAACATGAAGGAAAAGACGATGCGCTACCCCGGTCACGTCGAGCGTATGAAGATGCTCCGCGACACCGGGTTCTTCAGCAAGGAGCCCATCGAGGTCGACGGAACCACCATCCGCCCCCTCGACTTCACCTCGCGCATCCTCTTCCCCAAGTGGCAGCTCGAAGCCGACGACGTCGATTACACCGTGCTCAAGGTCGTCGTCGAAGGCCGCAAAGACGGTGAGTTCCGGCGCTACACGTGGGACCTCGTCGACCGTTACGACCCCGAGACCCGCACCCACTCCATGGCGCGGACCACCGGCTACACCGCCACCTCCGCCGTCCGCATGCTCGCCGCGGGACTCTACCTGCGCAAGGGGATCAGCCCGCCCGAGTACGTCGGCGAGCAGCCCAGGTGTGTGGAGTTCCTCCTCGATCAACTGAAGGCGAGAGGCGTCGTCTACACCCAGAAGATCGAATCCGGCGACGTCCGCGAATCGGCCGCGTAGAGACGCGGTTCGAGCCAGAAAAGGGCGGCGGCAACGCCGCCCTTTGTCATTCAGGCGTATATGTCCTATAATGGGCCATCCAATTGTATCCCCCCAACACCAGCATCAAAATCGGGAGGTCGATCTTGACACGCACCCGGCACCGTACAGGTCTATGGCCGCTGGCCGCGATACTTGCGATACTGATACTCACCCCTTCTGGCTCGTCGTACGCCGATGATACCAGGCTCCCTCCCGGAGACAATCCGGCGCCGGATGTGTATACGCGCATCGACGACGCGGGGGTGGCGGCCGACTATGACGGCGCCGACCACGTGATCGTGTACGACCACGCGGTCAACAACATGAAGCCAACGGGTGTCACGTACGTGGAGAGCTACGTGCTCTACAAGATCCTCACACCGGCGGGCTGCCGCGACCAGTCGGTCCTGCGCTGGAACTACGACCCGCAGAGCATGTTCGTGGACGTGAAAGAGGTCAACATCGTCCGCGGTGACGAAAGCATTTCCGTCGACGTCTCGCAGATCCACGACCTCCCGGCGCCGCAGTGGGCGATCTACTGGAGCGACCGGATCAAGACGCTCCAGCTCCCGCGCCTCGAGGTGAACGACGGGATCGAGATCAAGGTGTTCCGCAAGGGCTTCACCTACGCGCTCCTCGACGGCGCTCCGTCCGACGCCCCGGACGACGAACGGTACATCCCGCCGATGCCGGGCGAGTACTTCGACATCGTCCTCTTTGCCGCGACGGTCCCGATCGTCGAGAAGAAGTACGTACTCATTCTTCCCCCGGACAAACAGCTCCACTCGCAGATCTACAACGGGCCGCTCTACTCGAGCACGACGTACACGGACGTGCAGAACGAGTACGCGTGGTGGGGCCTCGACCTGCCCGTGCGTGCGCAGGAACAGCGGCAGCCGTCCGCGAGCGACTACACGGCCAAAGTGGTTATGGCCACGGCCGAGAGCTGGGAGGCGAAGAGCCGCTGGTTCTTCGACGTCAACCGCGACCAGTTCCAGGTGACCGACGCGGTCCAGTCCAAAGTCGACGAGATCCTAGACGACGCGGGTGTCGCCGGAAAGTCCGAGGAAGAAAAGGCCGACGTCCTCCTCCACTGGGTCGCGCAGAACATCCGCTACAGCGGACAGACGATGGGCGAGGGCGAGGGATTTACGCTCCACTCGGGCGAGATGATCTTCGAACAGCGCAGCGGCGTGTGCAAGGACATCGCCGGCATGCTCATCACGATGATGCGCGCGGCGGGGATGGACAGCTACGCGGCGATGACGATGGCGGGCAGCCGCATCGACGCGGTACCCGCCGACCAGTTCAACCACTGCGTGTGCGCGCTCCGCAAGGCCGACGGGTCGTTCGAGATGTACGACCCGACGTGGGTCCCGTACAACCGGAACATCTGGTCGCTGCTGGAAGCCGAGCAGCACTACCTCGTCGGCTCGCCCCAGGGCGAAGCGCTGTCGCGGATCACCTACAGCGCGCCGGAGGAATCGCCCCTCATGGTCGACCACCAGGCGGAGTTGAAGGACGACGGCACGCTCGAGGGCACGTTCCGACTCTCGGGGTCGGGCGCGCTCGACGGCCGCCTGCGCCGTACGGTGAGCGGCACCCGCAGGGCTGAAATGCCCGGCCTGTTCGCCCGCATCCTCTCCCCGGTGAGTAACCGCGTCGAGGGAATCCGCTACGATTACCACCCGCCCGACGACTTCAGCGAAGACATGTGGATCACGATCCACTACCGCATCCCGCGTTTCGCCGAGCCGATCGATGGCAGCTACGAGTTCACGAGTCCGATGATGCAGGTCGTCCTGGGCGACGGCAATCTCTTCCGCGCGGGCGCCACTTCGTGGTCGGACGAACGTGAGACCGACGTGTTTCTCTATTACACCCAGCTCATTGACGGTACGGAAAAGATCAAGCTCCCCCGCGGGTACCAGGCGGTCACCGCTCCGTCGAGCGACGAGGTCGACGAAACCTACGCCTACTTCAAGGGATCGAGCGAGATGAACGGCCGCGACCTCGTGATCCGGCAGCACGCCGAGGTCCGCCGCCGCCAGATACCCCCCGACGGTTTCGCCGGGTTCAAACGCGCCATGGACGAGGCGAAGGAATGGGCCGAAACCTCCTTCCGTGTCACCAAAGGAGGCAAGTCATGAAGCGGCTCCCCCTCATTATAGTAGTTGCAGCGGTTATTACCGCCTTCCTGGCCCCGCCGAATCCCGTAAGTGCTCAGGATATGGGCACTTCCCAGGGTTACGACCTCGACGAACTCTGGTCTCGCGCCCGCTCGCAGCACGACCTGGACACCGAGGACGCCGTTGTCCTCCTCGAGGGACGCCACGTCACCATAGAGGCGAACGGTAACGAGGTCATCCGCGTCCACCGGGTGGTCTGGATCGGGACCGCTATCGGTATCCGCTCCTACGCCGACCTGCGGGTGCCGTGGAACTCGGCCACGTCGACGCTCGACGTCATCGCGCTCCGCACGTGGCGCGAGGGCCGGTGGTGGCCCGACGCAAGTCACGTCAGCGAGACGGCCGTCGTCGAAACACTTCCCTACGCCGTCGCGCTCGCCGACGACTACACCTCGATGCGCGAAACGATGCTTTTACACGACGGCGTCGAACTCCCCTGCATCATGGAAACGGTGTACGAGATCGAAACGCGCGGCGCCGCATCGGCCGGTGCGGACGGCCGGTGGGTATTCCCGCAGCGCGACCCGGCGATCCGGGTCGAGTACGCCGTCACCGTCGGGGCGGGTGTCACGCTCGCGCACCGATCGGGTAACGGCGCGCCCGAACCCGTCGTCACGAAGAACGGCGGCGCGGAGACTTACCAATGGACGATGGAATACACCGACCGGCTCGGCACGCCCCTCGTCGCCCATCCGGCCGGATATGCGCCGTACACGGCGTGGTCGACGTGGAAGGACTGGCAGTCGCTCGCCGCCAGGATCACAACGACGTTCGACGAAGCGGCCGTCCTCGGCACCGCTCTAGCCGATACCGTCGCTGTCCTCGTCGCTCACGAAACAAGTGCGGGTGCGAAGGCGCGCGCCATCGCCGATTACGTCGACGAGAGCACGCGCAGCATCCACACGGACACCGAAACCGGCTTCTGGGCGTTCGACCCGCGCGCCGCGACACGCACGTGGGAAACGGCCTACGGCCACGGACTCGACCGCGCCGTCCTGGCGGCATCGATGTTCCGCCACGCCGGCCTCGAAGCAGGCCCCGTCTACCGTTCGCTCACCCGGGGCGGCGTTTCCAACGAACTCCCCGGCATGTCCGAATTCGGAAACATGCAGGTATTGGTGCGGGGCGACCGCTACCAGGCGATTTACGACCCGGAGGCCGGGACACTCACCGACCGCGTGTCGGCGATGTACGATGGAGCCGTCTGGTCGCCCGGCAAACCGGACGCGCCCGGCTCGGCAATCGAAAGCCGCTTCGAGGTCGTCC
>CBDUWU010000266.1:0-4576 GCA_965371015.1 uncultured bacterium | reverse complement strand
TGGAATGGATAGCCGCCAGTCGCTTCCTCGCGTCCTCGACCGTATCGAGTCCGGTCCGGCAAATGTGCTTGGACTGATACCCGAAAACCTATAGGCTTTGTGTCCATGGGAGTCGACAACGAATCCCGCGTTACCAACGCGGCTCCATCGACGCTGCGCAAACGGATCGGTTTCTACGCCGGCATCGCCGCTTCGGGCCTGATCCTGATCCTGCCCACGCCCGAGGGAATGACGCCCGAGGCCCGGCGCATGGCGGCCACCGTTGTCCTGATGGGCTGCTGGTGGATCGGCGAAACACTTCCCCTGGGGGTGACTGCGCTCGTCCCGCTGGTCGCGTTTCCGATGTTGAAGATCCTGCCGATCGCCCAGATCGCCCCGACGTACACCAACCACTTCGTCTTTCTGCTCCTCGGCGGATTCTTCATCGCGCTGGCGATGCAACGCTGGAACCTCCACACTCGTATCGCCCTGTGGATCATCCGGCTGGTGGGAACGAGCGCGCCCCGGCTGGTTCTGGGCTTCATGCTCGCGTCGGCGTTTCTCTCCATGTGGATATCGAACAGCGCCACGGCGATGATGATGATGCCCATCGGACTGGGACTGATTGTCAAGACGGAAGAGATGCAGGGCGGCTCGGCCAGTCCGTCGGTCGCCAACTTCGGCGCCTGCCTCATGCTCGGGATCGCGTACGCGTCCAATATCGGCGGCGTGGCCACGCTGGTCGGTACGTTCCCGAACCTCGTTTTTGCCGGCATGTTCCAGGAACTCTTTCCCGGCGGGCCGGACATTACCTTCGTCGACTGGCTCAAGATCGGTCTCCCCTTTTCGGCCATGTTCGTCCCGTTGATCTGGCTTTTCATGGTGAAGGTGATGCTGCCGATCAAGGGCAACGTGGTGGAGAACACCGACCAGGTCATCACGACCGAGTTCGAAAGACTCGGGCCGTTCAGCCGCGGCGAGAAGATGATCCTCGCCGTGTTCGTCGCCACGGCGCTCTTGTGGATCTTTCGGAGTGATGTCCACTTTGGCGGCGCCGTTCTCCGCGGATGGGCGAGCCGTCTCGGCGTGGAAAAGTACGTCCACGACTCGACCGTCGCGATCGGGATGGGGATCCTGTGTTTCATTCTGCCCGTGGACAGAAAACGGAACATACAGCTTCTCGACTGGGATCAAGCACTCAAGGCGCCGTGGGGGATTCTGCTGTTGTTCGGCGGGGGGTTTGCCATCGCCAGGGGATTCGAGGCGTCGGGGCTGACCCAGTGGGTGGGTACGCAGTTGACCGTACTCGAGGGTGTACCCGTCATCGTCGTCATCGCCGCGGTGGTATTCACGATGACATTCCTGACCGAGATGACGTCGAACACGGCGTCGACGACAATGATGCTGCCCATTCTCGCCGCCACCGCCACGGTGATTCGCGTCAATCCCCTCCTGCTGATGCTCCCCGCCACCATGGCGGCGTCGTGCGCCTTCATGCTGCCCATCGCCACACCACCCAACGCGATCGTCTTTTCCAGCGGCCGGGTGAGTCTCGCCCAGATGGGAAAAACCGGCTTCTTCCTCAACCTCATAACGGTCGTGTTCGTGACGTGCTTCGTCTACTTCGTGGTCACGAGAATCCTGGGCATCTCACCAGATCAACCGCCGGTCTGGATGAACTGACGCAGCCCTGCCATGTATCCCGAAGGCGTTGCCGCAGGATAAGACGGTTCGTCCCAACGGACTGACAAGATTCTTACCGCCATTATGGCGGCAGATTTCCTTGCGCTCTGATCCATCAATTCCTGTTTGCCGACAACGACATAATTCAGTTGGCACCATGAAAGCGCAATCGTGATGACGGCTTTACTTGCCGTTTTCTGTAAATTTCGTACAATATAACAGTAACGTCGAGATCAACCAGAACCTGAACCCGTGGGGTATACCATGAAAAAGATACTATGTCTCCTGGCGTGTGTGTTCCTGATCGCCTGTGCTTCCGAGGGCGACCAGTCAAAATCCGAGCAGGCTGCCGTCAACACAGAGGATCCGCACGCGGGCCACGCACACGCTCAAGAACCGGCCGCTATCGCCGACATACCCGTCGAGCTGGCCACGCGTAACGCGAGCTGCGGCTGCGCGTTGGAAGAAGTCGGTCATTGCGGCAATTACGTCCAGATCGATTCGAAGTACCTCGCGCTCGCCAACAGCGAAGACCTCGGCCTCGGCGGTATGGAATGGTGCGGCAAGGAGAATGTCCAGGTGGAAACCGCCGGCGAGATCAAGGACGGCAAGTTCGTGGCGGCAAGCATCGTAGTCAAATAGACGAGAGAGAGAAATCGTATCATGGACGAACAGCCGGTCAAGATCTGCGTGTATTGCGGGGCCGAATACGCACTCGACGCGCAGAGCTGCGCGGACTGCGGCGGCCCCCTCGAGTTTTCCGGCGGGGATTCGCAACGCACAGCCCCTATCGAAGAGGGCGAAGCGGTGGTCCTCGTCCGGCAGGGTGCCGTCGGCTATCTCCGTGAGCTCGAGCAGCTGCTGACGAGGGCCGCGATGCCGGCGGGAATCCGCTTTCACGGCAATGCCCCGGGGACGTGACAGTCAAAAGCGGCGTATGGTCTATACGTACGAACAACGGACGAGGAAGCCGCCAAAGAAATCGACCGGGTCCACTGGCTCCGCGGAGCGCCCGAAGAGGCGGCGTCATTCAAATACGAAGAGCAGGAGTCGAAGGGGATCTGCCCGGCGTGTTCGACTCCCGTTCCCGATGGTACCGCCGAGTGCCCGGAGTGCGGACTGATGGTGAATCCCGAAGTGGAAGTCGTCCTGTGTCCCGAGTGCGATGCCGAAGTTGACCACGATGTCAGCAAGTGTCCCAACTGCGGCGTCGAGTTCGAGTGAGCTTACGCCAGCAATGAGATCTCTCGTTAAAACAGCACGCCTTCTGCTTCTTGCCCTGGTCCTGCTTCTGCCCGTGCCCGGTTCGAACGCCCAGTTCCGCGAAGGCGGGTCGGTGGTTTTCGACAACGGCCGCAGCTCCATTCGCATCCCCTTCGAACTCAACAGCGACAAAATCTACCTCCAGGTGAGCATCGACGGCGGCGGCCCCTTCTGGCTCGTGCTCGACACCGGTTCGCCCGGTATGATCCTCGATACCCGCGTAGGAGAGGCCCTCGAAATCACGACTCGCGAGGGGTTTCAGGTGGGCGGCGCGGGAGAAAACCCGTTTACGCTGGCGCCGGCCGACAGCACCTTTGACGTGGGGCTGCCCGGCATACAACTCCTCGACCAACCCGCGCACGTGGGCAACATCGACGCGATCGTCGGACCGTTCGAGGGGCGGCGGATCGACGGCGTTCTGGGTGGTTACAACATATTCTCTGATTACATCGTAGAGATCGACTACCACCGGCAGTTCCTCCACATACGTGACCGCCGCGACTACAAGTACTTCGGTGACGGCACCGTCATACCGATCAAGATCGACGGTGGTCATTGCGTGATCGCGGCCACCGCGATCCTGGCGGATGGCGACACCCTGGCGGGCACCTTCATGCTCGACACCGGCCTGCGCGGCACGCTGGTTTTCAACACTCCCTACGTCAACGAACACGACTTGATCAACCGGTTCGGAC
Source organism: uncultured bacterium (assembly GCA_965371015.1). GTDB lineage: Bacteria > Krumholzibacteriota > Krumholzibacteriia > WVZY01 > JAKEHA01 > CBDUWU01. The sequence goes on along the minus strand of CBDUWU010000266.1, from coordinate 956 downwards.
CAACACTCTACACGACAATGGGCGGCGGTGTCGGCGGCCAGGTCAAGGCCCATATCGGCCGGCTCGGGAATTTTGTCTTCGGCGGGATTTCACTCGGACCTATCCCCTCATCGCTCTCGCAGATCGAGGCCGGCGCACTGGCCAATCCCGACCGGGCCGGCATCATAGGATCAGCCGTGCTGCAGCGCTTCCGCGTGCTCTTCGACTACGCGGGGGATCGCCTGATTCTCTTCGAAAGCGATTTCGACGCGGGACGGCTCGACTTCGACAAGAGCGGCACCTTTCTCGTGGCCGACGTGGACGACCGGTCCGTCTATCGCGTGGTCGACGTCATTCCCGGATCGCCGGCCGACGAAGCCGGACTCGCCGTGGGAGACATCATCCGCGAAATCGACGGCAAACCCGCCGACTCCATCCCTCTCGAACAGGTGCGCCGTCTCTTCAGGCGTGACGCCGGAACCACTTACACGATCGCGTATGAGCGGGCCGGCAGGTCCTTTGCCACAAAGCTCACCCTGAAAAAGGTGATCTAGCCACGCCGGCGGAATCGCCGATTCGGAAACTCACCCCATGACTACATTCATAAGTTGTTATTAAAAGAAAACAGTTTACTCCGCGCCATCTTTCAGCGCAGCCAGCAGTTCAGGCAGAGATACCGTTGCGAACGTGGTCAACGTGTCGCTCGCCGCGTAGGGAATGATCAGATGGTCGTTATTGAGCATCGCGCCGCACGTATACACGACGTTTGGTACGTAGCCGATGCGTTCTTCCCCGACCGGTGCGATCAGCGGCTCGCGGGTACGCCCGATCACCCGCCATGGTTCGTCCAGGTCGAGGAGAGCTGCACCAATGCAGTATTGCCGCATCGGCCCGACTCCGTGTGTCAGCAGTAACCACCCTTCGTCCGTCTCCACCGGCGACCCGCAGTTGCCGATGATGGAAAACTCCCACCAGTA
>CBDUWU010000265.1:0-4596 GCA_965371015.1 uncultured bacterium | reverse complement strand
CGCCTCAAATGGGACGGGCGAAACAGCGCGGGCGCCGACGTGAGCAGCGGCGTGTATTTTGTAAGACTAGAATTCGCGGGAGAGGTCCGTCGGCAAAAACTGATCTTGATCAAGTAGCTGGGCAAACCCCGAGGTCGTTGACCAGGCCTGAGCCGCCTGAGCCTCCCAATTATTCCGTCCGCATTTAAATGGGCACTCATTGCAGAAGTACCATCTTTTTGGCACTGGTGAAGGAGTCCGTCTTGAGCTGGTAGAAGTAGACACCGCTCGAGACCCGGCTGCCCTTGTTGTTACGGCCATCCCACCTGATCGTGAACCCGCCCGCCTGCGGGAGTTGCTTTTCGTTCACCAGCGTTTTGACCAGCTGCCCGGCCACGTTGTAGATCCTCAGGCTTACGTGGCCCGGCCGTGCGATCGAATAGCGGATCGTGGTCGTCGGATTGAACGGGTTGGGATGGTTCTGTGACAGAGTGTTTCTGAATACAGGCGTCTCCGCCGCGCCGACCGGTTGCCCGAGGTCGTTACCGAGCCAATCGAGAATGTCCCCCAGGTGCTCCGCGCGGTCGGGGACCCCCGCCGGCACATCGTCGTAGATATAGTGATAGCTGAAACCGGACAAGACGACCCTCGCCTGATTCCCATAATCGTTGGTCGAGTCGAATGACACCACGGCCCCGCCCGGAGTTGCTGGCGGGTTCTGATAGCTCATCTCGAGCGTCGTGCGACCGATGGGCAATATCACATCAAAGCAGTTCGTGTCGAGAAGGCCGCCGAATGCCACGATCGTGTCCGGCCCGCTGGCGTGATCGAACATCCCGCCGGGCTCGCCGACAACATAAGGACTCTCGCCGAACTCAATAGCGAAGTCACGATCCTCCAGCCGGAACGGCATCCAGGTGTCGCGGAAGTCGGCACCGCTCGACCCGGCCATCCCCATGCACTCCTCGGCGAGGTTATTGCCCGAAAAGTAGATTCCCGCACCACCCGCGTCGCTGTGTGCGTCGATGAACTCGAAGAGCACCGAGAAGTCATCCGCCTTTTCCGGCAGACCGGTCCCATCCCCGACGGTGCCCGCCACCTCGTTGCCCGAATTCCATATGATCTTCCGGTAGTTCGCGATGAGTTGCTGCGAGGCATCCGTCACGCGTCCGCCGAGACTGTTTCCCTCGCAGAAGGCGGGTCCCCGCTTGTCGAAGCGGTCGACCTTGTCGCCGATTCCCAGCATCTCGAACGCCCACTCGAACATCGGCCGCTCGTCGCCGGCCCCGAGGTTGTCGACGAAGAGGATGTCGCCGCCCCGCGCCGGGCCGGCGCCCGGGAGAATCTGCATTTCCATGGCCGTCGCGCAGGCCGCGTTGACGTCGGTCACCGTACCGCTTTCCTGTGTCCACCAGGACCACTGGCCCGGCGCGTCGTTGTTTTCCGCGCCGAAGAAAAACCACAGCGTGTCCCCGTTGGTGAAGAAATTGTCGTTGACGTCGAAGGAGTACTTGGCGGGCTCGCCGATGCAGGTGTCCGCACGGATCATGTACCAGGTCCTTTTAGTCGTCACGAGCGAGTCCACCACGGGCCACCGGTTGCTGTCTTCCACGATCCGCTCACGGGGCATCGGGTTGGCGGGGGGATCGATTTCCGAATCCCTCGCCAAGTAGAGATAGACGGCGGGGCCTGGTCCGAAGCCAGGGTATCCATCGGGATAACGTATGCCGGATACCGGGTCGAAAACGGTGACCACCGCCGAGTCTCCCGGTATGATCATCGGGCTGTCCTGAGGGGCGATGTTCATCGCGGCGTCGATTCTGCCCGTGCCCACCGAAGTCCCGTTGGTGGGAAACGTGTCCTGGAACAGGTCGATGTCGCGGGCCGACCACTGTGTCAGCGCCGGTACGCTGTCCCTCGGCTCTCCGCCCGGATCGACGATCGTCAGCGTGTAGTCGAGTATCGACTCGGGCGCCTGGAGTGTCACGATCGATCCCTGGTTGAGTGACGCCCCTCCGTCGTAGTACATGGGAACGTCCGTGAACGTGACCTCCCGGGACGTTCCGTCGACGTCGTGCTCCTCCACTATAATCGTCATCAAACCTTCGCTGAGCGCTTCGGCAACGAAGGTGTAGTCCAGCGTGTCCGTCTGGTGAACGGACAGCTCCGCCCACCTGATTTGCTCTCCAGTATCCTCGACGACGTCGACATAACTCGAATATGTCGCTCCCACAATGCCGAGTTCCATCATCTCCATCGAAAACGGATGAAGGCCGGTGCGTTTGACGACTTCATCGAGATCTTCTCCGAGAGCGTAGCTCTCGACGTCCCCGGCATAGGTGATCACGATGGTGGGCCACAGCGTGATGTCCACGGCCCACGGTTCGGCACTCTTTGTTGATATCTCCTTCATTTTTCCGTGCTTGGCGGCATCGGTGATATAGCACCTCGTATCGCCCAGCATGTAACTTTCGTTCTTGTGACAATGTCCGTACAGGACGTAATCCACGCCGTAATCCTTGCACAGCTGCACGAACCAGGACTTGTTTTCCAGAAACTCTTCATCTGATTCATTCGGCCAATCCCTTCGCGATTCGTGGGGATGGTGCATCATTACGACTTTGACAAATTCCGAGAGTCCGCCCAGGTCCGCGACAAACTCACGCAAATGGTTGTCGCTCGGCCCTTTTCCTTCCGGTCGCCAGGGAGCGCCCTTCTTGAATTTGTCGTATCTGGTATCGAGCGTGTATATCGCGTATCTTCCCTGGAGGTTGAAATTGAAGGTCGTGTTGTTGATCTTTTCTCTGTAGTTGAGCAGGCGGCGACGCGTTGGCCCATACACCCAAGCCCTGTAGTCGTGATTTCCCGGAGCGAAGTAAATGGGGATTCGATGCGTGGCATCCGTGTCGTCAAAAAGATAATGGATCCCCGAAGCGGGATCGATGTCCAGGATGCCGGATTCAGTGAGCCGGCGGTAGTTCTTCTTACCGCTGTCCTTTTCGCCCCAATCAACCAGGTCTCCCGATACCGCCACAAAATCCGGAGGTGGTCGGAGGCGCAACACCTTTCTCATGACCTCCTCCCATTCGCTGTCCTCCTCGCCGACGGCATTGTCCTTGTGTACCGCATGAAGATCCGCCAGATGAACGAAATACCGGTTATCGAATACCGGCCTCGTATAGACAAACGCCGCCCCTCGGTCTTCACCGTACTCGTCATGTCCCGGCATGCCCCCCAGGACGTAGTCTTCGCTCAATGACACCGACTTTCCGAAGCGCTCGTACTCCGCCCCGCTCGGCGATGCCAGCTTTCTTTCTTCCCAAGCGGTGTCGCCCCGTTTGAACAAATGCAGGGACCCGGCATCCGTTTTCATCCCCTCGTCCGCCGGCGCTCCCGCGAGCACAAAGTCTCCGACGATATCGACAGACCGGCCGAACTCGTCGCCCGCCGCTCCGTCGTCGGCAATGAGCGTATCGGTTTCTGTCGCGGCCACCCACGCGCCGGAGGGCTTCTCAAAGACAAACGCCGCGCCGGCGGTCGAGACAGTTACAGTGGCGTTGTCCGCCCCCACGACCACATCGTCGCCGTCCATTGCGACGGAGCACCCGAAGTGGTCCCCGGCGCTGCCGCCCGAGAAGGTCAGTTTCGCCGAAAGTGTCATGTCGTACCAGGCGGCGCCCGGCTTCGTGAAGACGTATGCTGCGCCCGATCCATCCTCGCTACCGTTGGCTGCCTCGGCGCCAACAACCGCGTAGAAGACGTTTATATCCACTGCACTTCCGAAGTAATGGTCGGTACCGCCATCCGGCGCCGTGAGTTTGGCCTCTCGAGACCACACATTTCCGGGTCCGACACGCTTGAAGACAAACACCGCCCCCTTGTCCGACTCGCAGCAGACCGATCCCACGATGGCGTAGTCGCCGCTGATGGCGACCGAGGTGCCGAACCAGTCTTCGGCGGCAGGGGCAATCTCGTCGACAAGCACGTACCAGCTCTGCCAGAAGCCGGTTTCGCGTTTGAGGATGTACGCCGCCCCCGCGTTCTCTGCCTTGTCGTCGTTGAATCGGGCGCCGATGATGATGTATTCGCCGTCTATGTCGACCGCCCAGCCGAACTGGTCACCCTCATTGGGAACGAGGGGCTGCTTCTTGAGTCCCGGCCCCCAGCCCGTGCCGTTGTGCTCGAAAATGTAGATCGCTCCCTCGTCGGAGTTGTGCTGGAACGCGCCGGCAACCGCGATATTTCCGCTGGTCGCAACCGCACTCCCGAAGAGGTCGTACGCCGCTCCCTCTCCGATTTTAGATCGGAGTTTCGTGCGCTCGTTCGGTCCGACACCTTCGACCGCTCCCGGGCCGCCGACGATGAGCAAACCGATACCCAGCGCCGCCACGACGCCGAGCTTCGTTTTTATGGAATTCATAATTTTGACCCCTTTCCAGGTGGTCCAGAAAAGGATGTGTGCGCTCAGGTGGGTATGTCTACAAGTCTATCGACTCCGGGAGGGCCAGTATATGATGCGTTTGCATCATTTTGGGCGGCGATGTCCGGAAGGAAATCCTGTACGCAAACACTGCCCGGGTGCGCAATGTTATGACACGCAATTTCCCGCAAGCGAGG